>JAHFLU010000082.1 GCA_023264615.1 bacterium | reverse complement strand
GAGCATGCTTATAGCGAGCTTCCAGGTAGAGTTCCGCAAAGACCTACAGCCCATGCTCAACCGCGCGTGGGGAAAACAGTGGAGCTGGTTCTGGCCCCGCCCGAGCGAGCCGCGCTGGTTCGATGAACCATGGACATGGATGTCTCCCCGGCGCCACAGAACTTCCCCACAAGTCCCTGTCATACAGCCGCATACTGGCGGCCGTGTCCATAGCTCATAGCTAAACCCATTCAGGGCGTGATTCATCTCGAATCACGCCCTCATTGCATGTCTTTTTTTGCAATGAATATACATAAGTAAGTATGTATCAGCGCTATTTTTTCTTCTTGTGCAGTTTTAGAATTGTGAGACGAGCGAGAATAATAACAACACTCACAGCCATATATATCCCACCGAGCGCAAAGACTACTGTATCTTTGGGGGGATTAAGAAAAGCACCACTATTATATGGGGTTGAAATAATCCAAAGCCCAGCAAGAGGCACGTACCAAACTCCAAAATAAAACCACCATTTAACAACCTCTTTCGGTACAAAACGGAGAACAACAAATATTATTCCAAGAAAAAAAGCAGAATAGATAAGTGGTTCGCCATAACCAAAGCTAAGGTCATTAATACAAATACCATCCTGTAAAGAACATAGTCCTGTGCTTTCTGGGACAACAAAAACAATTCCTAAAACAAAAAACAGTAAGCAAACAACAATAGCAATGTTCAGAACTCTTTTATAATCCATGCACCTTTATATTACCACCAACAATCGCAGGTGCTCAATCATTTCTAAAAGTACTTGAGCATCGTTAAACGAAATACGTCCCTTTTTATACAGCTTCCGGAGTAAATCCGAAAGGTCATCGATTTCCTCCACTATTTTTTCACGCATTTTGGAAGCTGTGCATTCTTTCTTGCATTTTTCTTGTTTCTCAATTGCTTCTTCAATGTCATCGAGTCGTTTCTGTATCTGTTTCCGTGCATCATTTGAAAGACCTAGATGCTTCACGGATCCCTCGATAAGCGAAAGATACTCATCCGCACTGACAGCGCCACCTACTCCGAGAGAAATGTTCGTTGCCCCATCACCGTCGGTATCGAGAACGAGATCTGACGTGCTTGCTATCCCATGCACCGTGATAAAACCAGTCGTACTTGCAGTGACCGGGATATCCTTGTATTCAATCGTCCCGGTAACGATATCGTCAACGACCGTATCAATGCCGAGTGTAAATGTTCCTGCGTCGAGCCCCTGCACGTTGACCACATAGTCTCCCTCTCCATCCACACTGATATATTTTCCTTCGCCAAATTCCATATAAGAGCTATTCGGTATCTCCTCTTGTACATACCGAAAGTCGGTTCCGGTGGCCTGCCCGATACCGGTATGTCTGCCGAAAGAATCAGACACATCCAGAGAAACAGGAGAGTGGACACGGAGGCGGAGGTTGGGGAGACGTGATGGCTTTATTAAACTAACATATTGTGGCAACACAGATGTATTTTCTATCAGATTCTTTATCAGATCCTGTACTGAATTGACTTCAAGAAAGTCTGCATGTCTCCTACTTTTATTACCTTCAAAAAACCGATTGTACTTAAGCAAATCAACATAATACGTTGTAATGTTATTAGTATATGCCGCACTCGAACTCACAACAGTCTCATCCCCATCTGTTGTAAAAATCGGTCTGCGATCCAAAACAGCACTCGGAAGACACGCTGACAAATTCTCGTTACATTGTATAATCTCTCGCTCCGTATAATACAAACCGCGCAGCGTCGGTAAACCCCAGCCTGCGATCTGGTATACCCGAACGCTCGAGGGAGCAGACCACGTGTCGAGCCTTTCCTGGAGTGCCTGCGCATGTCTATACAGCAGGCTGTTTGCGACGTTCGGCGTATCCACATCGTTTGATTCCGGCTGTGCGCGAGTACCAGCATCCCCGCGTAAAAAACTGTTTAATTCAGGCGCAGTGTTAATGGCAAATCCGTAGAGCGAGCGAAAACCCGCGACCACGGTCGCAAGAGGGTCAAATTCGATGACCGGATCAATGACTCTCCCCATATAGCTTTTCGACGGCAAAAGTGTGTAGGCAGAGGGCATATTCGTCGAAAGTTCGCGTGCAGTCACCTTGCTCATGAGAAAGCCATTTCCTTCCGGCATGTCGAGACCGTCCCCATGGAGCAGTCCTGCAAGCGCTTTCGGTGTTCCCACTTGCGGCGTTGCGACAAGAATAAGTTTATCCACAATTCCCGCTTCTCCGCGCAATACAAGCTCGTCAATAATTAATTTCCCGAGCAGGCCGCCGTTGCTGTGCCCAATGATCGTCACCTTTCCCGTCGCAGAGGTCGCCGCAAGGTCTTCAATTTCTGCAACAATATCGAGAAAAGATCTGTCTGCTTGCAGTGCGCCAGTACTCACCACATCGCTCAAATCCATGCGCCAATCGTACGGAAACGCACGCCACTCGCGTATCGTGCCGAGAGAAACAAGCCCATTCATGAATGAGATAAAGCCTTTGTAAATATTAAAACCAAAGAGCGGCGGGGGTGTGAGCGGCAGACTGTTTGATTCATCGATGATATCGCGCGTATAGATTCCCGAAAGAATACTCTTGCCGTTTGTATCCATGAAAAGTTTTGCAACATCACTGTTTCTACGCGGTTCCCAGAGGCGTCTTTCTCCCGCTCCATCGTTAAAATATAAACGGCTCGCTTCAATGCCCGGCAGAAATG
>JAHFLU010000081.1 GCA_023264615.1 bacterium | reverse complement strand
AAGAACCTCTGCAAGAACCTTGTGTTCCCATACAACCTCCTCTTTAGAAAAACACTTCTTCTAACGTATCGCAGAAAACGTATTAGTCAACATCCTCTTTCATTGGCCGGTCAACAGAGAGTGTCTCAATCGCGGCTTCTGTGCCAGTAATCTTGTAGACATCCTTGTCAATCTTGTTGAGTTCTTTGTACGCATTGTTGTAGTGGTTCACGGTTGCTGAAAGAGAACTCCCCAGTCTTTTATACAATTCGTCGTATGCGGCGATATGCTTGCCTAACTTGTCTACATTTTCCCGAATATCCATCGCTTGCTGCTCGATCTTGTATGCACGAAATCCATACAAAACTGATTGCAAATACGCCGTAAACGTCGTCGGAGAAACGATGATCACATGCTTATCCTGATATGCGTAGTCGATAAGGCTGCGTGTGTTTGATTTTACCGATCCCACTTCGTTGACCAGGAGGTCATAGTAAATACCTTCGGCAGGAATGAACATAAACGCGAACGGCAGTGTTCCCTCTCCCGGTCGAATGTATTTCGCGGTTTCGTCAATGCGCTTTTTGAGGTCATTTTTGAACTCTTTTTCATATTCTGCCTTCCGAATATCGTCCGTCTCGTTCACGACACGGTTATAGTTGTCGAGGGAAAATTTCGCATCAACAGGAATCATGCCCTCGCGCGTATGGATCACCGCGTCCACCGCATCGCCATCGTTGAAATGATATTGCATCTTGTACTGCGTCGGCGCAAGCATGTTTTGAAGAACAAGCTCCAGACTCGCTTCGCCGAGATTCCCGCGTTGTTTCTGGTGTTTGAGAACTTTTTCGAGATTGCGTAGCTGCTCCGCAATTGTGAGTACCTGCTTGCTTGATTCTTGCGATTCGCTCATCCGCTTCTGAAGCTCAACAAGCTGATCCATCATCTGGCGGTTAATACTTTGCACAAGATGCTGCGACTGGGAAAACTGATCCCGCGACGAGAGCTGTTGGTCACGCATGGATTCATTCATCACACGGCTCGACTCTTGTAGGCGGCTATCGAGTGCTCGAGAAAGCTCCATCATCTGGTTTTGCAAGAGTATCAGGCTTTGTTCGCGTTCTTCAAATGCTGTCCCGCTCTCGCTCCTATTCCGCCGCACCAGATATATGAAAAAAATACCGTTCACTATAAGAACAGTCACAATACCTGCAAATATCAAAACCGTTGATCCTTCCAT
This sequence comes from bacterium, assembly GCA_023264615.1. Lineage (GTDB taxonomy): Bacteria > Patescibacteriota > Minisyncoccia > Phycocordibacterales > VMGT01 > VMGT01. Next base: position 1,530 of record JAHFLU010000081.1, on the reverse strand, counting down.
TGCACAAATTGTACCATCCTGCCGCTCTGCTCTCAAAATGCTATACTACACATATATGATTCAAGAACAAATCCGGAAAGAGATACAAGAAGCAATGAAAGCACGGGAGACCCTCCGACTTGAAGTTTTACGCGGCATGCTCACAGCGTTCACAAACGAACTCGTCGCAACAAAAAGAACGCCGCAGCACATCCTCACTGACGATGAGGCACTCGCCGTCATCAAGCGTCTCACCAAACAGCGTATCGATTCTATGGAACAATTCCGCAAGGGCGACCGTGAAGAACTGGCAGAAAAAGAAGAGGCCGAGCTCGCAATCCTTCAAACATATCTACCGGAAATGATGACACGTGAAGAAATACAACCGATCGCACAAGTAAAGAAAAAAGAACTTGGTGTTACAGACAAATCAAAAATGGGCATACTCGTTGGCGCAGTCATGAAAGACCTCAAAGGAAAAGCTGATGGCGCTCTTGTCAAAGCGGTTGTTGAAGAACTCTTTTCTTCGTGACTTAACCGATACCAAGTACCCGTAGTATAAAAAACGCAAAGAGCACAAGAAGCATAAATCCTTCCCATCGGTAAACGCTTTTTGAGATGCCGAATACAAGAAAAATAAATGTCGAGGCTGCAAGCATCGGCAGGCCTATGGTATACGAAACACTGCTGATCGTTACTGTTGAAAATAAACCGGTCACACCGATTACCATGAGAAGATTAAAGGCATTGGAACCAAATACGTTGCCGATCGCGATATCACTCTTGCCTTGCTTGAGCGCCCGTATCGATATGAAAAGCTCGGGCAGCGCCGTTCCCAGAGCGACTGCGGTAAGCGACACTATTTCGGGGGCAATATGCAAAACTTCCGCAATCTGGATAACAGCATCAACCATGAATTTTGCCCCTGCGAGTACCCCAGCAAGTCCAAGAAAAAACACGAGGAAAATGCCTCCCAATTTCGACCGTAGTAATTTCACATCACGTTTTACATCGGTAACTACCGGATTAAAATCTTCCGTATCCCGAAGCGTATGGAACAGATAGATGAGATAGCCTAAAAACAAAAGAAGTGCTTCCACAAAACCAATCTTTCCATCGTACGCAACACCGAGAAATATAATAGTCGCAACGAGAAAAATCGGGAGCTCCGAGTCCATAAGATCTTTTGTAACCGTCAGTTTCTTTCCGATAATCGCCGTGATACCAATAATAAAGAGAATATTGTATATATTCGACCCGATAACGTTTGCGCTTGCAATTTCCGTCATACCATGGAAAATCGCGGAAATACTCGATGCCAATTCCGGCAGCGATGTCCCCACGCCCACAATCAAAACTCCAATGGTAAAACGCGAAAGTTTGAAGTGAACACCGATCCGCTCTGCTCCACGCAACAGCCAGTCTGAACCCTTAAGAAGCGCGAGCAGCGACCCGATGAAAACACCGATCCAAAGTAGAATCATAGTTTCTATTTTACTCGAAGCACAGCCTGAACCGCAATAGAAAACAAAACCGGACTGTCTCAGCGAG
>JAHFLU010000038.1 GCA_023264615.1 bacterium | reverse complement strand
GACCGAATACCGGCGGCAGCCAGTTTTTCATCAATCTCGTGAATAACGACTATTTAAACAGCAAACACCCGGTGTTTGGCAAAGTGATAGGAGGTATGGACGTTGTGGATAAGATTGGTGCCGTTAAGACAGGTGCGCGTGATATTCCTGTCGAAGCGATTGTCATCAGCGATGTCGAAGTAAAAAGATAGAACGTATTTCGAAGATGCAGTAAAATGAAACCGCCCCACGTAGAGAGTGGGGCGGTTTTGTTTAGGGTCAGGCGAAATATTTTCCGAAATTTTTCATAAGATAGGCGTAGGATTTTCTGCACGCCTCGTCGGGGTCTTTATCGAAATGGTTGTAAAGCTCGACCACGACTGGTCCGCGAAATTTGATCTCCTCAAGCGCGCCAAAAATTGCAGGATACTGCGTGGCAAGCTCGCCGTCACCGGGGATGATATGCTCATGCTTGCGCCGGAGAATACCGTGTTGGTCGACGAGCGTGTGCATATCATCAAACTCGACAACATGAAGTCGATTTTGGAGAAGCCGTATTGTCGCAGGAATATCTTCCCCGCATACAGCGGCGTGGATGAGATCGAGATTGATGCCAAGGAAAGGCGATTTGACATCTTCACACATCGCAAGGGCTGTGAGTGCACTGCCGACAAAGAGGCCTCCGCGACCGAATGTTCCCGGTTCATACTCAATGTTGATGAACACATTTCGCTGCTCTGCATACGTGCAGATGTCGACGAGGCAGTCGCGCGTGTGTCGCCATGTGGTTGCGAAATCGAGATCACATGGCTGATAGCCCGTCGAAATATCAACGAACGAGCAACCGAGTTTTGTTGCGAAGTCGATAACCATCTTCGTATGATCAATGCGCAATTGTCGTTCCGCGTGGTTTTGGGAGGCGAATGAGGGGCCGAAACGCTGTCCTGGAGGAGTGAGATCGTCGAGACTGCGATAATAACCGCTTGCCGTGCAGGAACTTACCGATGCAACAGCGAGGTATTTTCTCATGAGGATACGCGCAATTGCTGCCGTGCCCGTTGGCGTAGCATCAGAATGCCAAAGGTACGGTAGATCATACACAAGACCAATGCTTGTAAACCCCGCATTGCTGATCGAGCTTGCGGCATATTCAATCGCGTTTTTCCGTCCTGCGAATGCATTGCACTTGAATGCGAGCTGCATGAGCGTACTCCTCTAACTAAAGTATCGCGGTTATTTTACCTTCGTTTGTGCCAAAGAGACCGAGGGGAAGGAGGACCGGAATGATCTCAAGCGATATCGTTTGTGTGATCATTTTGAGAGGGTTGATCCGTTTTGCTGCGAAGAGTTTAATGAGACGATCCCATACTTTCGTATGGCCGTGTGAACCGGAAAAACGTACGTACTTTTGTATGAAAGGCTGCGGATTGATGACCAAATCTTTTTTCGACTGGCCGAAGAATATGAGTTGTATATTCGGCTTACCCATAGCAATGATCTCTGTGATCCCTTCCCAATTTTTTTCGGCAACGCCAGATGCTTCGAAGATGACAGAGACACCCTGATTGCGCGTTTCGAGCTCGACAGCTATCTGCATAGGTATTGCTGTCGGATCATAGACACAAGAAGCGCCGATATCTTTTGCAAGGGTGCGGCGTCTGCTCGATGGGTCGCAGCCGATGATAGATCCGGCACCAAGCGCCTGGAATATGTTAAGAGCTGCAAGGCCGATGGGTCCCAGGCCGAGGACAAGTACGGAATCGCCCGGGGCAAAATTGCTTTCCGTTATCGCCTTGAAAACTCCAGCATGCGGTTCGACAAGGCTTCCGGCGAGAAAAACATTTGCAACTGTATCGAATGTTCGAAGCAGCGGCGCAAGGTTCCACACATGGCGCATGTCCACAACGCAAAATTGTGCCAGGCCGCCATTTTTTGTAAAACCAATTTCGTCACCGTGCTCGCACATGTCGAATAATCCGACCTTGCAAGCATTGCAATAACCGCAATTAAGGACGCATTGGGCGGTGACACAGTCTCCGACCTGTATATCCGGCCAGTATGTCCGAACGTCTTTCCCATAGAGAGCGACTTGTCCTGCAAACTCGTGTCCGGGTACGATGAAACTTGACATCATAAACGGGTATTGCACAAAGCCATCTGTATCAGTTGATGTCATGGCAATATCGCTGCCACAGAGCCCACACGCACGGATGTTGATGAGAATGTCGGTGGGTCCTAGGTGTGGTTCGGGCAAATCTGCAAGGAGAACCTTGGGATGTTGCAGATGCCGGTTCGCAGTTTTTGTTTTATAGAATGAATCTTCACTATGACGGGGATCGAGAACTTCGGAATCAATGACGACGGCACGCATAAAAGCACTCCTTCTCTGTGTGATGGAACAGGATATCTTGCTCCAGTGTAAGCAAGGAATTCTTTTTGTCAATGATTTTATGTACTTGTCAAGTATCTAAAAATATGGATAATGATGGGAGAAATTTCTTTGCGTCATACGAGTTGAGAACAAAGGAGGTCGAGCATGGAGCCTCGTGAGAAGAGGAGAACGAATGCACACCTATTTCAGAAAGTGTTCGTAGGCCTTGCTGCAGTGTTTCCATTTCTTGCTGTTGCCCAGGTGTATGTTATTGTTGCGAGCTGGCTTGATATGCCGGCTCGCTTGATCGTGCATATTCCGTTCTTGAATCATTTTTTTGAACGGGTACCATTTTTTCGCGGGTTGCAGCAGCTTTTTGGCACCGTACTTGTGTTCATGATGATCATTGCCCTGCTTTTTCTTACGGGTACTTTCGTTATGAAAAAGACGGGCAAGAAATTGCAGGATCTGGTTGAAACGCATCTGCTTTCGTTGATTCCGCTTTATAATTTTTTTAAGAAGATTGTTACGCGGTTTGGCGGCGAGGATGGCGATGTTCCATTTCTCGCTCGTTTTGAACGGCCGGTCTTTGTACATGTATTTAACAGTGAGACATTTCAATCGGGACTTATCACGGCAGGAAGCAAGCACCACGTACATGGTATTTACACGGTGTGCATTCCTCCGGCACCAAATATTCTTGCCGGGACGATTGTGAATGTTCCCGCTCAACATGTACACTTCTTGTCTATGTCGACAAGCGATGTTGTTTCGCCTGTTGCCGCTTGGGGCGTCGGGACCGATGAAATTATTGCGCACTATGTGCGGGAACGCGTTGTGGGCGGACGCATTGAACCAGAATGTGGATTGAAAGATAGATGTCCGCTTGAACGTGCAGTATATGCCGAGGCACTCCGTGAAAAACAGGAGTTGCAGCTATGATCATGATATGCCCCCGAAACGATTATTTCGGGGGCTGTTTTTTTGACTAGAATATGTCTTCAAAAAAGGGAACGCGCTTGAGTGCGAGGCAGCTCTCTGCGAAGAGAAAACTGCTTGCAGACCATGCTTGAAAGGGAAATCCCATGGGTTCTCCCGTTTTGCCATGGAGCCACTCATTGAATTCCCACTGCTTCGATATTCCTGCGTTTACTGCTTTGGTAAGTTTTGCGAAAGCTTTTTCTGCCTGCTCCCATTTTTTACAATAGACAAGGAGTGCTACCTCAAAACCGCCGAGCATGGGCCAGATACCACCGTTGTGATAGTGATCCGGCATGTTGAGATTCCTGCTGCGGTAATAGTCACGCCACATGGGGTCACCTGGGCGTATTGCGGGGTAGATTGCTTTCGTCGGATATGGTTCTGCGATATGTACTTGCCGCATGTATGTGAGAATCTTGTCTCGTTTACATTCGTCTGCGATGCCGGTGAGGATCGCGAGTATATTGCCAAAACTGTCGAAAAAATCTCCATACTCACGGAAACCGACCCAGGGAAAGTAAAAGGGTCTGCTTGAGACAGCGCCCATGTTCTGATAGAGCATGAACCATTCGAGACGCATGGCTTTGAGTTTTTCAAGGTGTTCGGAAAAATGTCCTGCGTGCCAGCATCGGTCAATCCAAAAGAGCGCATTGAGCCGCTCGGCGACCGCTTCGGGTGTTGTTGCAAACTGGTGGTGATCTTGTGGGGTGCCTACCGAGCGTGCCATATATTGGTACGAGCGGAGAGCCATATAGTAGAGTACATTGTCGTAAAGGGTGTTGTACCGGACACTGAAAAGATCCATCCAGTTTCCTGCCTCGGGAATTTCAAGGAGCCCATCTTCGTTCATGTCTTGATACTCGACCCATTGCAGTGCTCTATTGATGGCATTCCATGACTCAAGGAGAAAGTCTTTGTCGCCGAGTGTGTGGAAATATGCTGCATGGGTGATAATGTACCAGAGGTTGCTGTCGACTGCCCCTGCGTTTTCAGTGCTCACGATACTTTCATTAGGCATAACGTTGAGCTGGATGAGGCCCCGTTTTGACTGGTATGTTTGCATGGTGACAAGTGCAGCGCGGACGGTTCCCATAAGCCAGGTATCTCTTAGGGCAAGTATGCCGAGTGCGATAATACCGTTGTCACGTGACCAGATTTGCGGATATCCATTGGGAAGCGCTGATGCTCGAAAGCCATACGCTGTGTTGCATAGATGCAAGACCGTACGCGCTTTTTTTACTCCAATTTTTGACAAAAATACGCTCCGCATACAAATACTCCATAGGTCAAAAGATTCTATGAACAGCTATAAAGCACTATATACCGTGTGTGCATGCATGGAAAGGTTTTGCAGAAAACTGAAAGCTTCGGCAGGGATATCTGCCGAAGCTTGAATTTTTAGTAGCAGATCGTGTACACACGGATATGCGGGAGCATATCATTCTTTATTTTCTGTGAAAGCAGCCAGCTTGCGAAGTCGATGTCTCGTACGGTATATGTTCCGCCGAAGTATTGGCGCAAGAGCTCCGCGACCCATATCGTTGCTGAACGGATTTCTATTTCTTCCCTCGAATCTTGCAGAATAAGCTGATAGGTGTCCACTGTATCGGCAAGTTTTTTATGGAGGTGCAGGATATCAAAATGCCGATACACTTGGGGTAGGCGGTAGTCTGCGAACGCGGTGAGTTGTTCTGTATTATGCAAAGCAAGTTTGGGAAAGAGAGAGGAGAGCAGTGCGATGCTGTGAGCACAGATTTGCGCGCGCTTGTAAAAGTACACCCGTTTTCCATTGAATTGCGTCGTGTCGTTAAAGGAAGGAAAGTTCTTGATGAGTGCTCGCGTAAGGTCAATTGCATCGTGGTTTATTGACTCTATAACATTGAGGAAATTGCCGTTCGCGAGGCGAGAAAGCACCCTGCCTGCTTCGCGGAGATTTTTTACTCGCTCATGGAGAAGGGGTATGGATGCGCTTGTTTCACTTCTCCAAATAGAGCGTGCATCTCGGAGTGAAAGGTGCGAGAGATACGTCGCATTATAGATTGGATACCCGTCTGCTTCCGCGCGATCAAGTGCTGCCATGAGAGCATATACACCTCCTCTGTGAATTTTTCCCTTGGGCCACTCAATGGTCCAAATGGGAGCATTCTGTTCTGCCCAAAAACAAAAATTAAGTGTATTGAGAATGAATGCTTTTTGGGCAGCAGAGGCCACGTCCTGTTCTTTGTTGGTTCCGATGTATCGGGTCTTCATGGCAGGCATGATCTCTTCGAGGACCTTCCCAAGTGCCGGTAGAGCATTTGTGTTGATGCTTACGAGCTCCGCATCCTTGAGGACCATCCGTGTGCTTGTAAGTATATGAAACGGATCAACTTGATCCGTGTTGAGTTCAATGTGCATCGAGCACCCTTTCCTTATGATGTAGGACCTACGCACTTGGCGCATTTCTTTGTCAAAACGTGCGATGCTCGCGTCGCCGTATGAGGAATACGGCTTGCTCCGCTTCTCGTTTTTCCTCGAACTGCATCCAAGTGTGTACGTCCTATGATGATGAGAAAAGTATCTTCTCACTAAAAAACATTAAAATTACTAAAAGTCAATGTATGCTTGAAAAAAAATACAACTGTCATTATTATTCGGGAACGCATAGGTCGCATGTTCTTTTGAGGAGATGTATATATGCTCTGTACCGATACATTCATTGTCTATCGGGGGCTTGATGACCAACAGTATCGATTTGACCGACAGGCGCTTGCTTTGATGAACAGAACAGCAGGCCTCAAGTTGACCTTTGATCACATTCTTTCCGAACGCTGGCCGGACGGTGAGCTTGGGCATCGTCCGACGGAGTATGCGAAAATAGCAGGCAAACATGTCATCCTGTTTGCCTGCCCGACGACAGATCGTTTGGAACTTGAGATGCGGGATATGATCACTGCGTGCAAAAAACAGTATGGAGGCAAGTCGCTCACACTCGGCATGAGTTTTCTGCGGTATCGGCGGCAGGATCGCCAGGACAAGCACCACGAGATCAATCGGCTTCGATGGTTTATCGGTGATCTAAAACACTGGGGTGTTGACCATCTTGTGCTCTGTGAACCGCATTCAGTCGTGTGCACAAAAAAATTTTGCAGAGAGTTTGGACTTCCTGTGACAATTGCCGATACAACGGAACTCTTTGCGGAAGCAATGACCCCGCTCTTGCAGACGATCGGGCGCTCAAACTTTGTGGTGTATGCTCCTGATTTTGGTTCGGTTGGACGCGCGATTGCTCTTGCACAGGCGACGGGAACGTCAGTGGTTGCGTTGCCGAAAAAGCGTCTCTATGGTGATGAGGTTGTTACCGGATTTTGTTTTAGTGAGGATGATTTTTTGCGGCAAATACGTCGTAGCTATGGAGATGCGGTGCCTGTGTCATGCAATGTGGGTGATGTAAAAGGGCGGTATGTTGCGGTTCGCGATGATGAAGTAAGCACGGGTTCGACGGCAATTGCAACATCGCATCAACTGCGCGCGGCTGGGGCACTCGGTACGTATTTTATAGCGACACATGCTGTGTGCACGGCAGGCTGGAGTACAAAACTTGCGCTGCACTCAAATCGTCCGCCATTTGATAATATTTGGTTTGGCAATACGCGCCCGCGTGGTGAAGAAGGCGGATACAGAGAATCCTCCGGCGGCAGGATCCAAACCGTCGATCTGGCTCCGGTGTTTGCGCGCGCGATGGTAGTGGCGCTCCGAAAGGTTGTACGGAAACATCGATAATGTTCGTCCCCCTGATACAAAATGTATCAGGGGGACTTTTATGCGGGCGATGCTATCGCCCGAGACCGCCGGTTACGTTACGGGTGAGCGTAAACGTCGCGGCTGCGTGAATTGTGTACGCAAGATCTCCCTTGATGTTTCCCTCACGGTCGATGACATACTGGTTGTCGTTGAGCATCACCTGGGAACCATTGGGATTGAATGTGCCACCGAGCGATGTGTAGTAGGCTTGTATCGCCTCGAGTACGTCTGATACGGTCGCTCCGCTTTTGACCATGATAGGGACTGTTATGTCCGTTTTATGGATATTCACCCAAACCTCGACCATATCGCCGTCTTCCTGCGATGAACCGTGCTCGCGTTCTTTTGTCGTCTGTGCCATAACTTTTTCCTTATAGCAAAAGGGTGTTGATGACCACTGTTTCGACGGACGGCCCAATAACCGAATAGTTAAGAGCCGTTTCTTTGAAGTGAACAACGCCTTTGGTGAAGTAGTCGTTCACATGCTGCGCAACGATACTTGCAATTGCAAAGAGGAGGGGAATAGCGTCCGGGTTCGCACATGGAACAGGACTCGCATCTTCTTCGGTGGGAAGTGTGGCAAGGTACGCTTCTGCATGATCGGGATCCATAGGATTGAGCACAAAGACCGTTCCGTATTCGATACCGGAACGTGCATCGACGAGAAAGGGACAAACAAAACTATCCCGGATGGCGGAGAATATGGCGCGACGTGCCCGTGTGCTATCGACAGCGAGGATGACAGGATGGTAGAAGCGATCACTTTGCGTCACTTCTTTTGCAGAGGGAAGCGTTTCCATTTCTTCTGCAAGCTGTTGCAGAATCTCTGCACATGCAGTGACTTTTGGTACCCCAATGTCTTCCCGCCGGTAGATCTGGTTGGTGCGGTTATGAGCTTCAACCGTATCGTGGTCGAGGACGATGAGGCGTGTATCGTACGTCCTACTCATGTATGCAAGTGTGGAGGCGACAAAGCCGCCGATACTTCCTGCGCCGACAAGCGTGATGGTACGCGTGCTGTTCATGGCTTCTCCCGTAGAGATAGATCATCGAGTCTACATGTTTGGGGGTCTAATGGGAAAGGCGCAATAGTCACCATATCACGTACAACCTGTTGCATTCTCGGCATGCGCTCTTTGTAGAGGCGAATGAGCATTTCTCGTGTATACGCAGGATCAGAAAGTGGCAGGCTTGCGTATGTCGTTCTATGTTGTGGTTTGAAAACGTCGAGCCGCGTTGTGAGAATGCCAAACTTATTGCCGACAATGCTGATAAGGAAAGGATTGAAGGGGAGCAGCGTGTCGGCGCCGAATTTTTCCATATATGCTGTATCGACCAGACTAAACCGCGCTGTTCCCCAGACGTGGCTGTGCCACCAAAGGCGTTTTTTATTCATACCCGATGGCGCCCGTGTTTGCACACGCCTGCGGTTGAGTTCATGTGCATAGCGCGTAAAGGCATCTTGGTCGAATGTTGTGTGTGAATGGTAACACTCTTGTGGGAAAACTGTGATTTCGCTGATATGGTAGACATCCCCGTCACAAGAGACTTCTCCGATGCCTGAAATCTCAACAGGGCAAAGCTGTATCGCGAGCGAAACATCCACCCGCGCTTCTGGTGTGATATCAATGTATGGCATAGAGTATCTCCCGATATAACTATGTTTTTGTACAGACTAGCGTCTGCGTTTACTTTTACCACAGATTATGACATTAATCAAGTTCTTTCTAAAAAACACCCTCCTTTTCATAAAGGAGGGTGTGATCTGTAGAATTATTCCCAAGTAACCTGTTTAATCTCTGCGATTCTCCATCGACTGACGATGCGCAGCACATCGTTAAGGACATCATTGTACATGCCGGTTACGGCGTGCAGGAGGAGCTGTTGGTAGTCCTGTATTTCAGGAGAAGAGTCGGGATGTACAACCACAGTGTGCAGTTCCTGTCTGTAGTTTTCAGAGAATGCAATGACTCGCGTACTCCTATTTTCCCGCAGCCAGATAAGAGCAGGGTAGGAAAACAAGAACGGTTCAAAGAACCATATCCGTATTCCACCGTCGCAGTCGAGTTTGAGAAAAACAGCATTGTCCTCAAGCATAGAAAGAACTTGTTCCACATGTGCAGGAATTGATTCTCTACGGAATGCAATATGATCTTTGAGCCGACGCAGCGTTTGAGTACGTTCCCAACAGTTTCTTAGATCGTGAAACGCAGCGAACTCGAGCATCTGAAGCTGTGCGAGTTTCTCTGTTCTCTCTTTTTGTCCGATAGCGGCGAGTTTTACCACACCGAGAGCAATGTACTGTTCCCTCGCTCTTTCCCACTGGGCCTCACTCTCATTGAGTATGAGTGTGTCTACAGGCCTAAGTGCATTTGACCAGGCCTTCGTTGTTTCCTCTGTGATTTTTACAGGGATGGCATCAACAACCCTGAAGAATGTGAGGATATATGCTACAACGTCGGGTATTTTGTACAAAGCAAGGAGCTTGCTCAGTGTCATATTGAGTCCGTCTACTCCTGTGCCGAAACAGATGGTCGTGTTGTAATAGTTATTACGGTGAGTACCACTCTCTATTGTTTGGAAACCTATCCCATTGGTGATATCACATGAGGTATCAATTGAAAATTGAACAGAACCAACATCGTACTCGGTAACCTCAATATCCTTACTTGTAACACCGGGAGGGGGATATGTTTGCGTGAGAGGATGTGTTGCAATGATGACCATCTTTCCATGGATTCGGATATTCCGTACTCCTTCGAGTCTCCGTATGCGGTCAAAGTCTCTGCCAAGATCGCGCTTGGAAACAGAGAGTTCAAATTCACGGTCAAAGATCTCTAATTCTCTATGTGCACGTATCGCGTCGATGTACTTTGTTTCAAGGAGAGCAGATTCTTGGATTTCCTTTGTGAGTTTGGTTTGGTACTCGGAGACTGACAGATGCACGTCCTTTTTTTGTCGCTCGATCACGTCTTGAGCTGATGCAACTTTCGTTTCCCTGTGTTGTCTTTGCAGGTTTTGGAGAAAGCGTTCTTTCCCGCTTTCGTTTGGAGGACAGCCTGACATGTCTTGCGCGAAAATCCATGTGAGGATGAGCTGCAGGATTGTACTGTGGTCGCTCCAACAACTGCGCAGAAAGTCAAAGGCGATGTATACTGACCGACCCTTCATGTAGCAAACGGGTATCCCATCAAAGTCATGGAAAATCCTCGTTACTACATCATAGGAAGCATCGGTGAGTTTGATGTGGGCAATTGGTTTGTGGAAGGGGAAATCGAATATCTTTGTGAGATCTGTATAGGGAGACGCATCGTGTTCTTGGGGCAGGATAGATTCATATTCATGAAAGAAATGGATAGTAACCTGATGATCGAGAGTGTGTTGTTGTGGTTCTGGCTCGAAATCTGGCCAGTCTGCAACGATTTTTGTTTCCCATATTTCCGCATACTCTTCGAGGATTGGCAAAAAACTTGTGAGAGGAACGTATAGTTCCTTGTTTTCCGGATATTGTTCCGGTGCTCGACCGATCGTGACGAAACTCATGAGTTGATTCCTTTTTTGCGTGTAGTGCAGAGGTAAGTGTGAAGGACAAAGTCTATAGGACCTATGCACTTGGCGCATTTCTTTGTCAAAACTTGCGATGCTCGCGTCGCCGTATAAGGAATACGGCTTGCTCCGCTTCTCGTTTTTCCTCGAACTGCATCCAAGTGCGTACGTCCTAGTCTAATAAAACCATACCATAAAAATAAAATTCTGCAAGTTTTTCT
>JAHFLU010000037.1 GCA_023264615.1 bacterium | reverse complement strand
AAGGGAAAAGTGACGAATGAAATCAAATATTTGAATGCTCTCGAAGAGGAGCAATACAATATCGCGCATGCCGGTGAGCCATATAAAGATGGTAAGCTTGTCCACGATCGCTGTGAAGTCCGCGTAGGCGGTTCGCTCGGGATTGTGCCGCGCAATGACGTCCATTTCATAGATATTGCGACGAACCAGGCATACTCGATTGCAACATCGATGATTCCGTTTTTGAACCATGATGACGCGAATCGTGCGCTGATGGGTTCAAATATGCAGAAGCAGGCGACGCCGTGCATTATTCCCGAGGCACCTCTGGTGGCAACAGGAATTGAGGAGCAGGTCGTGAAAGACACTGGTCGCGTGGTGATAGCAGCAGAGGAAGGTACGGTTACGTTTGTCGATGCATCGCGCGTTGTTGTCAAAGGAAAGAAGGAAACAGAATACAAACTTGTCTCATTTTCTCGGACAAATGGTTTCACGGCATTTCATCAGCGTCCGTCGGTTAGCATGGGGCAGAAAGTACACAAAGGGGACATTCTTGCAGATATGTCAACGACTGCGAATGGGCAAGTTGCTCTTGGGCAAAATATTCTCGTCGCGTTTATGTCATGGTCAGGATCGAATTACGAAGACGCTATCATTCTTTCGGAGCGTCTTGTAAAGAACAGCGCGTTTACGAGCGTTCATATTGAAGAGTTTACCGTGAATGTGCGGGATACGAAACTCGGACCTGAAGTGACGACACACGACATTCCGAATGTTGGCGAGGCAAAGCTCAAGAATCTCGACGAAGAAGGTATTGTGCGTATCGGCGCAGAAGTTCGTCCGGGCGATATTTTAGTAGGAAAAATTACACCGAAAGGGGAAACACAGCTGACTCCTGAAGAGCGCCTCTTGCGCTCTATTTTCGGCGAAAAGGCGCGCGATGTGAAAGATACGTCGTTGCGTATGGAAAATGGTAAGCGCGGCCGCATCGTAAGCGTGAAAGTATTTTCACGCGAGCGTGGGGACAATCTGGAATCGGGGATTATCAAGCGTGTACACATCGAAGTGGCACAGCTTCGTCCTGCCTCGGTGGGCGACAAGCTTGCTGGCCGCCACGGGAATAAAGGTGTTATTTCGAAAGTTTTGCCGGAAGAGGATATGCCGTACATGGAGGATGGAACGCCTGTAGATATTATTCTGACGCCGCTTGGTGTGCCGTCACGTATGAACTTAGGACAGATCCTCGAACTGCACCTTGGTCTTGCAGCGCAGTTTCTTGGCTATCAGGCGATCGTGCCGCCGTTTGCAGGGGCGACTGAATACGAAATTAAAGACGAGCTTCTACGCGCAGGCTTTAGTCGCGATGGTAAAATGAAACTCTATGATGGCCGCACAGGAGAAGCGTTCGACCAGAACATTTCTGTTGGGTACATGTACATCATGAAGCTTCACCACATGGTGGAAGACAAGATCCACATGCGTTCGATTGGTCCGTATTCATTAATTACGCAGCAGCCTCTTGGTGGTAAGGCTCAAGGTGGCGGTCAGCGTTTTGGAGAAATGGAAGTATGGGCGCTTCTTGGTTATGGCGCAGCGTATACGCTGCGCGAAATGCTGACCGTCAAATCGGATGATATCCTTGGGCGTTCCGCGACATTTGATGCAATTGTGAAGGGAGAGCCTCTGGGAGAGCCAAATATTCCCGCATCATTTAATGTGTTGCTCAATAATCTGCGCGGTCTTGCGCTTGACGTCGATTTATCAAAAGAAATCCCGAAGGAGGAGGATCTGTAATTATCCAAAAATAACTACTATGAAACAACAGCAGCAGCAAGCATCAACCTATCCTACGGATTTCAGTGCAGTCATTCTTTCTCTTGCGTCCCCAGAGAAGATCAAAGAGTGGTCTTTCGGTGAGGTAACGAAACCTGAAACAATCAACTACCGAACACAGCGCAGCGAACGCGGTGGCCTCTTCGACGAGAAAATTTTTGGACCGGAAAAGGACTACGAATGTTACTGTGGAAAATATCGGGGTATTCGGTACAAGGGTATTATTTGCGAAAAGTGCGGAGTGGAACTGACTCGTTCGATCGTTCGCCGCGAACGCATGGCGCATATTGAACTCGCCGCGCCCGTTTCCCACGTATGGTTTCTTAAGGGTGTTCCTTCCCGTATCGGTCTCGTTCTTGGTCTTACTGTTTCGGATCTTGAACGTGTTATCTATTTTGCCGGATATATTGTGACGAAAGTGCATGAGGAGGGAAAAGGAAAGCTTCTGAAAGATCTTGATGCAGAGTATCGTTCGAAAGTGAAGACATTGCAGGATGAAAAAACGAAAGATGCGGTGAAAGAACTTCTCGTCAAGGCGAAGCACGAGATCGAAAGTATTGTTGAAGGTATTGTTCTTGACGAGGTGACGTATCATCGTTACTCGATGCGTTATGGCCAGATGTTTGAAGCGGGCATCGGTGCGGAGGCGATTTATGAATTGTTCAAGAAAGTGGATATGCAGGCGCTCGCGACGTCACTTGAAGGGCAGTACGAAAAGGCTGGTGCTGTCGAGCGTCCAAAAGTGAGCAAGCGACTCTCGCTTGTGCGCTCCATGATTCACGGCAAGATTCGTCCAGAGTGGATGTTTCTTATACGGATTCCGGTGACACCGCCAGCACTTCGCCCGATGGTGGCTCTTGACGGCGGTCGTCATGCAACGTCTGACCTTAATGATTTGTACCGCCGTGTTATTAACCGCAACAACCGTCTGAAGAAACTCAAAGAGATCAATGCGCCTGATGTTATTTTACGTAATGAAAAAAGAATTTTGCAGGAAGCGGTTGATGCCCTTATTGATAACTCGATACGTCATGGTGCAGGGCCAATCTCCGCGATGAGTCAGGCGCAGCGCCGTCCGCTCAAGTCTCTTTCTGACAGCCTAAAAGGTAAGCAGGGTCTTTTTCGCCAGAATCTTCTCGGTAAGCGCGTGGACTATTCGGGCCGCTCTGTGATTGTGGTTGGCCCAAATCTCCGACTCAACCAGTGTGGTCTGCCGAAGCATATGGCGCTTGAGCTGTTCAGGCCCTTTGTCATCGCAAAACTTCTTGAAAACGAGCTTGCATACAATATTCGCGGTGCGGGGCGACTCATCGACGAAGGTATCCCTGAAGTATGGGCAATGCTTGAAGAAGTTATTAAAGACAAATATGTGCTTCTTAATCGTGCACCGACACTCCACCGTCTGGGTATCCAGGCATTCCAGCCGATTCTTGTTGAAGGCAATGCGATTCAAATTCATCCGCTTGTTTGTTCGGCGTTTAATGCGGACTTCGATGGCGATCAGATGGCCGTACATGTACCGCTTTCCGCAGAAGCGCAAATGGAGGCGCGCGAAATAATGGCTTCCGATAAAAACCTGCTTAAGCCTGCGACAGGGGAGCCGATCATCTCAATTGACAAACTCGACATGGTGCTCGGTTCGTATTGGATGACAAAAATTATGCTGGGAGATCGCGGTGAAGGAAAGATCTTCGCTGATCCGAACGCGGCAATTACGGCGCGTGATTTTGGCGAGGTGACATTCCGTGCAAAGATCAAAGTGCTTTCAACGGAAAGCACCAAGTACCGTGAATTCGGGGGGAAAGTATTTGAAACGTCTGTTGGACGGCTTCTCTTCAATAGCATACTACCGTCAGATTATCCGTATGTGAACAAAAATATTACACGTAAAGAAATGGGCGGAATTGTGAATGACATGATCGAGCGTTATGGCATCGAGAACATGCCACCCATTCTTGATAAGATCAAACACTTTGGTTTTACGTATTCGACATTCTCGGGTATTACCTGGGGAATTGACGAAGTAGTGATTCCTGAAGGGAAGGCGATCGTTGTTGCGGAAGCCCAAAAAGCTGCAGACGAACTTCTTGAACAGTATAACGAAGGTCTTCTTTCGATGGAAGAAATGAAGCGAAAAAACATCGAGATTTGGCATGCCGCTAAAAATGATATTGAAAAATTAATTCCAGATTCGCTCGATCCGACAGGGAGCGTTTATGACATGTGGCAGTCTGGCGCTCGTGGTTCTCTTAACCAGATTGTGCAGATGGCCGGTATGAAAGGTCTGATCGCCTCTACATCAGGGGAGACCATTGCATTTCCAATCATCTCGTCAATGAAAGAAGGACTTACACCTGTTGAATACTTCATCAGTACGCACGGTTCGCGCAAGGGTCTCACGGACACGGCGCTTAACACCGCAAAGGCAGGATACCTGACGCGGCGTCTCTTTGATGTTGCGCAGGATGCAATCGTTATGGAGGAGGACTGCGGAACAAAAGAGGGCTTCTCGATCTTTCGAAAGGATGCGAGCGGCATGGATGTTGCGATGGCCAAGCATGTTCGCGGACGGTATCTGTGTGAAGATCTTATACATCCTGTGACCGGAGAAGTGCTTTATCCAAAAATGCACCTGCTCTCCAAAGACGATGCTGAAAATATCGAAGAACTTGAAATTCCTGCGATTAAGGTCTATTCGCCACTGACGTGCAAGACTCTCTATGGCGTCTGCCAGAAGTGCTATGGTGTTGATCTCGGCCGGAACAAGATCGTGGAACTTGGCGAAGCGGTTGGAACGGTTGCTGCGCAGGCAATCGGTGAGCCGGCAACGCAGCTTACGATGCGTACATTTCACAGCGGTGGTACCGCGTCTGTCGGCGGGGATATTACTCTTGGTCTTCCTCGCGTGGAAGAAGTGTTTGAGCGGCGTCTTCCTCGCAACCCGGCGGTCGTCTGTCAGGTAGACGGTGTTGTCTCCGAGATAAAAGAAACAGGCAAGGACAAGGAGATTGTCATTCTTCCTGACGGTAAATCTGAAAAGAAAATAAAACTTGAGTATTCGATTAACTACCGCCGTACGATTCTCGTGAAAGCGGGAGACAAAGTAAAGAAAGGCGATCTCATGACGGATGGCTCTGCCGACATTGCCGAGCTCTATAAATATGGGGGTAAAGAGCTTGCAGAGCAGTACATCATTTCCGAAACAAGCCGCATCTATGAAATGCAAGGTGCCTCGATTGCTCGAAAACATATTGAGGTGATTGTCCGTCAGATGTTTGCTCGTGTAAAAATTAGCAATCCTGGCGATACACATTTCGTGAAAGGCGATGTGATCGAAGCGGCACAGTTTGCGCGGGAGAATGATCGTCTCAAGGAGGGTGATCAAAATCTCATGAAAGGTGACGCGCTTGTTATGGGTATTTCGGATGTTTCACTCTCTCGTCAGAGCTTTCTCTCATCAGCATCATTCCAGCATACGACGAAAGTTTTGATCAAGGCGGCAGTGCGTGGAAGTGTTGATGTACTTCGTGGTCTGAAAGAAAATGTGATCATCGGGCGTCTCATTCCGGCAGGGACTGGTTTTGAGGGCAGCAATAAACAGGCAATGATTGCAGAAATGTCTGTTCCTTCGGGGGTGCATGAAGCATAGTTGTTCATAAAGAATCTCAAAAAAAAAGAAGAAATCGTCCCGTTCTTCTGCGGGGAAAGTTGGCTTGAAATATAATAAACTTCGTCAACAATGTCGTCTACTGTGGACATGATTAAAGAGCGTCTTTCGATCGTGGAAGTGCTCGGAAGCTATATCAAACTTGATAAAGCTGGTGTTAATCTGAAAGCGCGCTGTCCTTTCCACAATGAAAAGACACCATCATTTGTCGTGTCACCGTCGCGTAATACGTACTACTGCTTCGGATGTGGCGCGAAGGGGGATATATTCAGTTTTGTGGAAACATTCGAGGGGCTTGATTTTAAAGGGGCGCTCAAAGTCTTGGCCGATCGTGCGGGAGTAGAAATCATACAAGAAAGCAGAGACGTTCGGGATGAGCGAGAACAGTCACTCCTTATACTTGAGGGAGCAACGCAGTTTTTTGAAGATGTATTTGACCGGATGCCGGAAGTGCTTGCATACCTTGAAAAGCGTGGAGCGAAAGATCCGACGCTCAAAAAATTTAGAGTCGGTTTTGCTCCTGACGACTGGCATGGTGTGACGGCCTACTTGCAGAAAAAAGGATACAAAGAAAAGGAGATGGTGGAAAGCGGTCTTGTCATACAAGGTCCGAAAGGTCTCTATGACCGTTTCCGCAGCCGTATTATGTTCCCGCTCTCTGATAGCTCTGGGAGGATCATTGCGTTTTCTGGCAGGATCTTTGAATCCCAAAGCAAGTCTCTAAAAATAGTTGAAGGGGAAGCGGTTGCGAAATATATCAATAGTCCCGAAACACTGCTCTTTTCAAAATCCCATGTCCTCTACGGGTACGATAAGGCAAAACTCGCCATTCGCAAGTGGAATTTTTCGATTATTGTAGAGGGACAAATGGATCTTCTGATGAGCCATCAGGCAGGATACGCGAATACCGTTGCCCCCTCGGGAACAGCGCTTACGGGTGAACAACTCTCTCTTCTTCTGCGGCTCTCTCCGAATGTGGTGCTTGCTTTTGATGGCGACGCTGCGGGTCTCAAGGCGACGGAGCGGAGTGCACATCTTGCACTGGCTCTCGGGATGGACGTAAAAGTGGTCGCGCTTCCGAGAGGAGGCGATCCCGCGGATCTGATTGCGGCTGATCCGATGCAGTGGAAAGCAGCGATCAAGAATGCGAAACACGTGATCGAGTTTTATCTTGACGCGCTTGGCGCACAAGGACAAGATATACGAACGTTCCGGCGCGATGTTGGAAATGTCGTACTGCCCTTTGTGAAGCGGATTCCGAATAAAATTGATCAGTCCCATTTTGTTTCGCGCATAGCAGGAAGGCTTGGTCTCGAGGTCGAAGCGGTGCGGGAGGAGGTTAAGCGACTGGGCCTTGGCGCTCGTGTGTCTGTATCGGCAGGGAAAGGGTCGGGCGAAAAAAAAGCTTCTCCAAAGGTGCCGATTGACCGGATGATATGGAATGTCATATTGTGGCAACGGGAAGAGAAAAAACGGGCGATAGACCTTGTTTCGGTTGAAAAGAAACTCCAGGGGATATATGGTAGAGAGGAGATGGAACGTGCGCTTGCTCTCGCTTCTATCGATCTCGACAACCGGATATTTGAAGCGGAGGAGGAGTGGGGGGATGGCAAGAACCTTGAAGGGGCCCTTGAAGAGATGTTCCACCGGCTGACGTACGGAGTTCTCGTAGAACGGTATGCTGCCGCGAAAAGCGATCTTCAGGCAGCGGAAGAAAAGGGGAACACGGAAGAGATCGAAAAAGCCCTTGCCCTCTGTAATGAAATCTCGAAACAACTTTTACATAAATAAATTATTCATTTTTTATAGCAGCGTATGGCTAAAGTAGTGAAAAAGGCAAAGAAATCCGGAAGCTCGAAGATTCGGGTGTCTTCTGTGTCGAAGAAGAAAATAAAGAAGGTGGCCGTGAAAGTGTCTAAAAAGAAACCGGTAAAATCTATGGGAGCAAAAAGCAAGAAGAAAAATAACCGCGCTATTTTGGGTGCACGGAAAGAAAAAGTAAAGAAAGAACCGAAGCGGAGTATGCCCGTTGGGGATAGCAAGAAAAAAGGTTTGGAAAATGACAAGAAAGCGGAAAAACTGATTGCAAAAGGACGCCAGCGCGGGTTTATTATTTACGAAGAAATTCTCAAGGAGTTTCCGACGATTGAGGACGATATTCTGTTTCTTGAAGATCTCTATGAGCGTTTGAGTACGGCAGGCGTGGATGTTCTTGAAGGAGGCAGTATTCTCGATGTCGACTTGCCGGAAGAACTATCGAGTCGTAAGGGTGGCATTTATGGGGTAGGAGATTCTTCGTATGATTCCATTCAGATGTATCTGCGCGAGATTGGTCAATATGCTCTTCTTACGGGAAACGAAGAAAAGGATCTGGCAAGACGTATCATTGCGGGGGAGGACGAGGCACGCAATCTTCTTGCGCGCGCGAACCTGCGTCTCGTTGTTTCTATTGCGAAAAAGTACGTGGGACGCTCCCCGGACCTCACACTCCTTGACCTTATTCAGGAAGGGAATTTGGGCCTTTTTAAAGCAGTTGATAAGTTTGACTGGACGAAGGGATATAAGTTTTCAACATACGCGACATGGTGGATTCGCCAGGCGATTACACGCGCTCTCGCGGACCAGTCGCGCACAATTCGTATTCCCGTACACATGGTGGAAACAATCGCAAAATACAAACAGGTGGTTCGCCGGCTTGCGCAGGATTTAGGACGTGATCCGCTGACCGAAGAAGTGGCTGTTGAAATGGGGCTTGAAATTGAAAAAGTGCGTAATATCGAGCAGATTGACCAGGGAACGGTATCTCTGGAAAATCCTGTTGGTGATGATGGTGACGACAAGTCAACGCTTGGTGACTTTATACCGGACGATAAAATTCTCTCTCCTGAACAGGAATCTTCGCGGCGTATCCTTGCGGACCATGTTCGCGATATTTTGGAAACGCTTTCTCCAAAGGAACGGAAAATTTTGGAAATGCGCAACGGTCTTACTGACGGTATTACTCACACACTGGAAGAAGTAGGAAAAGAATTTGGCGTTACGCGGGAACGTATCCGCCAAATTGAGGCAAAAGCGCATGAGCGTATACGGCAGCACCAGAAGGTGGACAGATTGAAGAATTACTAAATTGGAGGGTTCGGTTAAAAATATATGAAAGTAAACGTTGGATCGCAGAATAAAGCAAAGGTGTGGGCCGTTGCGGAGATTCTCGAGGAATATGAACAGCTGAAGGATGCACAGGTCGACGGGATTGCGGTTGGTTCAGGCGTTTCGGCGCAGCCAAAATCTCTTGATGAAACTATCACGGGGGCGAAAAATCGCGCGCGAGACGCGTATCAAAATTGCGCGTATGCGGTCGGTATTGAGTCCGGTCTGATGCACGTACCACAGAGTAAGAGTGGGTACATGGACGTCTGTGTGTGCGCAATTTATGACGGCAACGAGTACCACATCGGCCTCTCTTCAGCATGGGAGTTTCCCGACAGATCCGTCACGAATCTTATGGTCAAAGATGGTCTCGATATGAGCGAAGCAATTACGAAAGCGGGGTATACAAAAAATCCCAACATCGGTTCCGACGAAGGTGCAATTGGTATTCTGACAAAAGGAAGAATAGACAGAAAAGAATACACAAAACAAGCTGTTCGTATGGCGCTTATCCATCTCGAAAAATTTGATTTCATATAGCAACGCCCGCGACAGTTGTCACGGGCGTTTTGCGTTCAGTACGATTTTACTGGTCATTTTTTCAAGGATTCGTTATATTTCTCCCATACGGGATGAAAGTCGGGTTCAGTAATGCCGAAAACAATATCGTTGACCCAGTGTCCTTTATAAAAAGAATTTTCGCGGAGAAGTCCTTCGCGCACGTACCCTACTTTTTCAAGAGATTTGATACTCGCAATGTTTTGTTCCTGTACGATGGATGTGATGTGGTGGAGGTTGATCATGTAGAAAGCGTAGGAAAGCAGCAGTATTTTTGACTCGGTGCCGTAGCCCCGACTGAACTTCTCTTTTTCACCAATCATGGTGCGGGTGCGCGCACGCCGGTGGACGTCATTGATATCATAGAGTCCGGTGATGCCGACCGCTTCTTTATTCGCCTCGATGATGAAGACAACGTTGTCAAGATCGGGAGAGGCAAGTGAGCGCATATACTTCTTGGCATATTCGTAGGTGACAGGGTACATATCATCCATGTACTCGGTCACCGATTTATCATTGATCCATTCGTAATATTTGTGGAAGTCGGTGCGTTCGTTGTACGCACGGAGCGCTATTTTTTTACCCGGTACGAATGCTGGTTGCATAAGGACAATACTCCTGTATGACCGTTACAGAGCGGGAAGAATTTCTCATGGGAGAGTAACAGAGAATGAAGGAGGGGTCAAATTTCTATTTTCTGTTATACTTTGTGTGTTAGTTTATAAAGATATAGAGAATTTTTACCTATGAAAAGGGAACAATACGAGGGTGGTATATCGGAAAAGGAGCAGGCAATGGAAAAGATTGCACGGTACGCAGAGATTGATCTTGAAAAAAGTGGCAATATGCCCGTCAATCCGCGCGATTTTGCAGAGATATACCGTACAGATTTTAATCCGAGAGATGTTGACGTTGCATTTCCGGGTGCCGAAAATAGCAAGAGAAAAGCACTTCACGAGATGCTTGCCTCGACCGCTGAACTCAACCTCTCTTTAGGCGATGCCTTTGTGCGCAACACGGCGAATTATGATAAAAGCAAGAATCATGTTGATCTTGTCGCAGAATATCCAGAAGGTGAAGATGCTTCGTCGTATCTCGGCGTCGAGGTTGCAAGCGGCGGGGATGTTTCAAGAAAATTCGCCGATATATTTGAGGGTATAGCGCGGGGCGAACTTGCGGATGTAAAGTATTTCCACTCGAATGAAAGTGATAAAAAACTCAAACTGGGCAACATTCCCCGCGTGATCATCGCAGCAGATGTTGATACGATATACGGCGCAGGCAGCGATCTTCTCGATGGGGAGAAGACAGGGAGGGACTACGCAGATCACTATCTGCACTATCAGACGCTTGTTGAAGTGGAAATGCAACTTGATGCATTTGCAAAATACGCACGTAAAACGGGGCGTGTCGATCTTGCAAAGGGGCTTGACGCGATGCATGCAAAAATTACGGAGGCGCTTAATGAAAAAATAGAAAGAAGCGGCGAAATCCCACAAAAAGATTTAGAGAAAGACAAAGCATTCACGCAACTACGCGAATCGCTTGCACTTGAACTTTCTCGAGCAGAGAAAGGTGTTTAACCCGTATGACCCTGCGCTGTCAAACTCATAGGAGACACGCTCTCCAAGTTGAGTAAGAGTTATTTAGATTATGGATGAACAAATTCCTAACGCTATTCCTCCAATACTTCAGAAAGAACCTCAAAAACCAGAGCAACCATTGTGGTTAGTTGTTTCAGTTTTTGTTGGAGTTTTAATCATTGTCGGTGGTTATTTGATCTATCAAAAGCTAACAACAAAATCACAGAATCAAAATGTGAATTCTGTAAACACCATCGCAACCACTGACCAATTTGCCGATTGGAAAATATACAAAAATGATAAATATAATTTTGAAATTAAATATCCAACCGGATGGTTTATTTCAGAATTGACCGATGGTCCATGGAGATTGCAGAGCGCAGACCCTATACATAATTCGCATGGAATAGATTTGCCTGCGGTAAGTAATATGTGGGTTGATATCAGCTTGAGTGTTTGCCACAATCCAAGGAATGACGATTTTACCGGTTTTGTTGCTGAATCGAAGCCAGATATTTTAGAAGCTTCGGAATGTCAGGACAATTTTTATATTACCTTGGGTTTGTGGCAAGCAGATCCTGATATAAATAATCATAAACAGATTCTTAATCAAATTCTT
>JAHFLU010000001.1 GCA_023264615.1 bacterium | reverse complement strand
AGCAAATTTCTTACGAAACGCTCCTGCGACTTTTCTGGGAAAATCATGATCCGACGACGATGAATGAGCAGGGGCCGGATATTGGAGAGCAATATCGTTCTGTTGTTTTTTATCATGGAGGGGCGCAAAAAGAAGCTGCTCTGCATATGAAAAATGAATTGGAAGATTCAAAAAAGTACAAACATCCAATTGTGACACAAATCATCCCGGCTGAAACATTCTACGAAGCAGAGGACTACCATCAAAAATATTTTGAAAAGCAAGATCAAAAGTAGCACGAGTTGTGGATAGTGTTCTGCAGAGTATCGTAAATTCTGCTAGGCTTAAAACATAGGCCTGGCTAATACGGCCTCTCGCTTGATTTATGAAAAAAATATTTATTGTCTTTGGAGGTCTGTTTGTCGCATTCAGCTCTTTTGTTATCGGCACGGTTTTTGCACAGTCGGTAACAACTTTTCCATATACTCTCCCCTCGGGCAGGATCTGTGCGTCGTTTGAGGAGTGCAGGACATACTGCATGTCTACCGAAAGAATTGTGACCGATGCTGATGCGTGTCTTGGGTTTATGGGAACAATAGGCACAACAAGTACCACGACATCTTCAAGCGTGACCGAGACGCCGCTCATAAATGTTCCTGAGGTACCAACGAAATTTGTACTGACACATCAAAATGGTCCCGAAGTTGTTTTTTCATGGATGGACAATTCTTCGACCGAAGATCAATTCAAGATATATGTACAGACATCTCTTGTGCCGAATAAAGAAATTCTTTCCGTTCCTGCAAATCAAATGACGGCAACATTGACCGTAGAGCCGGGAAAAAATTATTTTCGCATTCGTGCTTGCAACAATGCCGGCTGTTCACCAGAGTCGAACGCAATCGGCGTTGAAGTTGTCTCTGGTACTGTAATGACGACATCCCCTACAGCCACAGAAACAAATACGACTCTTCAAACTTCAAACACAGAACAAAATACCAGCCTTTCTTCTATGACAGCGCCGCCACCTGTTGTGATACAAGCTCAAAGCGTAGAAGAACAGAAATTGCTGATCAACGAGCAGCCGCAGGGAAGTGCGACGATAACAGGTACACTGGTGGATGTACAAGGAGCTCCGCTTGCGCTCGCTGGCTTTGCTGAAGTTTTTTATAGTGATACAAAACTGGGACGAGCAGCCGGAGTATCGTTTTCAAACGGAACATTTTCAGTACAGGTACTCCCAGGCACCTACTATGTACGCATGTTTCTTTCTCCGGGAAGCGGATATACGGTTTCTCTCCCGCAACAGATTACAATCACTGACACGAAAGCGGTAAAATTTATTGCAACTGCAAACACAATAACGATCACCGGTCAGGTCTTTGAAGGCGTGATCCAGGCAAACGACGTGAAGGGACGGATTATTGGATCAAACAAAGAAGGTGCGTGGCAGGAGACCCCTATTTTGGCAGATGGTTCATACACTATGCATGTTGCACCGGGAACATGGCTTATAGGTATTGAAGTACCGGCGGGGAGCGGTTTTGTCTACTCCGGTAGCCGACAGTTCAGTGTTGATATTTCTGCAGCTAATCTAAAAGTCGAAAGAAATTTCTCGCTTGAACGAGCTGTGGTTGTCTTAGATGGATCTGTTTTGGACGAAAATGATGTCGGTGTGAGCGATGTGTACATTGCGATCGGCAAGGGGCAGTATTCTCCAGATGCAATGAGTACGAACAGTCTTGAGATTGTGCGAAAAATAACAACTGATGCCAAAGGGTATTTTTCGACAACGGTTGCTCCCGGTACGTATTATATTAAAACATTTGTGCGGGCGGATCGTGGCTATATCAATGCGAAAGAACGGCGCATTGATGCCACGGGTTCGCATGTAACGGTCAATTTCGAACTGCAGAGACCTGAACTCGCAATATCGGGACTGGTGTATAGCAATGGTGCTCCCGTATCGAATGCTTTCGTTTGGGCATGGTCAAAGGCAGGTGGATATCAGGAGACTTTTTCCAATGAGAGCGGCGCATATTCATTGCGTGTACCCCCCAATACTTCCTGGGTGGTTGTTGCGGCTGCACATGTTCTCGGCACGGAATATCGTGCTGACGAAGTAGTGGTTGATGTTGCGACGACACTTGTAACGCATGACGTCGAACTTCATAGAGCGAAAGTTTTGCCAAAGGCAGCAATTGTAAAGACTGATGCCACATTACCTTCTGTTGTTACTGTCGCGGGTGATGGACCGAGGGTCGTTGCTCCGGCAGGGGCTTTTTCGGACGCAGGAACCGTGGCGATTGCTGTTGTGCCTGATACCCGTGCTCCTTCTCAAGGACAGACAAAAGTTGTTGGTACGGCATATGATTTCACCGCATCGAATGATTCAGGAGAGAATATTACAAAGTTTACACATGAAGTTGTTATTACGATTCCCTATGCTGATGCCGACATTACTGCGCTGGGTGTTAATGAGAATACTCTTGTGTTGAGTTTCTGGGACGAAGGAGTCAGTGCATGGAAGAATGTTGAAAATTCGATTGTTAACGCCGCGCAAAATACGGTTACAGCATCTGTCAATCATTTTACTCGTTATGCAGTTCTTGCTCCTGCTGATATTACTCCGCCGCAAGCACCTATTGTATCGGCGGCGCTTGCGCTGGGAACGGGTAAAATTAAAATTTTATGGAGCAATCCCGTAAAAGATTTTGATCACACAAAAATATACCGTTCGGATAAGAAAGGAATACTCGGTGCGATCATTGTTCCTGAATTGCGAGCGACAGAATACACAGACAGTACGGGACTTTCAAGCGGACTTGCGTATCACTACACGGTGCGCGCCGTTGATCCTGCAGGTAATGAATCGAACAATATGACTCAAGTAAGTGCTGTTGCGATCGGCAATAGTGTTTCTCTTTCCTCAACTCCGAAAATCTCTACAACCGTAGCAGTATCGCAAAATACCGCACCAACAGAAGGGAAAGTGACAGGTAAGCTCTCAAGAACGCTTAAAATGGGTGCACGTGGTCCTGATGTTACAGCACTTCAAAAGTTGCTTGTGCAGGAGAATGTATATCCTGAAGGTAAGATTACCGGATACTTTGGAGCCTTTACAAAAGCAGCGGTTATACGATTCCAGGAAAAATACATGTCGGAGGTTCTTACTCCCGCAGGTCTTGTGAGGGGGACAGGTGTTGTCGGTGTAAAAACTCGGACTAAAATGAATAGTCTTTTTGCCCTATAGCACGCTTGTTCTCGCATAAGGCAACGATAAGAAAAATAACGGCTCAAGAGAAGCGTTATTTTCGAAAAACTTGACATTATATACAAGTATGCTATACTCCTCTGCAGTTGAGTGGGTCTTTACATAGGGACTGCAGCCTTGTGTGGTGCAAAAGGCACGCTCACTCTTTATCTTATATGGCTGTTGTTTCGAGGTGTAAACACGTCGCGGAAACAGCCACCGCATAAAAAAACGTGTTTACACGGTTATAACAATGGATCGGTATTTGTGCGCGGCTCGTTAGCTGGCCCGGCACAAGGCGACTTACCCCTATTGGGTACGCATTTGGTGTCCGGCTTTCCATGAATGCCGATCCCTTTGGCCCCAGTCAAGTAACATTGACTGGGGCTTTCTCGTTTGGAGCATGAATACTCCGCGTTTTTTTTGCATTTACAGGTATACTGTACTGTGTATGTTCAAGTATCTTGTCGCTGTTCTTGTTTTGGTATTTGGTGCCGTTATCTGGATGTATTTTTCAGTTGGCGTTCCCGTTTTATATTCAGAAAAAAATGTGACCGTGCGTTCTGTACATCGGATGGGAAATTTGGAACAGCCGCTCTCTCGTATATATATCAGCGCATTTTATTTTATTCCAAAAAACAAAGAGGAAAATATCCATAACGAATGGCAGAAACTATTGCACAAAAAGCTTGATGCGCTTGTTCGTTTCCACACAGTACAGCTTCAGGGAGCATCTTCTATTTTGTATGAAATATATCCGGAACCGATCATCGGCAATTTGGACAATCTTGCCTATGATACGTCTATAACACAGCACGGGAACCCGGCAGCGCTTCGGCGTATTGTTCCCGAGATAGAATCGCGCGTTCTTGCAAAAGATGGGGATCTGTATCGTGCCGATTTCGACCATGTTCCCCCGGATGCATACCATGTTTTGGTGATTATGTATGAAGGGGTTGGCTCGACGGGTGGCGACAACGTTGCCCTTATTTCGCGTATATTTCTTTCGGACATTGAATATGCTGCGGTAAGCGAAAGCCTCCTTGCACACGAGTTTTACCACACGCTTGGTCTTCCTGATGCATATACGATACCCGAAGGTATCGCCACGTCTGCGGACATCATGGGACTTGGCAGGTATCGTCCGATCGGGCAGACCTTCATATCTCAAAAAATGCTTCAGGAGCTTGGCTTATAAGTTTCATGGAAAAATTTTTACAAAAAATACATGGTTCGCCTTTGCGCACGCGTTTTCTTTTATATTTTATTGTGTTGACAACGGTGCCTGTACTTATCCTTGGTGCAGCGTCATTGTTTCTGATAGACACATCACATCGTCGTGATGTGTCTGCGCTTGAATTGCAACTGATCGGCCAAAAAATTGAAGAAACCGAAAAGTTTTTTGAACGTACGCTTGGACTTCTTGAACTGGTGGTCGGCTATGATCAAAAATCGGAGATTGATATTACCCAGCAAAATTTTTTCCTGGAAAACCTGCTTGCGCAAAATGCTGCGTTTGAAGAGGTGAGTTTTATCTCTGTGCTTTCGGCAACTTCAACGTATGGTGTGGAAACAGCAAAAAAGAATAGGCTGCCGGATGTCCCCGAATTATTCAATGTTTCATTGTTGCCAAAATTTACTGAAACAAAAGAAGGCAGGAGATATGTCGGCGAAGTGTATTACACCATCGAGGGACCCTCTGTAACGATGTCCGCTCCGGTTGTGAACAGAAACGGTGTTGTCGTAGATGTGCTTACTGCGGAAGTGTCGCTTCGTGAAGTGCAAGAGTTTATCAAAAGCGGCGTTATCGGAGAACGGGGAGGAATTATTCTCGCGGATAATAACGGGCGTCTGATCGCAGAGCGTGAATCGGGCATTGCAGAAGGGGTACGTGTGGACGATGTTGTATCTATCCGACGCGCTCTTACGGGGAAATCTGTAGATGCGCTGCAGCCGGAGGATCGGTATCAGAGCATTTTTTATAAAGAACCGGTTGTTGCAGCGGGAAAGCGTATGGAAAGTACAGGATGGGCGTTTGTTGTGGAATGGCCGCTCTCGGATGCTGACGCGGTGATGAATACTATACGAAACCAGGTGCTCGTGACGACACTCGCGAGCATCATTGCAGTTCTTCTTCTTGCGCCGGTCATTGCGTCGAAACTGACACGGCCGATTAATATGCTTAAAAAGAGGGCAGAAGAGATTGAACAGGGTCATTTTGAAAAAGAAGTTGTTGTGACAACGAACGATGAACTGGAAGAACTGGGTCATGCATTCAACAGAATGTCGAAAGGCCTTAAGCGACTGGAAGAATTGAAAGGAGAATTTGTCTATATTGCCGCACATGAGCTGCGTGCGCCCGTGACAGCGATCAAGGGCTTTATTTCCTTACTCCTTGAGGACAGGGCGAAAAATGGTAT
The DNA here is from genome assembly GCA_023264615.1 of bacterium. Lineage (GTDB taxonomy): Bacteria > Patescibacteriota > Minisyncoccia > Phycocordibacterales > VMGT01 > VMGT01. Next base: position 44,563 of record JAHFLU010000001.1, on the reverse strand, counting down.
TACGCTTGAAGCTGTGGAGTACCTTGACCGGATTGACCGTGCAAACGAGGGTTTGGTTCATTTAGTGAATGATTTGCTCGAGGTGGCGCGTTCTGACGCAGGAAAGATTGAAATCTCCGTGCATCCGGTGGATATTTCGGTCGCGACAGATGAAGTAGTGAAAACGCTTATTGTACTTGCAAAAAAGAAAGAGATAACGATTGAATATCGTCCGGTGACGAGCTATGTACTTGCGGACGAAGGCAAACTCAAAGAGATCATGACGAATCTGATAAGCAATGCAATCAAATACACCCTTGGGTCGGGAACAATCGTTATTTCGCAAGAGATGGTCAAAGATATGTTTGTGACACATGTGCGCGATAGTGGTATTGGCATTTCCAAGGTAGCACAGAAGAAGTTGTTTGAAAAATTTTACCGCGTCAGAGCAAAAGGAACCGAAGATGTTACCGGCACAGGACTCGGACTCTTTATTGTGAAACAGCTCGTCGAAAAGATGGGAGGAAAGATATGGTTTGTTTCCGAGGAAGGAAAAGGCTCCACATTCAGCTTCTCTTTACCTGTCCACACATGATATATTTTGTCCTATGGCGAAAGAGAGAAAAATACATATTTTAATTATTGATGACGATGAGGACTTCCGCCGTCTTTTCGGTACGAAGCTTGCGCAGCATGACTATGAGGTGCTCTATGCGACAAATGCGGAAAGTGGGAGGGAAATGGCGCGCAATTATAAGCCCGATTTGATACTTCTTGATGTGCGTATGCCGGGGGATGATGGTTTTAAAATAGCGCGAGCGATGCGGCAAGAGAAAGAAACTAAAAGTATTCCCATCGTATTTCTGTCAAATGAAGATTTTTCGATTGAAGCAAAAAAATGGGTTGAGGAACTCTATGTGCAAGACGTGATTCACAAGAGTATCGATCTCAATGAATTTACCGAGCGGATTGCTACGGTGCTTAAAAATTCTGGTATTACCAAAACATCCGCACTGGAAAAGAAAGAATAACTCCTGCTCTGTAGAGGAGAGGTGTGGTATCACATGTATTTCAGATATGAAAATCCCGTACTCATAAAATCGTGAGTACGGGATTTGCTTGGGTTTATACCCGAGCAAGGTTTGGCGGAAGGTTAAGAAGTGGCGTTGCCATTCTTGTGTGCATCGAGCTGCTTTTGCACAATATTGGCAAGCAGGACCTCAACCATTGTACCGCCATTGCTTTCACTACCGCCGGCAATGATATCGGGGACAAGCTTTTGGCCACTGGTCGAAAGGGCTCGAGCTACCTCGACGCGTGCAAAGTTTTCAGAACTCATCGAATGAACTTTGAGCTCGATAACTGCAGCTTCAGCCTTACCGATGGCGAGGGTTCTGCCCGCTTCGGCATTTCCCACGTTGACGATGACTGCTGCATCTGCTACGGACACAAGCGTCTTTGCATCGGCTTGACCACGAGCAGTGTTTACTGCTGCATCAGCCGTGTGCTTTGCGATTTCAACCTGGCGCTGTGCCGCAACAACGCTTGCCTGGGTATCAGCAAGCGCACGCGCTTCCTGATACTGCTTGCGTGTTTGTTCAGCGAGCTCTTGTGTCTGGTAGGTGAGTTTTTCTTGCTCTGCAACTTTGCGGTCCTTGAGGGGCTTCATGAGCTCGTCGGGAGGAATGAGATCGCCTATGAGCGTGTCAACGGCGATCACGTTATATTTTGCGAGCGCTTCCGTAATGCACTGGCGTGCATTTTGTTGAATTTGCTGCCGGTTGTTCACAAAGTCGATTACCGTAGAAGACTGTGCTGCGTTACGGAAGTAGTTTCCGATCGTCGGTTCAAGGACCTGTGTAACGAGTGCTCTCACGCTTCCGAATTGCGCGATCACCATGGGAGCAAAGTTTCTTGGAATGTGGATGATCTGACTCACATCCAAAGGAAATGGAAACCCATCGCTTGAGCGCAATTTGATGGTTGAGAGGTGTTCATCGAGCAAGTGCGCTTCAGTTTTGCCTGTTGCCCAGTTGAGGACAATATTTGCTGTGGAAACAAGCTCAAGTTTGTGGGTCCTGGGATTTATAGGATAGTTTCCCGGGTCGAAAGGCTCGACCCACACACCTTTGTGGCCTTTTACGACCATATTGGCATGCTGGAACTCTGCACCTGTTACGTCTTGTCCTGCCTCGCCGACGTAACTGATTACAATACCGGCCTCTGCAATAGGTACAGGCGTAAGCTTCTCATACTCTACTGTTGCAAACAGCGGATTGAGGAGGTATTTGCCTGACATCAGCACCTGTACTTGCGGCCCCTTAAAGCCACCACTGTCGATAAATCCCTGACCGTTCTGATACATATTGTGGTTAGGAACTTCAACACCTGCAATGTCCCCTGTTGCGAGAGGTCTTCCGTCTTTGGTGGTTACAATTCCAATCATGTTATCCGGAACTTCCTGGATCTTGGCATCGGCTACCTTAAACATTGCGGTATTGATTCGGTAGGTTCCCGGTGGAACGATTGATATCTGCGTACCGCGCTCGCCGCCATTACTGAGAAACATGCGTGCATTTTGGAATGTGTCGCAGTCGACATGTTTGCCAAAGACGCGGCCAGTGGGGTTTGACTCCTTATTGGTCAGCGATATGCCGTCCGTAGCCTCTACGGTGGCGATGTATGCCTTGTCAACAACCTTGAACGCTTCAAACTTTATCTGGTATTGCCAGGGCCACTTAAAATATTGTAGCCCGGGAGCCAAGGTGTCAGCTTGCCAGCCAGCTTCTCCATTGAGAGAGATGATTTTCCCCTCGGGGAGATTTCGGTTGGTGCCGAAAATTTTAAACTTCTTATTCACGATCCCGATGTGATTGTCGGGAACAACGAGGACACCGAAAAACCGCAGTACCAATTTGTAGCAGACGAGAACAAGCATCAAACCAATTACCCACCCATACGACGCGATAAAACTCTGAAGAGCACCCATAGAGTGTTCCATAAACAGTCACTCCTTGTACATCTTGTAGATGTTGTGTAGAACCGGGTATTTGGATTATCCAAATACTGTAACGCTGCGACTCTTGTACCACACTTTTATATAAATTGCAATGGCAGCGGATTGAAAATGAAAACAGTCCTATTTTGCAGATGCAAAATAGGACTGTGTATTGGCATTTACGATGGATCGGGAAGAACCCAGTCTATCGGAGGAGCAAAGGTATCAAAAACCACTTCGCGATGTGATGTCCATGTTGAGATAATGGATTCGGGCGTACCGATACCCGCAGCAGTTGGGCCGCAGGGGCCGAACCAATGGTTTTGCGGAGCGCCGGTTGTTCGTGCCCGAATGCCGGCGTAGGTGGTACCGTTTGTTGTGCACCCGAGAATTTTTGAAAGGAACATGTGGTCGTTTGAAACGACTGCAGCGGTGAGACGGCGCTTCACACGCTCAAGTATTGCGAGCATGGTATTCACCTGATTATCACTATACTCAACAATGACTTGAAACGGTCCAAAAATCTCTTTTGTAAGGAGGTCGAACTGTTGTTCGATACAGAGAAGTCCAATTGGCAGAGAGAAGGCGGTTGGCTGAAATGCTCCATAGCAAGGCGGAATCGAGTGATTGGTAAGCGACATTCCTCCCCAGAGGAGATACGGATATGGCAGCCCTAAAATTGCCGTGATGTGTTTTTGTATGTCCACATTCGTTATCGAAAGGAGTGGTCCAACGGTGAGGTTATCAAGCCGCCGCCGCCGTGCGAGTGTTCTAAGATGATGCTCAAGTTTTATGGCATGTTTCGTATGCACAAAGAGGAGCGATTGTGCAGAACATTTCTGTCCTGATGCGGCATACGCATCCTGATCGCACTGCCATGCGATGTAGGGAAGTGACTCGGGCGGAATATCTTTTCCGATGATTTTCCAGTTAAAGCCGGCATCCTCGAGCTTTGCTTTGCCATTGAGTGTTTTCATCACATACTCGCCGACCTCTGTCGAGCCGGTGAACTGAGAGAATGCGATGTGTTTTGCGGCTTGTTGCAAAAATAACCCCATGTTTTCGCCGCTACAGTGGATAAGGTCAAGGTCGCCCGCGGGAAGCCCGCACTTAATGAGGAGCCGTATGAATTGCTCCGTTACGATGGATACTTTCGAGTCTGATTTTACGAGAGGTCTATTTCCCGTAAAAAGTGCGGCCATGATCTGGAGTGCTGGAATTTCAAGGGGAAAATTGAAAGGCGTGATGATAACAACGGGACCGTGTGGATAACGGTAACCATTGCTCGTTTGTCCGTCGTGATTTCCGGTTGTTGAAAAGCTTCGCCCGAAATGAAAGCGTACGTTGTCGGCAGAAAAGTTATAGAGAAAGTCTCGCGTGACGGTAACTTCGCCCATGCACTGTGCGTATGATTTTGGCATGACGCGCTGTATGAGACAGGCGAAAAAATGGGCAATTTTTTCCTGCTCCAGCGCTTGTGCTGCCCGCGCCGATACTCTGCCAAGACTGATATAACGAGTGCTATTCAAATACGGATTATGTAGTCCATAGGTCGGTGTTTTTTGGAGTCCTTTGATAAAGGTTCCAAATTGTTCGGGTGGCGTGTTCGGCACCAGAAGCATGTCGTTGCCACGCAAGGGATCGGGGATCGTGCGCATATGCGTTATGTTTGGTGTCCAAAATTCCCCCTCTGATAGATTTTGTGCCAGCCAGATCTTTTTTGGTAGCTCCGCTATCCCGTCTTCTGGATCTACTGTTTTCCAGGTTAGGTTCATACCGCTTTTTCCTCAATGAATTGTGATGAACACTGTGTTTCCAGGGATATGTAAACACAAAATATTGTTTCTGTGAAATGAGCTTGGTGAATATTGCGATCTGCGTCGTTGTCTTCGTCGCTTAAACCCTTACCGTATCTCCTAGTACGCCTCGGGTTTTCGCTCCTCGACGCTTCGCATCTCATCAATATTCACCAAGCTCGTGAAATAGGTTCTTTACGAAGATGCAAGCATGTGACATATTTGTTCAAGGAAAAATGTTTTGCACATGCACGTGAGAAAGGATTTATAATGAGTACTCTAGAGTATCCGCATGAATGGGATGTACTCGAGGGCTGGCAGGAACGTGTCAAATTTGATGGAGCATCACGGCCGGATGTTGGCTATGTGATCCGCAAAAAAGGTTTTCATCAGCAAATTGCTGTGCCCTATCCGCCGCCGTATGTTTTCTCTCATCCCCTTGCATATATCGCAGTATCGCCGCATATGCCGAGAGAATTGCGGATTGGCAATATTTCGGAACGACTGACGCCAACACCGCGGGCGTATCATATTGATTCCGTACTGCCGTGGTATTTTCCGCACCAGCTGCTTGAAACGCGGGACAAGTCTGTTTCTGTTCAAGTATTCGTGATCGATCCATCGAGTACTCCGTTTATATGCCGTATGGGGGCAATGCGGGGATATCAGAATATAGATGGTGACGAAATATGGTACGTGTATCGTGGCAACGGTATCTGTGTGACCGAACTTGGCATCTTGCGGTATGGAACGGGTGACTATCTCTATATACCAAAGGGGTTTATATATGAACTGCACGCAGATAGTGCCCCGGAACGTCAGGCTGATACGAACAAGACGATTTTTGTCGGGATCGAGAGCACAGAGCCGCTTCTACGCTCGAAAACCGGCATGGATGATGTTCCGTACAGCATACGCGCTGTACGTGTGCCGGAATACAAACAGCTAGAGCATTTTCCTGTCGTCTCGTATGACTGCAAAAATCCATACATACTTGCAGTGAAGCGCCTACAGGCGTGGTCATTTGTCGAGTATGCAGGAAGTCCTCTTGCAAGTGTCGGCTGGGCGGGAACCCCCTATCCTTTTATCATCAACGAAAAGGATATCAATGTTCCCGTGGTCGATACGTTGCATACGGATCCGACGCAATTTGTTGTATTTACATCTGCCGAGGAGAAAGTTGCAGTCTCTGTTTTTCGCCCCCGTCGGGTGCACTCGATTCCGTATTATCACGATAATACCTATGATGAGTGTATGTTCCTCGTTGACACGTATGCACCACGGGCCGGAAGTGTTGGAGTGGGAGACATGACATTTCATCCGCAGGGATTTTGCCATGGGCCACAGCCGAATGCGTTGCGTGTGTCGCAGGTACATGCGGATCCAAAAGACAACGACTGGAGCTTACAAAGAGCAGTGATGTTCGAATCACGTATTCCGCTCATACCGACGCGCGAGTCGATCGATGTTGAACTCAAGAAGTATGTTTCATCATGGATACCGCGCAACTAACAAAAGCGTCTACCTTGCCCATGCAAGGTAGACGCGAATTGTTGTTGAAAACTGGCCGCCGATCGACATGGTTGTATGGTACTCTAAAATTATGGTTGAAGGTCCTCCTGTGCAGCGCACAGAAAAACACGAGCAGCAAGAACCAGAGCCGTTAGCGCTCGAAGAGGCACTGCGGGAGAGTATTGCCGACCGTTATCAGGCGGAAGATCCTCGCATACCTATTCTTTTGGCGGAAATAGATCCTGACGAGCGTACACATTTGACAAAAAATGAACGAATGCGCGCGGAAAAAAATGCTGCGCTTTTACGTCTTCTCAATGGACACGTCGGACGGGATATACGTACGGTCGCTGTTAATGGCGCATCTCCCGAAGCACAATTTCTTTCCTCTCTGCTCTCTTGGTCAAAGGAAGCAGCAGAACGGAATTCAATTGATCTTACAGGTTTTTGTGCGGAAAGTGCACCAGAATACTTGAACGGTGAACTGACAACGGAGCAATTGTACGAACGCCTTCAATTTTATGAAAAATATCAAGATACTGACCGCTCTCGTTTTGAAGAAGAACAGGCAAAAAAAGTTGCAGCGACACTGGGTATTCAGGGAGAGGGTGTGCGATGGACTGATATGATCGACGTCGCATTTTCGGAGGAAAGTGCTGACCGAAACATGCGTTTGCTTCTTTCAAATGTGGGCACAATTCCTGCAGAGCTTATGAACAAACGGCGTTTTCGCGGTATACGGGGGACACGCGTTGCCCTCGCTCTCGGGTCACTTGCTCGTATTGAGAGTAGTGAAGAAAAAGATATGAAGAGTGCGTTACATGAAGCAGCGGGAAATGTACGGGGTCGCCGTTTAGCACTCGAGGAAGCGGGGTATGCACGCGGGATGATGGAGATGGCGCGTCACGAACGTGCGAAAATGCTGAACTATTTTTTTGTTGGAAAGAATGTAGAGCAACTGCGTCGGAAAGGTGTACAAAATGTCACTCTGGATACAAACGGGCTCTTTATCCAGCTTCGCGGTTTTTCTTCTCATATTCCCTATGGTCTCGTATCGCCTGAAATGCTCGAAACACTTCGGGAGGGAGACTGGATGAGCAATATAGAGTACGAGGAAACAGCCCTTCGTACTGCAGAGCAGAATACTGATTTGCGCGGACGTGTTCGCATAGTAGAAAACCAGATGCTCTCATTTGGGCAAAAACTGAACACAACGGGAACGTCAGAAGAATTAAAAGAGCGTTTTGCACGGGAAGTCCTTGAGGGTCCGGAGGAGTTTGGCAAAATGCTTGCAAACAACAATCTTTTGATGCCGGATGTTTTGATCTCGAGAGTAGAGCAGTATGGATCGGAAGGGATTTCTGCGCTCATGCGTGTTGCTGAATCGATCGGAGCGGTGATTACGAATGAACAGCTTGCGATAGAACACAAAGAAAACTTCAAGTCTTACGACCTGCTCCAAAGAACAGAACAAAGTTATATTGCCCGCGCGCGTGTTCTTAATCACCCGGGCTATTACAATGTTACAAAAATCGTGCGTCAGATACTGCGTAATTTTCCAGCGTCCGATCCGGAGCAAGAATTTTTGGCTTTTCGGGGTGAGTACAAAAAAGTGCGCGGCGGGGACCAGCATTCGTTTGTTGAGACGGTGTACAAAGGAGTTGCTGCGCGTGTGCTTATCAATGAGGATAAGCATCTTTCCGGTATTAATGGCCTGCATCGCGAATACGATCGTCTCCCGGTGTTTAACCGCGACCGATATACGCAGCTTGAAGGAATGCTTCAGTCGTATATGTCCTTCAAGCGTTGTATTGCTACATTACGACTTTTGGCGGTGGCACACGATACGCAGGGACATCCCGATTATCAAATGATATACCGCGAGATTGAATCAGGACTCCAATTTTTACTGAATCATGTAACGAAATTTCATAGTGAAGGAGAGAATTCTTTGAGCAGATATCGGAACGCACTATCTGCGCAACGGTATGAGGATGTGATGGCTCGACTACCCGTGCCGAGTGCGGAACTAGAATTACAAAAAACCATCGCGATATTTGATGAAGCAGATCGAACATATGCAGAATTTCTCTACAATACCATTGGCACACAAAGGAATTTTACCGAAACATTCGTTCCGAATCTTGAGAAAAAAAATGTTGATTTCGGAGAAAAATTTGTTAAAGAAGCAGAAGAGCGCTGTGCGAAGGATGGCTGGAACGAGGAGCTATGCTCGTCAGGAGCTCGATCGCGTGTTGTCGAAATCAGTTACCAGACAGGTGATCCGAGCGAGACGATCCCATTTTATCTTGAAGCATCTGCTGTTGACCGTTTAGGTATTCCTCGTGATAAACGTCCGCTTATCAATATCATAGGCGGTGCACGAAGCATGGAGACTGACGAGAAAAATGCAAATGATGTATTTGCACGTTCAGTTTTTCATGCAGCACATGGGCACCGCGCAAATGTAGGTGTTCCGGGGACGCAGTCTGGTATTGGAGAGATGTTTGGCAAAGAATATCTGCAATACCTTGCAGAGACAGAACACTTGCCCGACAAAGAGAAAGCCCATTATTTTTCGGTGAATCCAGGGGGAAACACGTTTTATCCAGGAAATCCATTTCTCGAGGGTACACCGCATAACGAAATATTTGCGATTACGCCTATTCCATCAATAGTGACGCCTTTTAAAGCAGGTTGGGAACTCACCGGCAGAGAGCGTTTTGAATCACCCTACCGCCAACATGTCGCGTACATGGAAGCGCTGTATCGCAGGGTAAGCGATAAAGATGATCGGCTCATGGTTGTTGGCAACGGAGGTCTCTATACCATTTTTGAAGTAAATGCTTCGATTGACAATGATTTTAAACTTTTTCTTGTGCGTGGAACAGGAAGGTTTGCAGATGTTGCAGCTCTTTTCAGTGACCGTTTGCACGAGCAAGATCTTAACCCGCGTGCGCTTAGTGATGAAGAATTCGCAGAGCGTGTTATAGAGCGCGTGAGAAGCAAATTACCGGAAGATGTTGCGGAAGAGTTTCTTAAAAAAGATTTTGGTTCTGAAGTGGTGCCTGAAAACGAGGATTATGAAGTATATCGATATTTTTTCCGTGAGTACATGATGCGGGTGACGAAAGGATACTATACAGAAATTCGCTCCCTTGATCTTAAGGATCTCGAAGAGCAACTATCGTCGTATTTTACCGTTGCGGAAAAACAATACCGAGGAAGCCGCTTTCCCTATGAATCCATATAAAAAAAGATAGGCCAAGAGCAAATCAGGCAATCCGCCAGATGGTGGATTGCCTGATATTTGTTTTTGTATTAGTAGGAGTGCCATAGGTGCGGCAAGAACACTTTTTTTATGAACAACTTTGTTGCAAGCCGACGATATCCCGAGTCCCAAAACGTACTTGGAGCATCTGGGGTATCGAGCAGGTGTCCATAATGGGAAGCGAAGGTTCCTTGCTCCGCGTAAAAGCGAGCATAGCCTCGGTGCACCAGGCGATACAACAATGTGTCGCGCTCAAGCTCTTCAAGCCAGAGCTTTCTTTTCCTCTCGTCCGTTGCGAAAAGATACGGAGAGAGGAGTTTTTCATGGAGCTGTTCGATGGCTTGTCTGTGCCCACACCAGATGCCTTCAAAAAGAACGTGAACGAGACTACTATCTCCGAGGAACGTATCTGGATTTGGAAAATCCTGAACGCAGAGGCAACTATGGTCGTGCTTGAGCCAGAATTGAAGAGCTTTGCCGTCCATTTTTTCTCTTCCAAAAAGTTGACGCAGCATCTGCTCAAGCTTTGGACGATCCTCGATTAGAGTGTCTGGCCGTACAAATACCGCAATGTCAAGGTCTGCCGTTGATGTCCCGTACCCCTTCACTCTGGAGCCGTATAGAATAACGACCGGATAGAGATATGCCGCGAGCTCTTTGGACGCCATGATGTCTTCGATGCTTTTGTGTATGCTCGCTATGTCCGGCTGAAGTGCATCACGTAGATCAGAAAAAGATGCGTCAAGTCTCGGTTGCGTTAGGCCATAACGATAGAGGAGATCTATCTCGATAACGCTGAGAGATACGAAACGGTAGATCATGCTCTCACGTTCATCGCGGAGTCCTTTTCGTGTCGTTTTCCACTGCACGATGTCAGTAAGAGAGCGGTAAAGTTCTCGCGCTTTCTCAATATCGCTTCGGGCCGTAGTCTCAACAGCGATTCGCATGGCGCGAATAACGGTGCGATGTGCGATATCTTCGCTCATCGTGTGGCGCAGAAACTCTAGAAGATTTCTTGGCGAGAGTATCTCCATAAGGATCCCGCGTGCCATTTGTTGTCCGTACGTATGAACGATAGACTCCTCGTGTTTTTGGGAGAGCCAGTGTTTTCGTGCGGCAGATATTCCCATCGGGAGAACAAAGGAAGTAATCTGACGCAAAAAGACATTATCTAAATGAGCGAGTGTTTCGTAATTCATGACCACATCCGGAGGCAGATATTTGGACGACTCGTTCTCTTGTATGGATACAAGCGCAGCAGTGATACTCTCTGCAAGAACACTTGAAGGATAGTCTGTGACGAGCTGCAGGGCGGTTTCTTTTGTCACCAAACCTTTCTCTATGAGTGCGGGCAAAAGATGTGTCGCTTTGACGACGCGTGGCAGCTGCCGGCAGATTTCCATTTCAGGGACATCACCATCGACGAAGTTTGCTCGGACATCCTCTACAGAAAGCAAGCGATGCCAGCTTGCTCTGTATGCCTCGACGAATCGTTCTTTAGTGAAATTGAGGAGACTACTTGTGCTATGCCACAATGCATCCGGAAGCAGCTCAAACGGCAGATAGAGTATCAGGCGGTCGTTTATGGGGTCATTGAGCAGGGTACAGAAAGAGTCATAGAGCAGCACCGCATTCGATATTGATACAAGAGTGCCATCAACGGCTGTTTTTATATCCGCATTGTTCGGCATGCTTTGATAGATTTTCTCAAGATATTGGATGGCAGTTTGCCGAAGAAATGTCTCTTTGCCAAGAGAGCTCTCACTGAAGAGTTTTTGTGGCCATGGTGAAGCAACTTGTTCTGTGGATAGGAGCGATTCTATAGGTGAAGGAAAAACAGACAATCCGAGCAATGTGTCCATGTAGTTTCTCACTCTGATGGAGAACTGTTGTTACGGAGGCATATCATGCGCCCCAACTGGTCCCAGATGTACCATTAAATTATAAAAATGTCAAGAAAATGGCGGTAATGGTTCAATAGCTTGAACACTAGCTTTTTGACATACTTGAAATTGTATTTTACCATGCAATCGGACATACTCGTTCTACAACATAGTATATTACATATAGATGTGGAGGTTACCTATGAAAACAGTGGTAACGCGTTTTAAAATACTGTATACACAGTTTCTGATGAAAAGCGGCATTCCGCATAAGGACATGCCTGAAGAATATGTGACGAAAACAGAACGCCTGCTCTGCATGTACCGCCATATGCGTATGATCCGCCTCTTTGATGCAAAGTCATTGTCTCTGCAGCGGCAAGGAAGAGCGGGAACAAATGCATCGACTGAAGGAGAAGAGGGATATGCAGTTGGGTATGCCTCTGCGATGACAGATCACGAAGCAGTTATCGGAGCGACACATATCCATGTGCCGCACTATCGACAAAATGCCGCAATGCTCTGGTTTGACAAAGACAAAGAAGCCGCGCTCATGAGAATTCTTCTTTATTGGGGCGGGTCTGAACTCGGGAATCTTGCTCCAGAAAGTCATCCGGACGACCACCCAATGAGTGTTCCGATCGGTACACAGGTTGGACTTGCGCAAGGACGCGCCTTTGCCTTGAAGGTGCGAAAAGAAAGACGTGCTGTTGTTTGCATCTGCGGAGATGGCGCGACTTCGACGGGAGATTTCAACGCAGGCATTAATTTTGCCGGTGTTCTTAAAGTACCGCTTGTCGTTATTGTTACGAATAATCAGTATGCTATTTCTGTTCCGCGTGAACGGCAGAGTGCCGCGCAGACCTTTGCTCAAAAAGGGATCGCAGCCGGAGTTCATTGCGAACAGGTGGATGGGAATGATGTGCTTGCGGTGCACTATGCAGTATATCAAGCTCTCAAACGTGCAGTGGATGAATCTTTACCGAGCGTCATTGAAGCGATCACGTATCGGCTTGGCGCGCATACGACTGCGGACGATCCTACGAAATACCGCGATGATACAGAAGTGGCAGCTGCCCGCGAAATCGACCCACTTCTTCGTATGCGCCGTTTTCTCGACCGACTCAAAATATGGGACGACGAAAAAGAAGCTGTATATTGCGCATGGGCTGAAGCGCGTATTGAAGCAGCCGTGAAGCGCTATGAAGATCATGTGCTGCGAAATCCTTTGACGCTTGCACAAGTATATGAACATCAGGTGGCGGTGCCTCATTACACACTGAAGCGCGAGCGCGAGCTTGCACTGGCGTACCAAAAGGCACTTGTACAGGTGGAGACAAAAGAATGAGTGACGGTGGTGTTATCAACGTTCCTGTCCACCGCATGCGCGGAGAGGGTACACATACCCTGCAGAAAGCTATTACTGCGGCACTCGCGAAAGCTATGGAGCTTGATCAAAATGTCATACTCATGGGAGAGGATATCGGAAAAAACGGCGGCGTTTTTCGCGTAACAGAGGGCCTTTGGGAGAGATTCGGTGACGACCGGGTGAAGGACACACCGCTTTCCGAGCTCGCAATTATTGCAATGGCAATTGGTGCGAGTATGGGCGGCATTAAGTCTGTAGCGGAAATGCAGTTCAGCGGTTTCTGCTACAGTGCGTTCGAGCAGTTCGTGAGCCACATGGCGCGTATGCGTGCCCGAACACTTTCTACGCTAACTTGTCCTCTTGTGGTACGGATGCCCTACGGCAACCGTATCCATGCTCCAGAACACCATTCTGAAGCGAACGAATCTTTTTTCGCGCACATTCCGGCCCTCAAGACGGTGATCCTCTCTACAGCAGAAAATGCGTATGGCCTTATGCTTGCAGCGATCAACGATCCTGACCCTGTTGTGGTGTTTGAGCCATCCGTGCTGTATCGGAGTGTTCGAGGAACGATTGTCGACGACGGTACGTCGACTCAAATCGGAAAATGCAGAGTGCATGAGGAGGGGAGAGATATTACACTCATTACGTGGGGCTCCATGCTCTATGAATGTATTGATGCGGCAGCGCTTGTTGCAGCAAAAAATATATCTGTTGAGATTATCGATGTGCAGACGATATCGCCGCTCGACATCGATACGATCGTGACATCGGTCAAAAAGACAGGACGATTTGCTGTTGTGCAGGAAGCACCCAGTTTTTGCTCTGTTGCGAGTGAAATTACCGCGCAGATTTGGGAGCGTATCCCAGAGCATATCCGCGCTCCGTCGATACGGATAGCAGGTGCTAATGTCGGTATGCCACTGTATCGGCGTGAGAGCGAGGTCGTTCCGAGCGCTGTCCGTATTGCGCTCGATATACGTTCAATATGTAAAACAGAATTTCCTTTTGAGCTGCCTTTTGCAGCGCATGCTGGAATCGTTCCATGAAAAGAGTACGGCCCGCGAACATGTGTTCGCGGGCTGGATTGCTGTCTACTCTGTCTTTGGGAAAAGCCAGAGTAGGATTGAGGCGACTAGTCCTCCCACCCAGATGATAGATCGGGTCACGATGCCACCCGATCTATAGACAAGATAGAGAGGAACGGCAATTGGCCAGAACAAAAGAGCAAGGGCAGCAAGACAGACGAACCAACCGAGGATCGGACCAAATAACCCCGGCAGTGGAATTCCCAGATATTCGGCAAGTTTTTGACCTGCCGAATTTATCGCCCAAAGCGATGTGAAGGGGTGTGTTACTCCATAGCCTACGGCTGTAATGCCAAGACTGACCCCTGCAACTTTAGCGATTTTACGTATTTTACCACCTTGGGCAACTTTGGTTGCTTTTGCCGTTCCAGAGCCCTTTAGAACCCATCTGCCAAGACTGGGCCCTGCAAGAAGCGCGACGTCGAGCGCAGCGTTTCCGCCATCCCGTGCCCAACTGAAGTTCTCCCGATCAAAGCGGTACTTTGTTTCTGCCGTTTTAATGCCGCTCGTAAAAAGCGACGAGAGCAGGTGTACCGCGTGTTGGGTATAGATGGTTTCAACTTCGTCTCTACTCTGGATCTGGAACTGGTCGAGAAAACTTCCTCCACCTTTGTGCATACCGTACAGCAGCACAAACGCAAATTCTTGCGGCTCAAGGGGTCGCGCAGCCTTATGGATGTCTGCACTCTTTTGGATGAGCTCGCGAATTGCTGTAAGCAAAACTTCGTTCGCTTTCTCCCCTTGATCGAAGGCCTTTTTGCCTGCCTTAACCCCACTGGTAACGCTTCCGAGCGCTGCATGAAGTGCACCCCGCATCTGCTGTTCCACCTCGATGAGGCGGAATGCATTTTGGTTGCGTAATGCTGCGAGCAGGACAGGTACTACCTTTGTGGGACCCTGTGTTTTTATAACATTTTGGAATTCTTCTGTTTCCCAAAATGTCTGAAACACAAGGTCTGCGTGCGTGCCATATTGCTCTGCCGCAAGGCACCCAACGAGCCCGTACTCGTTGTACATCTTCTGTTGAAGATTTTCTTGGCAGGCAGTATTCGGGTTCGGGAAAACAGGAAGGGTGATTTGCTGCCGTGCAGTCTGAAGTGCACGGTCACCCCTGCTTTCTGCGAGTCGCATGAGGGTCGAAATACAGACTGCGGCAAGGACAATGAGACAGGCAAGACGAAGGAAATGTGAACGTAAACGGAAAGGCATCGTGTCTCCTCTTTCAAAAAATTGATTGAACCAACTTTCTGGCGACATTATACCATTAATTAGTACGTAAGTCAATGTTACAGACCATGCTGTTGATAGAGTAAAATAAATATAATGTCAGAAAGTTCCTGCAAGATAATTTCGGTCAATATCGAAAAAGATAAGCATCACGACAAGGTGTTGCCGTTTCTCCTCCATGAGCAGCCGGATATTGTGTGTATGCAGGAAATTAATTCAAGCGATGCGGAACGGTATCAGTATGAACTCGCAATGCAGGGTGTTTTTGCCCCGATGACGCTTGAACCGAGCAATTATATTGTTGGTGCGTTTCATGTCCAAGGCGTTGCTATTTTCAGCAGACACCGAGTTTTGCGTATCCAGACTTTGTTGTATGCCGGATACAAAAATCGGATTCCATTTTATGTCAATAGGGACCCAAAAACGTATAATCATGTTTTACTTTCATGTGATATAGAAAAAGACGGAGGAATATGGACGATCGCAACGACGCACTTTACCTGGACCAAAGGAGGACAGCCCGATGCGGTACAGCGCAAGAATCTCGCCTCAATGCTGCGAGAACTTAAAAAACTTCCCGATGTTGTTCTGTGTGGAGATTTCAACGCTCCGCGAGGACGTGAAATTTTCGATAGGTTGGCTAAAAAATACAAAGATAACATTCCATCTGAAATTACGACGACAATTGACCCGATTCTGCATCGTGCTCCGGATTTGCAGTATGTTGTGGACGGACTCTTTACTTCAGAGAAATACTCTGTCGGTGATGTGCGCGCAGAAATCGGAATAAGCGATCATAAAGCCATTGTTGGTACTGTTCGGATACTGCAGTGAATCTGGAACTCGACTGCAGCGTTTTGTCTGCCGTTTAAGGTGGTATACTAAACGTATAGTTTTATAACACACTTTCATGGAAAATACTTCTCAAGAAAACAGCGTGGAACAGATGTTACCGGTTTCGGATACCCCGTCTCTACCTGGGCCGATTTTTCTTCTTAAACTCTCAATTGCATACTACAAGGAGCATTTTGTAATGATTGCGAATATTCTTTCTGTTCCACTGATTTTGTCGCTTATTGGTGCATTTGTCCCGCCGCTTGCGCTCGTTACAGCGCCCGCGTCTGTGATTGTAAGCCTGTTTTCTACGATCATACTTCTGGGTCTCATTGTTGGGAAATGGGATGTTACTTTAAGCATTACGGAACTTTACAAAAGGAGTCTCAAATGGTTTTGGCCGCTCGTGCATACCCAGGCGTATGCGGTGCTTGTTGTTCTGGGCGGATTTTTTCTGCTGTTGATTCCAGGAATTTATGCAGCGGTGGCGGTGACGTTTGTTATGTATGTGATGCTTGCAGAAGACAAGCAGGGAATGCCTGCGGTGGTTGAAAGCTGGTATTACGTGAAGGGGAAATGGGGGGGCGTCTTTTGGCGAATGGTTGTACTCTGGGGGATCTTTGCGGCGATCGGACTCATTTTGGTTATTCTGCAGGTGGGTCCAAGTTTCAGTCGGATACTGACAGAGGCACCACATGCCGATGGTGTCCCAATGCTCGAAGTTTCTCCGATTGTTACGGCACTGCAGGCGGTATGGAGCGTGTTTGTCGTATCGCCGATCGGGATTATCTACACCTCGTTTCTTTATAGGGCATTAAGAGCAATGCGTCTGGCTGCTCCTTTGGATGAGGAACGGCAGAAGATTGAAAAAAGGGCAAAAATATTTATGATCGTTGGCCTTACAGGACTTATTGTTATTATTCTTGGATCTGGTTTTTTTATACTGAGTTTACTTCAAGAAAATGGAACGGTCTGGGGAAGCTGGCTCCCCACGTCAGTCATCCGGGCATTTGAGAATATCTCGAGCTTTATTTGATGTCGTAGATCACATTCTTCCGCTCGACGACAATTTTCCATTTGTTTCTCTTTGCATGCCGGTAGAGGGTTATGTTTGGATTGAAGCAAATCGGTTTATCCACGAGCTCAAGAAATGCATAGTCCCCCTCGGTATCTCCGACGCCGAGGGACCCCCTAAGTGTCAGATTTTCTTTTTCAACAGCGCGTTTGACGATATTTGCTTTATTCGCAATGAGGTGGAGGTCGTTCACATTTCCCGTGAGCAAATTTGTGGGGCCGATCTCATAGATACGTCCGTACACCTTGTCAAATCCGAGGTGTGTACAGAATTTGTCGAGAATATCTTTGGGGGACTGCGAGATCGCGAGAAGAAAATAATCTTTTTTCTTGAGGTCGGCAATTAAATCTCGCGTGTATCGATACACGCGATTTTTCTGTTTTTCGACGACATGTTTGCCTGCTTCGATGAGTTGTGTATACGGAACACCCTTGATGTATTTGTGAAATGTTTCCACCATTGCATTGATATACGGTTCATATTCACCTTTTCGGTCGATCCAGCGTACCTGTAATTCTTCGTACTCTTCGCGTGCGCTGACGGGGAAAATGTTATTTGTTATAAGTTCTTCAACAATCTCAATGAGAAGACTTGAGCGGAATATGGTTCCATCAATATCGAATATTGCTACCTTTCTTGGTTTATTGTTTGCCACGTTTCCACTATATCAAAAATCCAGCGTTATGAGATATACTTTCTGTATATGACTGAAGGAGTGATTATGCTTATGAGAATTCTTCTTCCTATTTTCCTGTTTGGGATTGTCTATTTTTTTGGGCGGCCAATATGGTGGGGAGCGCCCTATGCTCCGAGTGATGAAGGAAAGATTCGGCGAATGGTGACTCTGGCACGGATACAGAAAGGAGAAAAAGCGCTTGACATCGGATCGGGAGATGGGCGTGTGGTGATTGAGCTCGCAAAAGCGGGTGCGCACGCTTTCGGATATGAAGTGAACCCCGTTTTGTGGGCTGTTTCAAGTTTTCGTATTCGTCGATCCGGTCTTCAAAACGTGGCACGTATATATCGCAAGAATTTCTGGCGTGCAGATTTTTCCCCATTTGATGTCGTGACGATTTTTGGTGTTACGTACATTATGCCCGAACTGGAGAAGAAACTGTTGCGGGAATTGCAGCCGGGAGCGCGTGTTGTTTCCAATTATTTTTCTTTTCCCACATGGAAGCCGGATGTCATCGCGCGCGGTGTTTACGTGTATCAAAAAAAGTGAATGAACTATTGCACAACAACGCGTCCGCCATGTTCTTGGATGACTGTGCCTTTAAGCGGTGTATCGGTAAGTGTTATGGTGGATCGATCTCGTGCTCGAATTGTCTGTGATGGAACATGAAAAAAATCTGTTGTCGAGGCTGCCTTAAAGACAGAATTCGTGAGTGTGATTTTACTGAGTTGATTAGAACTTATACTGTTGAGGACTGTTGCATTTGTCACCGTGATCTCTGAACTGTCTGTTGTCTCGATGTTATTCACAATACTGTTGTTTTCGATCGCAACAACGCCCTCTTCTTTTGCAAAAATATTTCTGATCTCGCTGTTTTGTACATCAATTTTGTTGTTATATGTTGCGGTTAAATCCCAGTTATTAACCGTTACATTTTGGAGGCGCAGCTTGGCATCAGAGAAAAGAATTGTCTCCTGCGCGTATAGTTTTTTTCGAAGATCAGAAAGTATAATAGATTTCTTTTCCCATGGTTTGCCTGCGATAACATGCACGTTGAGATTATGCATATCATTGAGAGCAATATCTGTTTTTGGAGCAGTATGGATTCCCCAGTGTTGTACTGTTACATTCGTAAGCGTAACTTTGAAATCTACTCTGAAATCGTCTGAGCCGGGGAATGCGTATACAGATGTAGGTGTTATCGGGAATGACTCGCGGACGATTGCAAGCGGACTGAAACAGAGGTCGATGATTGTATTGCGGGAATTTTTAAGGTTGAGGCTCGATGCATCACAGAGGGTGACAGAGACATTGCTCCAGGAGTTGATTTCCCCAGATGCTTTCTCCTCGAACCGTTGTTGTGGAAAGCAACCATTGGCTGCCGGGCGGACAGTATTTGTTTCAAAGGATGCAGAGCCGCTGAACTGCCAATATGCCATCTCGTCGCACGGAGCGGTGAGGAGGGAGTTTTCAAGAATGACTTTACTGTTTCCTTCTGCCCGCAAGGAAACGCTTTTCCCGAGTCCTCGATGTTCAAAAAAGCTATTTCTGATGATAAGCGTTGCATTGTCGCGGAGCGTGATATTATCTTGCGCAAGATATTGTGTGTTTTCTATGATAAGTTGCTCATCTCCTTTAAGGATGAGGGGTTTCTCGAGGACTGCCGTTTTTTTATAGGTATCAAGTGGCGATACGGGAGGCGGTAGCTTGCGACTTGGTGGCAACGGGGGAGGGGGCGGCAGGTATGGAGGAGGAGATGCCAGACGGACATGTGTATTTTGTATTGTCTTTATCGTGCCAAGAAGAAAAGCGAGAGAACACGTGATGATGACAATGAGAAGATATGCTTTTTTACTGAAGACTTCCATTCGTCCATTATATCCCATACACGGTGAAAAGTAGTCTTTGGATAGAAAACATATGTCGCGTGTTGTATTATATAGAAGATGGACAGTTTTATCTTTTTGCTCTTCATCACGCTCGTTATTCACGCCGTATATGGACTGGGGGTATTGCGTCGCACAAGAAAAATGGTGCGCCACCAAATGGAACAGTATGAAAAGCGACTCCATGCGATGGCACACAGCCTGTATACGCCGCTTGGCTCCATCCGTAATTTTACAGAGCTTTTGGGTTCTGAAAAGATGCAAAACGATAAGGAACGAATGGCGGAATACACCGATATTATTGACGAAAACGTTGTGCGGATGCTTGAAACGCTCCGGTATTATATTGATGTGTCGCGTCTTGAAAATAACACGTTTGATATTTTCATTCGAGATTATTCTTTTGCGATGATTGTTGAAGAGCGGCTGCATTTTTACGGTTCACGAGCAATGAAAGCTTCTGTTATTCTTTCGATGGATGTGGCAAAAAATGTGTCCGCTAAAACTGCTTTTGATGCGCGTGCAGTGAGCCACATGATCGACAATATGCTTTCAACGACAATCGAACGTTCGAGGGCGGGTGATACTATTGATGTGCATGTGTTTGGAGTACGAGAAGGGCAGACAATAGAAGAGGCAGGAGAAAGCACAGGCCAAAAATGTACATTCGGGAATAAGACTGAAAAATTTTCACGAGAGATGGTTGCACTTGCTGTTGCAACATCACGCAAAATATTTGATGAGGGAGAGGTCAAAACAATATACAGCGATGCAATTGACGATTTGCGAACTATTGATACGAAAGAGTTTACTGCAGGACAACTATTGCATTCGCACCACGTGGGTCTTACGGTTGTCTCGCGATGGGCAGAGGCGCATGGAGGTTCTGCGGGAATTTTTTCATGCGCCACGGGATCCGTCCTTTATTTTACGCTTCCGCAGACGTGGACTGGAACAGAAGAACTCCAAAAACCGGCTTAGAGGCTCTTAGACTAGAGTATTTATGTTGATGGATTAGCGCACGAGGTGTGTGGTAGTATCTAGAATATGGTTGAAGGAGAGAGTACAGATCGCTCGATAGAAATGCTTGAGCAGGAAATTAAAAACCTGAATGAACAGGCACGTGTCAAAGATGAATTTATCCGGATGACGAACCATGAGCTGCGAACACCGCTCGATATCATTCGCGGAAACTTGGACATGGTTCTCAAGGGGGAATCGGGCGAGATACCGGCTGCTACGCGCGAGTATCTCGTTGACGCACTTTTTGGGGCAGACCGGCTCACTGGGCTTGTTGATGATATGCTCGATATTGCCCGGATAACGACGGGACAAATGCGTTTTGATCTGGAAGAAATCAATATCTGCGAATTGCTCGAGACGGTCGAGAAGGAATTTTCCCCGATTGCAAGAGAAAAAAGACTTGTTCTCTATATGACTTGTTTAAAAGATACACCGTTTGTATATAGCGATCGCTCACGGTTATTTCAAATTTTTGACAACTTAATCGGCAATGCTTTCAAATTTACCCCCCGCGGAGGCTCTATCGCGGTAAATATTAAAGATGATCGGCATGGCAGCGTTTCGGATACAGTTCTCGTTACCGTCACCGATACGGGCGGGGGCATTAAAACAGAAGATCTCTCAAAGCTTTTTAAACAATTTCCTGATATTGAAAAGCATGTTTTGCCAGTAGAAAAGGGAACAGGTTTGGGACTCAATCTTGTGTGGCATATTTTGAAAGCTCTCGGTGGGGAAATATCGGTTACGTCGGAAGGATTCGGGAAAGGGACTACGTTTAGTTTCAGATTACCCATTGCGGGAACTGAACGTGCTATGCAACTGCATGATTATCATGAGATATATCTCAAATCACGCGGGGGCAAGGTGAAGGAGTGAAAAGCAGGCCTTGTGAAATGATTACTTGCATGATGTTTGCTGTGAATGATAAAATTACTGGAATAGAACAATATTTCTAACGCATGGCCAAGCTTTTACTTGTAGAAGACGACCCGCTCATGGTGCGCATGTATCAGCGCAAGCTCATTAATGATGGTTATGAAGTTGAAGTTGCGGTGAACGGAGAGGACGGTCTTGTGAAGATACGTTCATTTTCTCCCGATCTTGTCCTTCTCGATGTGATGATGCCAAAAGTGAATGGTCTGCAGGTACTTGAGCGTGTAAAATCTGACCCATCTATTAGCAAAATACCTATTATCATTCTTACCAATTTAGGGGGGTCACAAGAGGATATTGAACGCGGCCTCGAATTGGGCGCAGTAGCCTATTTGGTGAAGTCCGCATATCGTCCTGACGAAGTTGTGGCAAAGGTGAAAGAAGTGCTTGCGGGATACACAAAATCGAAAGAGGTACCGGATGCTGCAAGTTCGTTAGCAAGCAAAAAAGTTATCGAAGAAACTTCACACAAAAATAAAGATTAAAAATACCACTTCAGACGAAGTGGTATTTTTAAATACAGCACACGGCTTTGGATGATTGTCATTAAACCTGTTGGTTGTGGGTAATGAAACGTGCTAACCATGCGAGAGGAAGAATGGAAAGGATCATGAAGAGAATTGAGAGAGAGAATGTGAGGCGCAGTGTATCGCTTGCTACGGCGAGGATGGATGCCTGGGAACGGCCAGTAAAGAGCATGCCGATCGGGGTTTCTTCAACGTCAAATATGGGGATATACGATGCGAGATAAGGCTGATTGAGAACAGACGCGGTGCCTGTATGCCGCTCACCCTTTGTAAGAACGGAACCGATAATATTCTCGTCGATTTCGCGTGTTCCGATGAGACGCGTGGTTGAGTTGGGAAGGGTAAATGTTGTCGCTGCCGCAACATCATTTGCAAAAACAGTGATATCAAGACCCGTGATCTTTTTGACACCGTCAACAAATGCGATATCCATGAGGTATCCTGTGACGACAGCCCCGATGATCTCTGGCTTGCCGTCTTCGCGTGTGTCAACGATGGGGGACGCTGCCCTAATTGCGATTGTTGGCACAGTAACGCCTTCTTCAGATTGGATGGTGACGACGGCTTTACCATCGAGCGCACGCCAGACCACCGGATCCTGCGCAATGCTATCGCCATAACGCTCACGATCCTCGGCACGCATCATAACTTCGCCACCCTTATTAACTGCGAGCATGAAGTCTGTTTCGTTCTCAAACATGAGCGCATTTAGGTTATTAAAAATAGCTTCTTTGTCGTTTGTACGGACAGCCTCGCGTGCTTGGGGGTTGGTTGAGGCAATACGTGCTGCGAGAATCGCGGACTCCTTTATTTTGGAGAGTGCGAATTCAAGTGTTTTTACATTAGTCTCAAGGTCTTCCATAGCGCGATCTTGTGTTCTATTGAGAAGAAAACCGGTGTAAAAGATAGTCGTTAAGACAAAAATGAGAAATGAAAGCGCCACAAAACTTGAAAAAATTTGGGGAAATATGCGAAAACGGATAAAACCCCATGCCCAAACACCGAGTGAAACAGCGCCGATGAGTTTGAAAATATATTCAATAATCCAAAAAAGCCCGTTTGGTGCGGCAAGTTTTGCAAGAAGGACATTCGAAGAGTTTTGAAACAAGCCAAGAAGAGCGACAGCAAGCCCTATGGAAATAAAAAGAAAACCGCGGTAGAAATATTTCCACTCGCTCTGTATTCCGTACGAATAGTGAAGATAGAGGAGTATTGCTGTGATACTCGAGAAAACAAGAAGCCAGATTTTCGGTTGCGTAAACAAAAAACCGACGACGGCAAATATGGGTGCAACAAATGCAAACCCTGTTTTGAGCGGTGCGAAAATGGCAGGGGGAATAAGGGCAAGATCAGTTGGCTTTTCAAGGAGCCAGGCGAAGAAAAATGGCGCTCTTTTGCCAGGCCGCACCGGAATAGGATCCACAAGAAGACTTGCCAGAATGAGACCAAATCCGACGAGTCCGACGAGATCAACGAGCATTTCCTGATTGATATTCCCAAGGCCGATGAGGCCATTCGGTGCAGCACTTAAAAATCCCCAAAAGGTTAACACAAAAAAACCAATAGAACGCGTAAGCGTTCTTGCTTTTCGTTCAATCATCCAGCCGTCAAGATATATCCAACCTGCCGTTACCATGAGGAACGCGATGAAAATCTCAAGAACGTAGTGGCTATTTTGTACCCAGAATAACTCCCACATTGTAGATTAATATATTATATAGTACACGCTATAACTGTTCGAGTTTTTTTCGCACATCTGCTTCATTAAGAAACCCGATATGTACTTCGCGAACAATTCCCTTACGGTCAATAAAAAAATGCTGCGGGAGAGAAAAAATAGGATATATTTCCGTGATCTTGCCTTCAGTGTCTACGACGCTTGGTATTGTGTAATTGCCGCGTCGTAAGTATGTTTCAACGACACCTGCACTTTGCTGAAGTGAGACGAGAAGCACCCGCACATTACTCGGATCGCTTCGGACAATTGCGTCGAGGATCGGAATCTGTACTTGAGAGTGGGGTGACCACGTCGACCAGGTGGAGAGTATTGTTTTTTTTCCGCGCAGATATCGTATATCGATCGGCTCGTTTGTTGAAGCGAGGGGGAGAGAAAAAAGAGGAGCAGTTTTACCAATAAGCTGACTGATTGCTTGAGGTGGGTTGACAACAGCTTCGTCCGCATGATTTACGGCATTATTGAGAAAATTAGGTACTGCCGGTAAAGAAATTTTTTTGTGTATAAACGGTATGGTAAATGATAGCAATTGATTTTTTTTATGAAGAGAGAACGAAGCATTAACCGTTTTATGTTCCGTGAGAGTGAAAATGTTGCTGTAGAGTGTGGCATAATCGTCGTGCTCAATTTTAAGATAATATTTTCCTGGCGGAAGAATAAAGCGATATTCACCCGTGTTAGCAGTAATCTGTGGGTTTGCCTGATTAAAAATCTCTCCAGGCCATACTTGATAATTTTCAACTTGATCAGAATATTGATATACGGTTACGCGTGATCCACGCACTGGTTGTTTGGTGTTCTCATCTTGTATGATGCCGGAGGCTCCTACATGGATCTCATTCATTAGTCGGATTGATTGGCGCTCTGCCCCATCAACTGCAAAAATAAAGGTTTGATATGTTCCTGGATCAGGGAGCATTATGTCCCCAAACCAGACATCTTGTGCTTTTGAATAAACCAAAGGGAATTCGATCTGATCTTTGTTTGTCTCGGGAGAAACAGCTTCAAGGAGCTTGATTGGTGAGGTTATCTCGCCCTGCACAAGGTTAAAATATTCTGTTCCGACAAGGCCGGGGAGGGTCATATTCCCGACTTCCAGGTTAAATTCTGCACCATTGCCATCCGCAACAATCACTGCTTCGGCTGTACCTGCTTTGTCGCCGTTTGCTTGCGGAACAGTGAGTTCACCAGAAGAAATCCGGTATATTTTGCCGTTTGCTCCTTGCAGCCTGGTTTTATTGACGAGTTTAATACTTTGCCCGCCTCTATTTTTAAGACGGATAGTGCCCTCGATGCGGGTGCTCTGGTGTTGTTGCTCTGATTGTGTTGTTGTGGCTGGTTCCTCACCTGTTTTGTTTGGATCGATTTTTTTTGCAATGAGGGTCACCGATGTTGCTCCGCCGATGGCTGTGGTAACGAAACGTTGCGTGATGCCGGAAAGTGTTTCGATTGTGCCGAACTTGGAGGGAATAATGGATTGTGAACCCATGAGCATAATATTTGCTCCTGTTACTGGTGGTTTGATATCGATGATAAGAATGCGCGAGTTTGATGTACCGATATTTTCTGAATTATCACGAGATCGGAAAAGAATTGTGTAGTTGCCATCGCGCAGGTTGGGTATCTTTGCGTTAAATGTTGCTGCGGAAGAGCCAATTCCTGCAACTTCGGAAACCGGATGCCATGTCGTACCAGTGTCAGAGGAATATGCAACGCTCTCAATAACACCGGCACTGTCGCGTGCGCGGCCGTGGATGACAGGCGCGGTATTTTGTGTGGGATTCTCATCGAAATCAAAAAGAGTGACCTCCGGTGCACTAGTGTCTCCTTGGGTTGCAATGATCGGTACCGCAACAGTTGTTTCTCCCGCGACAATAAATGGCGTAAGTGTCCCTGGTGATCCGGGAGGAAGCGCATTTGGTTTTTGAATCTGCACGACCGTCTGAATTTCAATACTCTCGGTCGTAAATATGCCTTCGTCTGAACGGCTCTCGATTCCGCGCTCGTTTCTGGTTACGATTTGAAAATAATATGTTGTTCCCGGAATAAGATCGGAGATTGTTCTGTCGTGTGCTATCTCTAAAGAGGAAAATTCCTGTGAAAATATTTTATATTGTTTGGGTGTTGTTCCAAAGACGATCTGTGACGTTGCAGGAAGGTCAGTTTTCCAGGTGATTTTTGCGGATGTAGGCCGGACGGCGACAACAGAGACCTCGCTGATTTTTGGAGGGGGAGGTGCGGGAGCAAGTGCGGGGGCAGGGAGTTTCGTGGTCTTAAACTTCTGATTGTCTGAAAATGAAGCATTATCGAGGAGATCAGCCGAGATGACGCGAAAGTTATATTCTGTGTCTGCTTCAAGACTATCGAGGAAAACAGAGTGTTCGTTTGCATAGAATTTTGTTTCTTTTGTAGATGTTCCGTAGCTCGAAGTTTTGCCAAATTCAATACGTGCGGTTGCGCTCTCTTGCGTTTTCCAGCTGACAATTGCTGTTTTATACGTCGTTGATGCGATGATATCAGAAATGATAGGCCCGCTTTTGTCGGAGGAACCACCACTCGTGCTGCTGCTTTCAGAAAGAGTATTTGTTGTAAATGTAAAATCTGCTGTGGATGCGAGATTATTTGAAGAGTCTTTTGAACGAACACGGTAATGGTACGTGGCGTTCGGTGCGAGGTTCGAGAGTCTGATGGTATGGGAGGTGCCATAGGAACCCTCCGTAGCAGATTGGCCATATCCTGCAGTCGAGCCAAATTCAACCTCGCTGTCCGCAGCTTCGTTTGTTGTCCAGGAAATAGTAGCAGTCGTCGAAGTGATACTTCCTGCAATAACGTTTGAGATTGTTGGTGCTGTTGTATCAGAGGATGGTGCTGTTGTGGTCGCTCCAGTGATATTAGAGATCGCCGAAATATTGGCATTATCGTCTTCCGTTTTCAGTGCGAAATAATAGCCGGTACTGTTTGAAAGGCCAGTAATCGTAAGCGACTCGGATGATCCTGCAACAGAAGGTGTTGGCTCGCCGGTAGCCTCTGTTGCGCTGCTCCACGTTCCGTCAGTAAGTGCGGACGTCGCGTACCGCAGATCGTATCGTGTTGCAGTACCCGAAGTGCCATCGTCTCCCGGAGCGGTCCAGGTCAGTGTGATCTGCGTAGCTGCGGGTGAGCCGGCAGCGAGATTGGTAACTGTGGAAGGTGCCGTTGTATCTGCCGAAGCGGAAGG
The DNA here is from genome assembly GCA_023264615.1 of bacterium. Classification (GTDB taxonomy): domain Bacteria; phylum Patescibacteriota; class Minisyncoccia; order Phycocordibacterales; family VMGT01; genus VMGT01. The sequence continues at coordinate 17,534 of JAHFLU010000001.1, read as the reverse complement.
TGTGGCGCACGAGGCCGAAGAGTATGCGGACTCGTTGCCGACTGCATCGCGTGCTTTGACACGATAGCAATATTGTGTTCCTGTCGTAAGACCGGCATCAGTGTAGACCTTGCTTCCTTGCCATGCGGTGGAATCGGTGGCTCCTGCTGCTGCGGTCGTCTCATCGAACCAATATGTTGCGGAATGTACACCCGAAGCGGAATCGGTTGAACTTGCGGCAGTTGCTGTTACTTGCGTTGGCGAATCAGTGCTGACTGACGCAATAGAAACATTTGTCGGCGCCGTTGCGTCAATGCCGGTGCTGATAGAGCTACCTGAAGCGGCTGTTATGCCGACGGTGCTTGCGCCGTCAGACTGGTCGTCCGCAGCGATTGTCCACGCTGTCGATGCGTCATCAGTAGACGCTGCATCAAGAATGACGGTAAAAGATTTACTACTTCCCGCAGAAATACTACCGCCGGTAAACGTTACGGCGGAAGCGCTTGCAGAGGAACTCCAGCCGCTTGCGGAACCGCCCGTGATCGTATAGCTGCCCGAGGGGCGTGTGAATCGTACCCACTGTATTGCTGCCGATGAGCCGCTGCTATTATTGAGCGTAAAAATAATATTTTTACTTGTTTCGGCTCCCTTTATCCATGTGGTATCAACGGACGCGGTTGCTGTTATTGGCTCAACAAGCGTATAGGTGACGGTGGCCGAAGTCAGCGTAGGAGAATATGTTTCACTGTCGGAGGAAAAGGTGATGCGATACTGGAAATAGCGATTATTTGAAACGCTGACCGTTTCCCCTCCGGGTGTTGTAAAATTGGTTCCTGTGCTGCCATCAGGCCCAAGAAAACTTCCGGTCGGAGGATTTGCACTCCCCGAGCGGACTTGCATGGTCACATCGCCTGAAACAGTAAAGGTCACAAGGCCTGCGAAGTTGCCACCTGCACCATTTATATTTGTTGCAGTTTTTGTCCAGTTTGTCCCGCCATCAGTGGATTTCCAGATGTCTTCATCGCCTTCGACGATGTAGAGATTGCCGCTCGCGTCACCTGCAATTTCTATGCCGTTTTGCGACTCGCTGCCATTGTAGTCGTCGTTGACTTTTGTCCAATTTGTCCCGCTGTCGGTTGATTTCCACACATCCTGACTTTCGAGGATATAGAGGTTGCCACTGTTGTCCGCCGTCATTTCGTCGGAATTGCCGTTAGCGGCGGTGCTATTGTAATCCGTATTGAGGGCGGTCCATGTGGCACCGCTGTCAGTGGATTGCCAAACATCGGCACCGACATCAACAGCGAAGAGATTAGCTCCTACAGCAACCATTCCCTGAACATTTCCCGTCCCTCCGTTGAAATTGGAAGCAACACTTGAAAATGATGTACCGCCATTTGTGGATTTGTACACGTCTTCATTTCCGGCAACAATAAATACGTTGTTGCTGTTGTCAGTTACGATGTTAATCCCATTCGCGCTGCTGCCTGCACCATTGTAGTCGGTATTTATAAATGTCCATGAGTATCCATGATTGGTGGATTTCCAGAGATCTTGCGCCTGAAGGATATAGACAGACTCGCTTCCGTCGATTGCCATGTCAGTTGCGCCATTGCCGTTTGTGCTATTGTAGTCGTCTTTTGCAAGTTGCCACACCGTTGATGTTCCGATACTTGCCCAAACATCAGAAGCTGTATCAATGCCAAGAATTTCTGTAGTTGTAATACCTTCGGTCCATGCGAGAGAGTCCCATCGGGGAATGTTTGTCGTCCCGCCATCAAGAACCTGTGATGTAAAAGTGCCCGATGTACTACCGAGAGAGAGCTGTACACGATTGGTATCCCATACAGTGCTGCTGTGCGTTCCTGCATTGAATTCGCTTTGTGTATCTTCAATGAATGTGGCGGCGTACGCAAAATGCGGTGGCGGCAAAAGTGACACCACAATGGCAACAATAAGCACCACGACGACAAATCGCTGCATGTACGCTCTATTTTATAAAATTAAGCACGTGAATACGAATGTTTTATGCACATTTCTATTGAGGGAGGGTGTGATTTTTTGTTATAGTTAATATACGAGCATTTTTATGGAGACAGCGGAGCACAAAACATATCAGATCCTTGAAAATCTTACGCACCTCGTGCCTGTGCTTGCGAGTATTCACGAAGCGGTTATTGTGACAAATACGGCAGGTGTTGTTCTCCTTGCAAATGCGGCGATTGAACTGATCACAGGCTATATGCCTGACGAACTTGTGTCGAAACACATTGAAGAATCTATTCGTTTTGTCGGCAAAAACCAAAGTACCGATTTAAGCTGGTACTTCAGAGAATCTCTCACAGGTGATCGCTCAATTAAGCTTCCGGAAGGAACGTCACTTGTACAGCTCCGTGGTGGTCTTCTTCCTGTCGATGCGACGACAACGCCGCTTTATGATGAAACGGGGGAGTGGATTGGTATGGTACTTGTGATTCGTGATATACGCAGCGAAATCAAAGTACGGAAGCGTCAGTATGAATTTCTCTCGTTTGTGTCCCATCAGCTTCGCCAGCCGTTTGGTACGATACGATGGGGAATAGAGCTTATCCAGACGGAAAAAAACCGACTTTCGCTCGAGCACCAGGAAATGCTTGAAGATCTGCTTAAACTGTCGATCAGATTTACGAATTTTGTGAATGAGCTTGTCGATGTGGCACGCTTTGAAGAGGGAAGACTCAAGCTCAAACAAGAGGAGATTGATCTGCGGGAGATCGCACGTGAGGTTGGGAACGAAGTCAAAGGTCTCGCCGTGAGCCAGAATATATCTGTTGCTGTTTTTGAAAACACGCCCACGGAAGTCTCCATGAAAATTTTAGGGGACAGCGCCCGTTTTCATGATGTTTTTCAGAACCTGCTCGTGAATGCGATTCGGTATAATAATCCGCGTGGTTCTGTGGAGATCGATGCACGCTATGCACTCGGTGCCGAGATTCGTAATCTCGCAAAAAAGACAGAACACAGCCTCGGTATTGAAGATTTTCTACAGAATAGTGAGGTACAGGACAAACACCTGCTTATTTCTGTTGTTGATACTGGTCTCGGCATTCCCGAGGATCAACAGGCCGACATGTTTAATAACTTTTTCCGCGGGAGGAATGTCGAACAAAAAGGTATCACGGGTACTGGTCTTGGTCTTTTCATTATTAAAAACATCATTGAAACTTCAGGCGGCAGGATTTTTTTTACTTCGAAAGAGAATGTTGGTACGACATTTTACGTTGTATTGCCCATACCCTCTGATCACTCGCAGAATGTATGAAAAAAATTCTTGCAATTGAAGATAATGCTATTATTGTACGCATCTTGCAGCAGCATATGAAAAATGCAGAGTTTTCGACGGCAATACACCCTGCGGAGAGTGTTGCGAAAGCGACGGAAGAAAAACCGGATCTCATACTTCTCGATCTTATGCTGCCGGAGCGCAGCGGGTTTGATATTTTACACGATCTCAAACAAACAGCTGCTACGAAAAATATTCCAGTCGTTATTCTCTCGGCGATCGGCAGCGAAGAAGACATCGATCGGGCGAAACAGGAAGGAGCCGTAGACTACATCATCAAAGGAATGGAATCTATTAACGCAGTGGTTGCGAAGGTTTCTAAAGTGCTTGGTGAAGAAGTTTTACAGAAAGAGCCGATTGACGGGACTACCACCGCTCGTTCGTCTATGCGGGAGCGGAAGGTTATTTCAGGTATAAAGAGAAAGGTGGTTTTGTTCGTGGAAGATGATTTGTTCCTTGTACACGCGTATCAAGATATTTTGGAAGAGAATCAATCGATTCGTGTGTGGATAGCGCAGGATGGAGATCAGGCGTTAAGCTATCTTACGAAACAGCCTCCCGACCTTATACTTCTCGATCTTATGCTGCCGGGCAAATCAGGATTTGAAGTTCTTGCGGCAATACGAAAACATCCCGTGTGGAAAGATGTTAAGGTTATTATTTTGAGTAATCTTGGACAACCGCAAGATGTTGCCCGGGCAACGAAATTGGGTATTACTGACTACATCATCAAGGCAAATACGCGTATTAGCGATGTTGCTTCCCGTATTGAAAAATTTGTTTCTGCAGAGTAAGAGCCTGTCTACGTGAAAGTTTGCAGAAAGAATAACAGTCGGAGCTTGGTGAATATTGATGAGATGCAAGGCGTCAAGGAGCGAAAACCCGAGGCGTACTACTAGATACGGTGAGGGTTTAAGCGACGAAGACAACGAAGCAGATCGCAATATTCATCAAGCTCCAATCGGCATATTTGACAGGAGATGTCATTGTACTGTATAGAAAAATAAGACTGTTCTTTACGCTTTTTTTGTATCCACAACCCTTAGAGCCTGTGTGTCGCATGGAGATTCTGCATGGCACGGCCGTTTAGAAATGTCGGCGAATTAAAAAGAGAAATAGTGAAGTTGTTGAGGGCAAGCATACATGGGAGTCCTAAAATTGAGTTGATCATACGGTATCTTGTATACTTTCGCGATGAATTGCGCTGTGTCTATTGTAAAGAGGATTGTGCCAACAAAAGCGACACTCTTTCTCTTGATCACATCATACCATCGAGCAAAGGGGGCGGCTTCCAACTCAACAACCTTGTAACGAGCTGCAGGCATTGCAACGAAAAAAAGGCGAACTCGCTTTTTTCGGAGAAAGCAAATGCGCTTGTTGCCACGCTCATTTGGCAGGTGAACAAACGTTTTCTCAAACATCTGGACTTTGAGCCGGAATATATTGATCTTTTGGAAGCGGTCATTGCTTCCGTCGAAAAGAAGGTGCGCGTTTTCTGGCACGGTGAACTCTACGATGTTATCAGCTGGTCTAAGGGATTTACACTGCGCAATACCTACACCGGAGAATTTTTGAGGGTGAATCCGCCAGATACACAAGGACAGATGCCGAGAAAAGATGACAAGAAGAAACGTCTAAGTCCGTATGAACGGCTTGAAAAGATTATGCGTACGATTGGCGTTGGTCCCGAAGATTTACCGTCTTGAAAAAATGTGCCCGTCAGTCGATTGACTGACGGGCATTTGTGTTTCATGCACTATCGAGTGCCTGCTCAATATCTGCAATAATGTCGGCGTAATGCTCGGTGCCGACGGAAAGCCGAATGAGATTGTTTGGAATTCCCATCCGCTTGCGCTCTGCGGCGGGGATACCTGAATGCGTTGTCACAGCGGGATGGCAGGCGAGTGAGTGCGTGGCACCGAGACTCACCGCAAGCATGATCATACGCAGTTTGTTGAGGAATTTTCGTGTGGCCTTGAGACCGCCTTTTACCTCAAAGGATATCATACCGCTTGTACCACATGATTGCTTGTGGTGAATGCGGAATTGTTCACTGTGCTCTGGAAGCATGCCGAGGAATCGGAGGTTGACAACGTTCGGGTGTTTTGAAAGAAAGAGTGCTACCTGTGTTGCATTTGCACAATGCCGCTGCATACGCATGGCGAGCGTTTCAAGGCTCTTTGCAAGACGAACAACGCGCCGAGCGTCTATGGTACCGCCGCGCTGGCTGCGCAATGCGCGGATGGGTGCAATATATTTCTTGTTCCCGAATATGACGCCGGCGACGAGGTCTCCATGCCCGCCGAGATATTTTGTTGCAGAATGCACTTCAATATGAGCGCCGCAGGAGAGCGGTTGTTGGAGATAGGGTGTCATGAACGTATTATCCACAACGAGAAGTGTTTGGAGGTTATCGCTACGCATAGAGGTATGTCTTGCAGCAAAAGCAGCGCACGCCTCGATATCTACTTCTTCAAGCGTTGGATTTGTCGGCGACTCGAGAAAAATGAGTTTCAGTGCGTCCGAAGGATTCATTTCAGCCAGGTCGTCTGCGTTTTTGAATGACTGTAAACAAATCCCATATCGTTTTTCAAGCCACTTAAGATGGCCGAACGTACCCCCATAGAGAGGTTCGTTATAGAGGACAAGGTCGCCGGGCCGAAGGTATGCATCGAACGTAAGTGCCAGGGCTTCCATACCGCTGCACGTCAGCAAACTTTCGGGTTCAGAGAGAGTGCTTCCATAAAATGTTGCAGCGTAGCGTTCTTCCAGTATTTGTGTATTTGGCTGTCCAAGGCGACTATAGACGAGCTCGCCCTTTCTGCCGCTGCGCAGATGAATGAATTTACGCTCAAGTTCCTGCGCACTTTTCGCGATGTAGGTGGTACTATCGAAAACGGGTGGAATAGCCGAACCTTCGGAGAGCTGTGGAAGGTATCCATAATGTATAGCAATAGATTCTGGTCGTAGACGGTGGAGGATTTCTTCTTGCACTTTTTTTAGTCCTTGACGGAAATTGTTTATGGGCGACACTAATCCGCCCAAACTGTACAATATTGTCGATCCTTTGACAAATTATTGGGAACAAACGTACCTCTTCATCTGTGTAAGGCGAAAGGTTGGAGTTGTCATAAAATCATTCTATAATCGTTAGATTGTATGACGCGAGAAGAGGAAAATATGGCTGAATTAGTACGTAAAGCAGTCGATGGCGATAGTCAGGCCTTTGGCGAACTGTATGCATTGTATTTCGCCCCGATATATCGATACATATATGTCCGTATTAGTGTCAAACATGACGTTGATGACATCACACAGACCGTTTTTCTTAAAGCTTGGCAAGCCGTATCACGCTACGAAAACCAGGGTAGACCTTTTTTGGCATGGCTTTTTACGATTGCTCGGAACTCTGTCTTTGACTATAGAAAAAAGAAGCGCGAAGTATTTCTCGATGATACGCCGATACGTGACGAATCTGTCGCACTTGCACCGCGGGACGAGGAAAAAGAACTGTATAACGAACAATTACTTGCGGTACGCAAAGCACTTCTTGACCTTTCAGAGGACCAGCAGGATGTTATCGTACTTCGGTTTATTGAAGGACGCTCTTACCGCGAGATTGCAAGCCTGATCGAAAAGTCGGAGGATGCCGTGCGGGCGATTGCATCACGCGGACTTCGGGAACTTCGCAAAAAAATAGGGCGAACTGACGATACCTCAAACAAAGCATCATGAATTATTTGAATAAGCATAATCCAATAGGGGATGTTGATATGATCCGCATTCTCGAGCGGCTTGATCGGGGCATGACCACTGAAGAGGTTCTTCTCGAGCTGTCGGAAGAAAATCGCGATGAAGCAAGGGAGCTGCTCGAGACCATTAGGCTTCTTGACGAGGTGCGGGAAGTCATTGTGCCTCCGCGCGAGCATTTACAACAGATTCTTGTACGACTGAATGCTCCTTTTGAAAAATCCATAGATGAGGAAGCGAGAGATTCTCGATTAGAGAAAAACACACACACGCCAAAGTACAGAATTTTTCCCCTGTTTCCGTTGCGTCATTACTTTTTTCCTGTTTCGGTTGGGGCAATCGCTGTGTTGCTCGTTGTTGCAGGCCGCTCTTTTATAGTGTCGCCTATTGGTACGGATGCAGTTTTGTATGAACTAGGAACAGAAAATCTCTCAGAAATTTTCCCAGATGATCAAGTTATACAAATAACGGATAAATCGGACGTCCTTTCTGTACCTGTTACAGAACAGCACTTTGATATGCTTACAGAGGATACAACAGGATCGGTTGTATCGGCGACTGCCCCGGCAGAGGATGCAGGGCGAGCGGCGACAGAGAATATACAGGCTCCCGTACCCCTCAACATTTCCCGTTCCGGAACTCTCTATGCGAATCCATTTGAAGCGACAATTGTACCGCTTACAAAAAATGAGACGCAGGATGCCTATGGAGTATTTCCTGAAGATGACTTCTCTATCTATCTCAAAACATTAACGGATATGCCAATTGATAATTATTAGGTAACATATCTACTATGAAGCACCGATTTTCAAAAATAGGTCTCCTGCTTGCGCTTGCGGTATATGCACAGGGAACAGTATATGCACAGGAGCCGGTTGACGGTACTTTCTGTGAGCGTATTACAAATCACGAAGAGGCGGTACACGCGGATTTTGATGTCGCGATCGCATCACGCGCAACCCTCGAAAAACAGCAGGACGAAGAGCTGGCTATCAGCCGGCAGAAACAAGATGAGGAATTTGCAAATGCTCGTCTTGATACCGACACACAATTCTCTTCACATATCGCTGCATTGCGGCAAAAGGCAAACAAGAAAGATACAAAGCTTGCTGCGGTTGAGGCGTTTGAAAGTGCGATCATTGAGTCGCGCAGAGTGTTCCGGTCGGCAGCAGTGGATATTATTGACACCTTTCGAGAAAGTGTGAGGATGCTGATTAAAATACGCAGAGAAGCTTTTACAAAAGCGGAAACAACACGACGGGCAGGATTTGACGGAGCAATGGTTGCTGCAAAAAAATCGTGTACAGAAGGCAATGTGTCAGAAGAAGTACAAAATACACTGAAAACGGAGCTGCGGAATGTGCGGGAATCGTTTAGAGCTGAACTGAAGCAGATAGAAACTGCTGCACGTACAAGCCACCACGGGGCGATCGAAACACGAAAGAACGCTCTCACAGAAGCACGGGATGCAAGGAAAAATGCAGTCGAAAATGCAGTCGAGGAACTGCGTGCAGCGTGGAAGTAATGGCATTGTTTTAGCGAGATCGTACACAGGTTCTTAGCCAGGAAGTGGCATTTTACACAGCTTGATAGTACGTATCTCAAAACTTCATGATACAATAAAGAACACATGGCATGGATGAAAACTCTCGCCTTTCATCTTAATGTTTTTGCACAGTGCAAGAGGCTCGGTGTGCCCCTTTGGTCGTGCCCGCAGTTTCTTTTCATGGTGATGGGCATCATCAATATTGTGGCGATTCTTGCTGTGTACAATATTGCACAAACCTACGCCGCCCCGGAACTGGTCATATTTGTTGTCGTTGGCCTTAGTACTTTTCTTTTTATAGTTTCTTTTATCATCATTAGTGCATTTGAGCAGGTTGTTATGGCACGACAACAGGAAGTGCTCCGTCACCGGGAACTTCTTGCAATGAAAGACCAGTTTGTTTTTGTCGCAGCACATGAATTGCGTACGCCTGCAAATGCAATACGCTGGGCACTGGAAACCCTTGAAGCGCGAAAATCACCAATGCTCGAGCAAGAAAAAGAGGTTGTAAGTGCACTGCAAATAAGCAGCACCAGGCTTCTTGATCTCGTGAAAGATTTGCTCGAAGTTGCACGTATTGAAACGGGCGCAGTCTCGATGCACTTACAGCCGCTTTCTATTGGTGCGGTGCTCAAAGAATCTTTGGAGTCGCTTGTTACGCATGCAGAAAAATCAAAGATACAAATACAAAACAATGTACCGGAAGATTTACCTATGGTATTTGCAGATAAGGCACGGTTGAAGGAAGTTTTCGACAATTTAATCACAAACGCCATCAAATATAATAAAGAAGATGGTTCTGTCATCCTGACTGCAGAGCCGCAGACGGGCGGTATATCCCTCCATATTCGCGACGAAGGGAAAGGAATATCGGTTGATGATCAACCGCATATCTTTGAAAAGTTTTGGCGTTCTGTCGATACGCATGCAATCGAGGGCTCGGGTCTTGGCCTTTTTATCGTTAAACAGCTTATGACTCTCATGCAAGGACGGATAACATTTTCATCAGAAAAGGATCTTGGTACAGTTTTTTCCATATATCTGCCTTCGCCACAGTCTTCAGTAAAATAATTGAAATAGGACGTACGCACTTGGCGCATTTACTTTGCGCAATCAGAATCACCATGAGATTTTGTGGCAGCTTGTATTACTATACAACTTGTTTATTTTGTCAATCTGTCAAGGCGTGCGTTCGCTGCCTAAAATTGATGGAGTTTATGTTCTCAAAAACCCTGGAGGTATCGTGAAAAATCACATCATTGCGGCACTTGATGATGTCGTGACGCTCGATGAGGCACTATTTTTGGCGGAAAAACTCTCGCCTTGGGTTGGTGGGTTCAAAATCTCGTCCCTGATTGATCGCTATGGAGTGAGGGCGATATCTGCGATGAAAGAGTTCGGGTTCGTGATGTCTGATCTTAAAATCCACGACATTCCAAGCCAGGCTGCCCGCCGCGTAAAAATACATGCAGATGCAGGTGCGCGCTTTATTACGGTGCATAGTTCTGGTGGAGAAGCAATGATTCTTGCTTGTGCCATTGTTGCTCCGCTTCAGACGATTGCTGTCACGGTTCTTACGTCTCTCGACGAAATACATGTAGAGAAAATCTTTGGAAGCGATCTGGCAAATCGCGTACGTTATTTTGCTCACAGTGCATCAAAGAATCGTGCTGCCGGTATTGTTTGCGCACCGGACGACCTTCGATACCTTGATAAAGATGCACTATCACGAGATTTCGTACGCATTACGCCCAATGTACGATCTTCATGGGTACACGTTGCGAGTGACCAGAACGCAGATCGTGCGATGACGCCCGAAGCTGCTCTTAGGAGAGGAGCGCATTATGTTGTCATTGGGCGTCCGATTACCGCCTCTCCCAATCCTGTTGAGGCGGCACAGCGTATTCTCCATGATATAGAAGAGGCGGGGTGTGTGTAAGAGACTTCCGCAGGAGAGCTTTTTTCTAGGGGTTTATGGGAAGGAAAGCCGTTCCTTGACAATTGCGATAGAGCGGGCAATCTAAAGAAAGAAACATGATTGGAAGGGAAGCGCCTCACGCACCCTTCTTGCTTCCTTTTACATTCATAGGTTCGTTGAGATAGGAGTGTATGTATGGATACCTTCCGTTCTATTGGGGGATCTACACTTTTTCTGCTCGTACTCTTTTCGTTGATGGGAATGAGTCCGACATACGTTACTGCACTTGATGCGGTACCTGCCGCGTGCGGTTTGAAATACGTTGACACACAAGATTTTGTTGATATGGGAATGAATCTTGCGGATGCAAGGAGTCTTTCTCTTGACACGTCGATCGTACTTATCCGTTCTGTTTCTGATTTTCCACAAATGCCAATGCCAAACAAGCTTCCTGCCGTATGGGCAGCAGAAGAGGCAGGTGTTTCGTTTTCGATGATGCGTATTAGGAATGAAACGTATCAGTCGCAAAAGCTGAAGGTAGAAATGGAATCGTTCCTTGTTCTCACTTTTGCGGAGCCTATCGGTGTGTGCAACATGCTTCTCGGTTGGCAGGAGTGGATGGAGAAGCAAAAAGAAGACACAACGCAATCGCTTAAGGAAGCCCAACTTGTTTTTTTGCAGGGCAATGAACGCAAAATCTTACGAGACTATCTGGAAGTGCGTCTTGTTCCCGGTGTGGATTTCGATGCGTTCAACAAAGAGGTTATTCTCCCGCTCCAAAAGGAAAATATAGAATTTTACGCGACAACGCCTCTCGTTGATTCAAAGAATGGTGTCTGGAAAGTAGCTCTACGGGTTAAAGAGACGAGCTTTGCCTTGCGCACAGCACGAATACTTTCCGGAAAGCATCGCTTTGTTTCTTCTGCGTCTGCGATTTTTGTGCCATTGGTATCAACGGTGCGCACAGAAAGCACCATGGAGCGTATAAGCAGCGGCGGAATCCGCACACGTTTTGTCGAGGGCGAAACTATCTACAGCGAGCAGATGTCGTTTGAAAACGCTCTGCAGCTTACCGTACATATTGACGTTCTCCGAAATGAAAATGGCGACGCTTATTTCAAACTTCTCACAAATATTTCCGAGTTTGTGAAAAGTATTGAAGATGCGGTGCGACCGAAGACCGAAGGTGTTCTGCGCATCGATCCATCGACGTGTTTTGAAAATCGCACATTCTCGCCTGATCAAAGGTATGTTCGCACGCAGTTTGTCTGCCGCTTCGTCCCTGCCGCTCCGGGTCGCTTCGAGATTGTGAATATTCCCCTGCGACTCGAGTTTTGGCGAGGAGGGACAGCTTTCACGATCACGACAGAGCGTAACTTCGTACTCAATACCGTGGAACTTCGCCACCCCGACCAGGAAGGCATTGTTTCCTATATCGGGGAGTTGCGGCGACCAAGCGTTCCCACACAAACCGAGCCGGTAGTATCTGCAAAAGAAAAAACAGATGATCTCCTTGTTGTGGAGCAGATGCGTCGCACGATAGGAGCGTGGACGAGTAGTTCGATCGCGCTGTTGCGAGGAACGTATGCAGAGTTTGTTCTTGATCCGAAAAGTTTCCTGCGCGCACGCGAAGGAACAATTATCCCTGTGCTTGTCATTGTTTTTCTGCTCACGGCTTTCATCAGAAGCTACTTTTGGGGGTGGGGTTTTATTCCATCCATACTGTCCACCATGAAAAAGAGCACAGACTTCGTGTTAAGCCTGGTGCGTTACGCATCGGTTCCGATCATGATGAAATATGACAGAATAGGTGGGTTACGAAAAGTTATTACGATTATTCATCGAGGAGAAGATATAGTACATTTAAGCATTGAATCGCTTGCACTCCGCAGTGGTATTCATCTTGATACCGATCGGGATGTATTTCTTGCGTGGATTGCAACACATTCTTGCACGGATCTGGAACGCTGTTTCGCAGCTCTCTGGATTGAAGAACACAAGGAGAGATGGAAAGTTGATATCCTCGTTGTTGAACCACAGATAGCGTTACTTATTTCTCCGTTCTGTTTTTCGAACTTTCTTACACTGCCCGGGTATCTTCACAGAGCTACTCTGGAGTATGCAGAACGAGGAGGATTTGTATGCAGGTCGTAGGGGATTTTGTCACTGCTCTTTCTGTGCTCATGGCAAGTGTGGATACAGTGGGCACATGGATATGGCTTCGCCCGAAAATGCTTTTTCTTCTTATCCTTGCGCCTGTTTTTGCGCTGCGGCCGCTGTATTCTCGCCATGCAATTGATCATGGGGCACCATGGCTTTTTGCGGGTGCTTCACGGTACCGGATCATTGAAGGAATACTTCGACACGGCTCTCTTGTAACGGTGAGCGCCATCACGGCTCTTCTTATCATGGCGCTTGCCGGTCCTGCGATTCATACACAGAAACATGAGCCGAAGGAAAACCGCCCTGCCCTTGCGTATGTCGTTGATGTTTCCGGATCGATGGATGGAATTCTGTGGAAACGTCTGACGGGTTTTTTGCAAGAATTTACCAAAGCTGCCGATCGTCTTCTCGATGAGAAGCGCATCGGTGTTGGTCTCTACTATTTCTCATCAGCCCCTCTCCTCAATGTTTCACCAACTCCCTCCTATCGGATGCTGCGCAATGTTGTCAGGCGATTCAGTACCAAAAGTTATGGTGCAGGTTCCGGTACGGAACCTGCACCATCAATGTGGCTCTCTGTTCTCGATATGGTACGCATGGGCAACGCATCGCTCGTAGAGCCATTGCAGCAATCGCGCAAGGATATGCTTTTTTCTTGTACGGTGCGTGGGAGTGGTGAGACGGCTCCCGATTTTACTCGCCAATTTATTGCCCGACACGGGATTGCTGCATTTGAAGCGTTGCGAAAAGCAACGATTGGCAAGCGTATGGTTCTCGGAACCGATACGGAGTTTGATCTCACCAGTTATGGGGATCTTTGTCCTTGGCGTTTATTCCGCTTTGCGGCTGCTATAGGATTGCCTATCGACGTGGTTTCAACGGGTGCTATTGTGTGGCAGAATGAAAAAGACTTGCCGCCGCTCATTGCGAATACCGGTGGAAAACTGTACATACTTAGTCCTTCTACTATGTCGGGCAGTAATGACAGTGAGCTTTCAAAGGAAGAATACGCGCGAATTGATGTTGCGGTGCAGGCGATACTTGGCACTCTGGCATCAAGTGATATTGCCAATCAGCACAGAATGTATGCAATCATCGATACGGTACCGCAGCGTTTTCTCCTCGCCCTTGCTTTTGTTCTTTTTGTTCTATGGATGTTGTTGCGCCTCTTTCGCCCAATTATGGGATGGTAGTGATGCCGTATGTTTTTGAAAACCGCAGACTAAAAGTCTGCGGTTTTTCTAAAAATTTGACATAACTTTCAATCCATTTTAAAAATAGGGAAGATATATTCTCTCTTAGACTTCGTGTACAAGGCGAGGTTTCGCAAAAGGATCTGTTCTATGAAAAAAATGGTTACATGGGTATGTATTTTGACCTTGTTGTTTCTTGTCTTCTTTTACGCAGTTTCTTCTTCGGCTGAAAAAACTGCAGAAACAGCACAAACAGTACAAGATGTGCAGACCATACTTATGAGCGCACGGGATATGATCGGGAATACGAATAATGGGCTGGAGATACTTGTGCGTACTGGTACAACACTTATCCTACAGGGGACTGTGTGGGAACCGCTTGGGCGGAAAAAACTTCGTGCCGCTGCTGTTAAAGCATCTGAAATCGAATTGCTTCTCGCACCGTTTTTGCCGCCTCATGGAGTAAGTACCCTGCGCTATATGGGTCTCGGTCATGGAGACCGTGTTCGTCAGGCTGTTGCGTCTATGCTCTATACAGATAATTTTTCTTTGCGCATACCATCTCCGATTTCCGGACAAGGTGAAGTTGTAGGCGGTCCCCGCCTCTATGAGGATAAAACCTTCTGGCTCATTCGTTTTTCGCAAGAGAAAGAAGGTTGGTTATCTGAAGATGTGCTGATCAAAGAATTTCCGTATCCTCCGGATCTTATTGCAGCTGCATGCTGGATGCAAGGCAATACGGTAACGTATAAGATGGTCGCAACGCTTCGGGTAGAGGAAGAAGAGGTAATCGTAGGAGAGCGCAATGCGGCCATTAAGGATCATATTGCGGCGATCATAGCCGCATATGAGTGTGCACTCGGTATGTATTCACTTCCGGAGAGTATTGGTGTTGTAGGTGTCGAAGAAGCCGCTCGCGCTCGGGAAATCATCAAAAAGAATTTTCCAATCATCCAAGAACAACAGAAAGAGTCTCAAAAAAAGACAGCCGAAGCCCGTGTTGATTCGAAAGCAGAAGACAATATGATGCGCGCTATTCTGGGAGATGAGGCCAAGAGGAAAAGGGGTACACAAACAGTGATGATCCCGATTCCGCAACGTGAAGGCGACCCTGACCGACATTATTCGCCCGGCACTCCTGTTGGAGTACACTAGATTTTGTTATCAAAACGCCGGAGAAAAAACTTTCTCCGGCGTTGTACTCGTTGTTGTCATAACACAAGGAGGTATATCGTGGGTTTCATGGATATACGTTTTCACAATGAAGCGATTGCGTTTGTACTGCCTGGTGTGTATATACTGTCGCTCTTAGTATTTGCCTTGATTGCGCTTCGCATTCTTCGCATGGAAAAAATTCTAGGTGTACAAAAACCCTTGCGTACACATGTACGCTTTACCGTCTGCGGGCCGCTCGCGGTTGTATGTATACTTGCAGCATGCGCAGGTCCCTACCGTATCAAAGGAGATATTCTCAAAGAAAAACTTGGTGCGAAAGTTGCTATCGGTCTTGACCAGTCTCCTTCTATGGGAGCGAATGACATCACTCAAGGCGATGCTACTGCGCTACGCACTCTTGGGCTCACTCCGACACGATTGAGTTTGTGTGTTGCAAATTTGAGCCGCGCTTTCAAAGGTATGGAAGGTATTGAAGTTGTACTTTTTACTTTTACGGGATCGACAGACTTGAGAACCGGGGACTGGCTCGCAATAAACACCACTACACACCGTTCTTTTGAAAGTCTTTTGCATCAAATAGAACCGGCACTGTGGAGTGGTGCGGGAACTGATATATCGCGTGTTTTTGAAGAGGCGCGGCACATTCTAGGGAATGAACCGAGTTTTTTCATCCTTTGTTCAGATGGCGGCAAGGCGGGGAGCGCGACTGATCCAAAGATTACCCGTACAAAAGTGGAAACTTTCTCACACGGTGAAAAAGGTGAATATGCGATTCCCATCTACACACTGGGAGCTGGTACAGAAGGAGCGCCGGCACCGATACCACTCTTTGCTCCTGATGGTAGTGTGAGCGGTTTTTTACGGAGTACTCCGACGGGTGACAATGCCTTTACTGAATATGACCCGGTTGCTCTGCGTGAGATTGCAGATGTATCGGGTGGTGGCTATACGCATGCGCACGGGCTTAACTCCGGCCGCGAGCTTCTTCGGGGAGCGATTTTAAGCGGCCTGCGAAAAAACCGCAATGTAAAAGTGCTCAATCCGGAGGACGTATCTGTACCACTTATTCTCGCAAGTCTTTTGTTCTTTGGAATTACGGCAGGAAATTTTTCATTCCTTAGAGCCTGTCTACGATCTCCATTTCGACTATAATTTTCCAAATTTTGGCTAAAAAATGTACAATTCTCTTTGATGAATCTCGATTCACCTCATCAAATTGCCCATTTTTTATCTCAAAATTTGAAAAATTCGTCTGGAAAGCGAGATCGTAGATAGGCTCTTAAAAGATTTCGAAGGAAATAGAGGTGAGACCCTGCGGCAAGATCGCAGGGTAATAGCGGTACTTACTTTGCTCATCACGAGCGTGGCAAGCCAAGCGGTATTCACCTATATTGCGTCGTCGCTCGGCCCACATGAAAGGAGTACCTTTCATGTGTCAGCCTCGCTCGACGCAATAAATTTTCTCCAGAAAAATAACACCGCCCTCCCATGTATACGGAAGGGCGGTTAAAGGTACCGCAATTTTTTTGACAAACCATATTAAACATTTCCTAATATGCACGTACTTTCGGGGTACACGCATTCTTGTTAGGATACAGACAGAACTGCATTTTTGTGCTCTTTGTACAAACATAAAAAGAGAGACCTGTATGACAGAAGAAATACAAACAATGGTTTCCGCGCTTCGTGCACCGGTCCTCAAATTTCGGCAGGCTATGTCTAAGATTGTCTTTGGACCATCACAGATATTCGGCCATCGCGTATTTTCAAACACGCTTGTTGTACCGACACAGGCAGAAGAGTGGGCAAAGAATGTTTCAACCTGGACCTGTTTTGGTCCTCCTGCGAGCGGTAAGACAACAGCAGCGAAGGCGTACAGCATGCTTCTTGGCTGCCGTACAGCGTTTGTTGTGTGGGGTCCGGAACTGACAAGCGGCCAGCTCTATGGTTTTCTGGATTACAATATTCTCGACGAAAACAATGAGCCCATGTATCATCCCGGCGCGCTTACACCCGGTTCGTATAACATGTTCATTTGTGATGAACTTGTGCGGGGCGCGGTGAGCCGTCTCAACGATCTTGGTCCTATTTTTGCGGAAGGCAAAATTATGATCGAGGGGCGGGTATTCGATATCGCCCCACCGGATGAACCGCTTATCATCGTCGCTACGTCAAACCCTCTCGGTTCAGCCGGAACAAAACGGGCTTCAGACTTTCTCGTTGATCGACTGATCGCTGGTAGTATCTTTGATGTTCCGCGCGAAAATTTGCGCCAGCTTTTACAGCCGCAACAACATTGGAGGCGTATTCGTGAACAGGGGCTTCTGACACCCGTCCTTTCTCCACGAATTATCATGGAAACAAGGAGATTCTTTGAACAGGAGACGAGCACCCCTTCGTATATTATTGACTACATGGAAGAGCTTCTTGGCACGATAGATATACTGACGCGCCGAAACTGGGCAAATCATTTTCCGAGAGAATCGC
>JAHFLU010000036.1 GCA_023264615.1 bacterium | reverse complement strand
TTTTTGAAAGTTTCGGTGCGTCGGTCATCATGGGTGCTATTTCCTACGGATTGCTCAATGTATTCGACAACGTGTTTGATATCAACACGCTTGTCGGTATATTTCTCCAAGGCTTTCTCGCTGGTATCGGAGGTATTGTTGTGTTTGTTCTTGTACTCCTTGCTCTTAAAAGTGAGGAATTGAGTGAGATTCTCTCTTCGTTGCAGCACAAATTCTGGAAGACGAAGACAATTGCGGCCGAACAAGGAGAGTTATAAACGAAGATGCCCCGCTGCTTCGTGAACGAAGTGTGGGGCATCGTGTTGCGGCTCTTCTATACTGCCGCACATGCGAGGTTGTCTCCTCTCAAGCTCATGGCGTCATTATATGCGCCTAGAATCATGCCGGGCGCAAGGGTTGGATCTGCCGCAAAATCTCGACAGCGCTGTATGAGGGCGGCCTCCGCCTCTTCGCGCCTCGTGAAGATCCCTCGGATTCCACTGAGCAGGTCTCCGACAGCGGTTTCTACGAGTCGCGTTTTCCCCATGTCATCATAGCGATGGAGGACGTTTAAATATTTCCCCTGATTCATGTGGATACTGCGGATGTTGGATTGTCTGACGACGGTCGGCATGCCATCCTTTGCAGCGTCAATCCAGAAAAATACGGAACCCTTTTTGAAAGTGTCGACGAAAGCTTGTTTCGAAGTAACCTGTGGCATGAGTGATCTCCTGCATTTGAGAGGTGGGGACTTCTGCGCATATTATACACTCCGATTGCCAATTGGTCAAGGGGAGTGTATGCTCTCCAGAATGTACAATGAGGCTATGGATAGGGCTCACATACGTAATTTTTCCATTATTGCGCATATTGACCACGGCAAGTCGACACTTGCTGACCGGATGCTTGAACTTACGAACACGGTCGAACGGCGCAAAATGAAAGCACAGGTGCTCGACAGCATGGAGCTTGAACGTGAGCGGGGTATTACGATCAAAATGCAACCGGTGCGTATGGACTACGTGTCGCGTGGTAAAAACTATGTGCTGAACCTCATTGATACGCCCGGTCACATCGATTTTTCATATGAAGTTTCCCGCGCACTCAAAGCTGTCGAGGGCGCTATTCTCCTTGTTGATGCGACACAGGGTGTTCAGGCGCAGACGCTTACGACGCTTGCTATGGCGAAAGAAATCGGCCTTGTGATTGTGCCGGCAGTGAGCAAAGTGGATGCGCCGCTTGCGCGTGTTGCGGAAGTGACGGCGGAACTTGCGGCACTGCTTGCCGTCGAAGAGAAAGAAGTTTTGCTGACTTCAGGAAAGACAGGAGATGGTGTGCTTGCGCTTCTCGATGCGGTGGTTGACCGGATACCTGCCCCAAAAATTGACGAGGATGACACGTCTCTGCGAGCACTCATATTTGATTTTGAGTACTCGAATCATCAGGGGATTATTGTTTTTGTCCGTTTTTTTGGGGGAATGGTACACAAAACAGACCGTCTTCGTTTTTGCGCGGCGAATGCGAGTTTTGTTGCGCATGAGATTGGCGTCTTTCGGCCGGAATCAGTCGAAGCCCCTTTGCTTGTAGGAGGAGAGATAGGCTATATCGTGACCGGCATCAAAGAGCCGGGCATTGCATCAGTCGGTGATACGATCACGACGGAAGCGCATCCCGCAAAAGCACTCGAGGGCTACCAGAGTCCGAAACCAGTGGTGTGGGCGTCCGTGTATCCGGAAAGCCAAGACGATTTTCCCCTGCTGCGGCAGGCGCTCGATCGGCTGCGTCTTTCAGATTCATCACTTTCATTTGAGGAAGAGCAGTCGGGCGTGCTCGGCCGCGGATTTCGCTGCGGATTTTTGGGCATGCTTCACTTGGAAATTATCACAGAACGTTTGCGCCGCGAGTTTTCCCTCGTTCTTCTCGTGACGACGCCCTCTATTACCTACGAAATTCAATATTTTGGAGGGAAACGGGAGATTGTCTATTCGCCGCTTAAATTTCCGGATTATGGAGTCGCGGAAAAAATCTTTGAACCTTGGGTATCAATACAGATCATTATTCCGCCCCAGTATATTGGCGCAATCCTTTCACTTCTCTATGATCATGAGGCGAATATTGGTGCGTCGGAAACTTTCAGTGATACACGCATGATGGTAAAAGCGCATATGCCGCTGCGCGAGCTTATGCGAAATTTTTTTGATGATATCAAGAGTGTGACGTCTGGATTTGCGTCGCTCTCGTATGAAATTATGGATATGAAAGAGGCGGACGTGGTGCGGCTGGATGTGCTTGTGGGAGGCGAGAATATTCTCGCATTTTCGCGTGTTGTTTCGAGGAAGCGCGTGCAGGAAGAAGCGGAACATGTTGTGGAAAAGCTTCAAGGTATTCTGCCGCGGCAGCAGTTTGTGATGAAGATTCAGGGGCAGGCGCTTGGAAGAATTCTTTCTTCGCGCACCGTTGCGGCATTTCGCAAAGATGTAACCGCGAAGCTCTATGGGGGAGATATAACCCGCAAAATGAAACTTCTTGAAAAACAAAAAAAAGGAAAAAAGAAGATGAAAAGTAGGGGACAGGTAAACATTCCTCACGACGTCTTTCTCAAAATGATGCGACCGTGATCTCTACCGTAGGGACATCTGCGAGAAATCGCGCGCATTTGACAAGTTGTCAAATATTACTGTATAAATTAATGACGATACCGACTTTCAAAAACGAAAGGAGATTACCTTGAGAGGAGTTCTGTGGAGAATCTTTTTACTCGTCGCGTTTGTATTTCTTCTTGTCGTTGTTTATTCGATTTTGAATGGAAAGATTGCGGTGCTACAGTGACGGCGTCTATTGCCTCTCTTCACGATGAAGGGAGGCAGCTTTGTTTCTATAAAGAAGAAAATCTAACGGAAAAATGGAATGGAAAGAAGTACCATACTTAAAACGATAAGAATCGAGAGGATCTTCCAAAGGATCCCTGTAATTTTTCTCGTTTTTTTATTGAATAGAAGGCTCATATCGAGATATGGTATTATGCTAGCATAATGCTGCGTTTTGACGAAAAAAGAACTTTTCGGCGGTATTTATATTCCCGCCCGTCGCTCGCGATACTCGGTATCTTGATCCTGTTTGTCTCGCATGCAGTCTATGGAGTATATGGAAAAGCGCAGAGTGCAGGGGCTTTTCTCTCGGAAGCGGAGGACAAGCTTGCGGCAATGAAAAAGCGCGAGGCGTATTTTGCGGGCGAGATGGAACGGCTTAACAGTGAGATGGGAGTTGAAGAAGAAATTCGGAAAAAATTTCAGGTGGCGAAAGAGGGAGAGAAGGTGATTGTGATTATGGATGAAGATAAAAATGCAACCACGTCGGTTGTTGGGAAAAAGAAATCATTGTGGCAAAGAATTTTGAGTGTATTTTGAGATTGTCTATTTTGCGAGCGTAGTTTAGTGGCAGAACATGTGCTTCCCAAGCACATGGCGCGGGTTCGATTCCCGCCGCTCGCACACGACTAGAGAAAAAAATTGACGGAGGGACAAGTGATAATGTCGAGGTGTTGCAGAAGAGAAAGTCATTCTTGTAGGGGGTGGTTTTGCAATACAAGGGCAGTGTACAATGTCATGTACGCTGCCCTTGCAATTTATATAAAAGTGTGTTACAATGCGCCCAAATATGAGGAGATATGAATGCTTCGTTCTTTTTCGAAGATGTTTCTCGCCAAGGGGCGGTGGAAAGTGACGATTTCGACAATCGTAATACTTGCTATTTATAACAAGTATTACCCGGGCAACCTGGATCTTGGGGTGCGGTATGTCTGGAAAGAATTTTTTGCACCGCTTGCGTCAATGCTTTTTATCTGTCTCGTGATGCTTTTTGTCCTGAAAGGCATGTGGAATGCCTTAATGGGCAAGAAGAAATGGTTTTGATTTCAGGCGGTAGCGCATCGTGCGTTGCCGCCTGGTTTGTTTGGCGGGTGTGTTATACTATAAACGATTATAAATTTGTTTGTAACCTATGAAGAATGTAACAATCTATAGCACGCCTACGTGCTCATACTGCCACGCAGCAAAGGAATTTTTCAAAGAAAATAATGTGACATATACCGAACACAATGTGGCAAGTGACGTGACGAGGCGACAAGAGATGATCGAAAAAAGCGGCCAAATGGGCGTGCCGGTCATTACTATTGATGATCAGCTGATTATCGGGTTCGACCAGAATAAACTTGCGGAGCTGCTTGGCGTTTAAAGTATCTCTCTGGAAAGGATAAAACTATCAAAAAGAATGGCAGTCGGGCCGTTCTTTTTAGTATGGTATAGTTGCCTTACTGCCCTCATAGTTCAATGGATAGAACAAAGGACTCCTAAGCCTTAGATTCAGGTTCGATTCCTGATGGGGGCACCGCGATGCTAGGGTGAGATGTGAACAGTAGGAATGAAGTGCCCATGAGATTTTTTTGATATAGTGTGTGTATCAGATAATTTATTTATATGCAGGAAGACGGAGCGCATTTTGAGAAACATTTGGAAAAAAAAGAAGACGAAGAAGTGATACCGGAACAAGTGGCGGACGGAGAGGTATCGATAGAAGAGGATCCTACGCTCATGCCTCTTAAGAATGATCGGCACGAGGCAGAAGTGCGCGGTGTCTTGCGCGATGCAAAGGGAGATAAGGAAACACTGCAAAAACTAATACAAGAGTCAGAAGCTATTATCACCCGTGGCCGGAGTGTTTCTATAATGAACAAGATGGACAGGGAACTTATTCTGAAACACGAACGCAGGATTGCGTTGGCACAAAGAATGCTTAACGGTGAACACGTGGCAGAGCTTGCGGTAGATAGGGTAAAAGAGGAAGCGCGTGTGGAATTGCTGAACGTGATTAAAAAAGCGAAAGGTCTTGATGTGCTTCGGCAGCTTGCGACCGAACACCTTGGCGAGTGGGACGCGAGCGTTTCTGCAAAGATGGTACTTTTTGCGAACGAACCGCGATCACTCGGACGCTATATCGCAGCGCTTGAGGCGCAAGTATACGAAATGGATAAAAACTCTGATACCGATCCGATAAAACTTCTCGAGAAAAAATATCAGCTGGCATACGCAAAAGCAGAGGAAGCAAAAAAACGTTAAGAAGAGTCCGGATAATAAGTACTGCCATGCATCAAAAAATGCATGGCAGTCGGGTCAAAAATATTCGTGTGTTTCAACACCTTTTTCGCTGATGGTGATATAGGTTGCAGGAATATCAGTGAAGCAGCCGGAATTGTAGTAGACGACGCCAATCTCTGGAAAATCGCGTCGCAGTGCGCGATGTGTGTGTCCGCAAAAAACGTGCTGCGCGTGCAGTGCATGTGCGTACGCTGCTGCCCCGGCAGCTATGACTTCGCTTGCCGCGAGCCACTTTTTATTGCGGTATTTTATTGTCCGTGTGAAATTTCTCTCGTGGGTGAGCAGGATTTGCGCGCAACGGTATACGATATCACCGAGATTTGAAATGAATGCGTTTTCATCGTGGATTTTGTCGAACTGGTGTCCGTGGATAGCAAGATATGTTTCGTCATTGTACTGCCAGAGATAGTGTTCTTGCGGAGTTATGCTGTTGGGGTCGTGGTTGCCGTCAATGAAAATGACTTCACATCCAGCGTGCTTAAGCTCGTGAATGTATGCAATAACCTGGCGATGGGAGCGGGGCAATCTGCCTTGGGGCTGATCAAAAAAGTCGCCATTGACAATGAGTCGCTTAATCTCAAATTCAGAGAGCACGGCGAGTAATGCATGAGCACGGCAGACGCGGGATCGCAAATGCACGTCGGAAATAATGAGTGTGTCGACCTTTTTCTTTGTCAAGAAAACCTCCCCGTGATTTTCAGCCACTTTTTGTGTGCTTACTCGCTTGTTTGTACCAGAAAAATGACGTCTTTGGAAGAGATGCGCGCATGGCGCGTTATGGCATTTTTGATACAATATCGGCACGCACGTCCCCATAGCTCAACGGATAGAGCGCAGGCCTCCGAAGCCTGAAATGGAGGTTCGATTCCTCTTGGGGGCACCCACAGCAATGATTTTTAATATATCCTCGATGGAGGATTTTTTGGTCGTGAATTGGTATAGTTTACAGATATGAACGGAGAACAAGGAGGAGAAAGGAAACAGATACGCATAGAAAACGAAGAACAGTACGAGGAGCCTAAAATAGAGACAGTGACGGAGAGTACGTCCGAACTTGATGAGAAAGAAGAGGGTTTTTCGGAAATAAACGAGCAAAAAGAAGCCGAGTACGGGGCGTATCAAGAAGAAGCTCAAAAAATGATCGAGGGGTACAAATCTCTCTTTGCGACATTTGCGGGGGATATTTCACTGCGGTTTACTGTGTCCGACAAGTTTATGATTAATTTTGAAACCGGCGAAGTGCACAATGATGCTCGCTGGTTTTCAGAGAAGGGATGCAGCATGCCGCAGGTATTGTGGGCAAAATTGCACGAACTTTCCCACTTTCGTGATTTTGCCGAAGATACGGACGGCATGCTCTCCAATTTCGACGAAATGTGGCAAGAAAGCGATTATCTCGCAAATGAGATCTATCGGCGTTACGAGGAGGCATCGGGAGATACTGACGAGGAGACACTCAAAGCGCTTCGGATACGGACGATTCCTGTGAGCATGCGTGATCCGCTTAAAAAAGTATCACCGGTGGAGTTGGCAGCATATAAAATGTATCACACATTTTATAATATTTTTGACGATATCTATGTCAACAATATTGTTGCCCGCCATGCGCCGAGGTTTGCTCCACAGAAAAAGGGTGGTGAGGAGGTGAAACATTTGTATAGAGATAAGCTTTTTCAAGGCACGGACTACGCTAATCTTCCGAGGCATCTGCAATTTCTCTACACGCTTTTGCGTGAGGAAATGGTTTCTGATGAAAAAGTGGTTGTGAGCGGAGAGGTAGAAGACATTCTCAATAAAGCTTCTATCGAATACGAAGACGAAAAATACACGCCGAAGGAAATTATTGAGAAATTTATAAAGCCGCGGCGTGGACGGGATACAATGGCGTCAAAACGCTATGATATTTTGAAGAAAACGCTCCTGCCGCTTTTTGAGGAGCTTGTTGAAAAAGATGTTAAAGAATGGAAACCGCAGAAATTCGATGCAAGCGGGGGAAAACCGATGCCGTTTGCAGAAGAATATGAAAAGTTTGCAAAAAATACGCCCGATCAGCTCAATGACGAGGAAGTGAAAGAATGGTCTATCGATCGCGATAATGCGCGGTCTAGGCCTGATGCAAAGGAAACTACGGAAGCAGAGCGGGCAAAAGCAGCACAAGAAGCACTCGATAGTACGTTTTGCAAGAAGTTTGAAATTTCTCCTGAACTTTTCAGGGAATACAAGGAGATCGAAGCAAAAGTTGAGCCATATCGAAATGATCTTCGGGAGCTTTGGATGAAAATTGTCTACGGTTCGTCACAGGCGAACAAGCGAAGGATGGTTGGTCATTTCGAGAAAGGGGTTGAGGTTGATATCGAAGAAGTCCTGAAACAGCCGGAAATTCTTGTCGGTCATGTTGATGATGCGCCAGTCATGAAAAAAATGGCATCCGAAAAAAGAGAGGTCAAACGGCCTGAACTCATTCGCGCACGCGTTGTCGTGGACGACTCGAGTTCAATGGAGACGGGGGAGCGGATGGATATGGCGCAGCAGATGCTCGTCCTTATTATGTCGTCGTTACAGGAATTTAATGCGTATCTTGATTACACAAGGTCTGCAACCAGGTCAAAAATGCAGACAGATACAGAAGGATGGGTATTTGGTGGCGAGGCTCGGCGCATTAAGGACGGACGGTTCAGTTCGGGCAGATCATTTGACGAGGAGCAAGCAGAAATTATCCGTGTGTTCGGGCGTTTGTCGCAGCATCTTGTGTCACGCAGCGCTACCTATGACGACAAGGCTCTCGAGGCGATTGAAAGATCGCTTGGTCGGGAAGAAGAGGAAAAGATGGCAGCAGGAAAACTTCTGGAAATGGTATTTGTGATGACGGACGGTGCTTCAAATGCGGGAGACAAGTCACGGGCTGCCGTTGACAGCCTTCTTAGACGGGGAGTGCATGCACACGGTTTCCAGATCGGAGATTCCGATCCTTACGAAATAAAGGTTTTTGATAGTATTTGGAACGATCAACGCTCAGAAAAACTAGGCGTGCATGTGGGAGAACGAATCGAAAATCTTATACCCGCAGTCGCCTATATTTTGAAAGAGTATATGCGCGATATTCGAGTATAAAATATACCCCCGTACATAAAAATATGTACGGGGGTATTTATTATTATTTTTGGCCGTAGCCTTGCACAACGTTTCCACCGATCAGATGTGGCTAACCTTTCTCGGCTTAGGGTTTGTATATCCCTAGGAGTATTTTGCGCCGACCACGGCCTAAATTCGTCGGAACCACTCGGGATTGAACATCAGAAGTTCCTTTCCCCGTCGTGGATCATTAAAAAATGATCATATAACGACTGCTATTATAACAATAAATGCATTTTTGTCAAGTGACACAAAAAAAGACCCCCACGATATTTGTCGTGGGGGTTAAATGGGTACCTTTTTTGGATAAAAAACAAAGAAGATGACAAGGTGCTTGTTTTTCGACCTGCGTATGGCTAACGCAGACGCATATCGTATGGCTAACGATATGCAAGCAACGCAGTCTCCATTCTCTGTAGGCGTACCCTCACCCGTTCCAATTGTATCATGTTTTATAATAATAGTCAAGAATGTTGCCCAGGTACTTGTGCCGTATACTTGAAGTACCCATTTAAATAAACGTTGATACATGACAGAACAAGAACCTCTTAATCCATTGTTTAAAAAAGAGCAGGTTGAACGAAGCGAAACGCTGAAGGAAATAGACAATGTGAAATTTACGGTCAATGAAGACAAGCGGAAGAATAAATACTACGTGAGCTCTTCTATTGAGCGCAAGATGATCGAGCTTGATTCGTCGTCTGATATTCCGCTGCCGGAGAAAGAATACCGCGTGGAAATATTGCAGGATACAAGGCCAGATGATCCGCAGAAAGGAAAATATATTGCGCGGATCGTTGCGGTTTCTGAAAGAGAAATTAGTCCCGTCGAGTGGCAGACTGCAGACGAGGTTATTAATGAAATCGAGTTTGCAGTACAGAAAGATCGGCTTCTTGATCGCGAGCTCTACCAGGAAACAGGTATTACGAAGAAAGAGCGCGGAGAGGGGGTGGAGGAAACGTTGAGGCAGTACAAAAAAGAAGAGGAACAGCTTGTAGAGCGCGAATTACGGCTTCTTCGCGAAAAAGAGGAAGCCCGGCAGGGTGACGGAAAAGAAACAGCGCGTATTGAGGCGGAGCTTGCAAGGATCGCAGCTGCAAAAAATACGCTCGTCAACCAGGCGCTTATCATAGGAGAACTTGAAGAAATTAATAGAGATATTAAAAGTATTCTCGGGGGGCATGTAATGAACGCAGACGGTTCACCGGAACAGCAGCTTGTCGGTTTTAGGAAAGCCGAAGTTATCCGGGTGGTGCGTATGTATCGGGAACTTGAAAAGTTTGAAGAGCGGCTGCGAATCCGTGAAGGGCAACTTCTGCAAAACATTGAACAAGCACGAAAGTCTGGAGAGCCAGCCCGCGGGAAAGAAAGGGCGCTTGAAAAGATACGAGGCGAGATCGAGGAAGCGGAGATTGCGAAACGAAGAGTCATGAATGAGTCACCGGAAGCATTTTATGGTATTCATCTTCTTGAACTCAAACACGAAAAAGAGACCTATCAACGGGGAGAGATTGTGGAACTTCCATCGGTCAAAGAAAATATTGACGATATCGTGTTGCATTTGCGGGGAGGGGAGCCGGTACTTCTCTATGGGCATTATGGGACGGGCAAAACAGAACTCGCCATGCATATTGCGCGGAAGTACCTCAAGAAAGATGCTCTCATCATTTCCGGTTCGAAAGATACATCACTTGCGGATCTCTATGGCCACCATGTCCTCAAGGTTGATAAGCCGGAGCAGGAGGAATTGAAACTCTTTATCGAAAAAATAGAGAAGGAATATCTGGGTTGGTTGGAGAAAAATGCTGAAGCGACAAAAGACGAAAAAGATCATGCGCATGAGCGGATATTGCAGACGTATCTCACAACGCTCGGGAGTGGTACGGTAACAGAGTTTGTTTTGGGCAAGATAAACCAGGCGCTTGTCGAGGATCGGCCGATTATTATCGATGAAGTGAATGCTATTCCGCACGAGACACTGATTAGCCTCAACCACCTTCTGACGCGTCGTGCGGGGACAAAGATGCAGTTGCAGCGGGACTCGAATCGTGAAGTCGAGGTTGGTATAGGGTACAACGTGATGATGACCGGAAACCTGGGCAGAGGTGAGGATAAATATACAGATCGGCAGGAGATGGATCCCGCTTTTCTCTCTCGTTTGTATAAAAAAGAGATCGACTATTTACCGCAAGATACCGTCGGAACGTTGGGTGAATTGGGAGGACAGAAGGAATTGTTTCGGCTCATGATTGGACGTTTGATGGATCGGCACGGGAACCTCGAACTGCCGAGAGAGTCCATCGAAAAAGTGTGGGATTTTGCCAAGGTTTGCCGTATCTTTCAGGATGTTTTCTCGGGCAAGAATATGGGCTCTACATACTACAAAAATGTTCCGGGTGGCCCTGCAAAGCCATACTTTCTGCAGGAGTCAGTGCCATCGCACCGCGAGATCAGCCGTGTCCTCGACCAATGGCAGCGTGAGGATTTTAAGTACGAGCTTGATTACTATATCTGGCGTGAATTCTTCTCTCAAAGTATGAATCAGGCGGATCGTGAGTACATGTTTCAGATCATGAAAAATATTTATGGATTTTTTGATAGTATCTCCTATGCCAATATCGTACACGAAAACAAAGTGAAAAATGCACCACTTTCTCTTTCAAAAGAGATGTACGCGCCACGACAGACGGTGGAATTTGTTTTCGGCAAAGGTCCCCAGCGTAAAAAATGGCCAAGGGGGAAAAATAGAAAGAAAAAGCAAAACTAGACAAAGTGGGGTAAAATGAGTAGCGTATTACTATGTTTTTGTTTTGCCTGAGTAGCTCAGTGGTAGAGCGCAGCCCTGAAGAGGCTGGCGTCGGGGGTTCAATTCCCTCCTCAGGCACACGTCTCACTTTTCTTTTATTGTGGAGCCTTAAACTGTTTTAGCTGTTCTCCTGCCTGGCCAAAACCTTCGACGCCGGATTTCATACTCGCGTAGATACCCTCTAATTGTGAAATGTAGGGTTGGATGGCATAAAATGCTCCGACAGCAATGCCGGTAATGACGAGCCAATAGAGGACGTTTGCGTAGAAGCGGAAACGCTGGGCTCGGCGCATTTTGTGGAGCTCCTCGTTCGTTTCCTCTACCATCTGGTATGTTTTTTCAAGAAGTGCCCGGTCAGTTTGTCGTGGTATGTCTTTGAGTATATTAAATATGTAGTATCTTTTTAGTATAGCAAAGAATTATGGAGTACCAATACAATTTTCCACGCATGCACATATTCTGCGTTATTTTGGTGTGTGCTATACTGTCGATGTATGTCGCGTAGGTACGATACCATTAACCCGCACGCAGAATAT
>JAHFLU010000035.1 GCA_023264615.1 bacterium | reverse complement strand
ATGGGATCGATGGGCCGCTCGGTCAGCTTGTTGAATACTTCAAGGCTGCAGCTGCGGGTTCCGATGTTGGCAAGCGCGTATTGCTTCTCTATGGTCCGCCCTCTTCTGGCAAAAGTCAGCTGGTTATTTTGCTCAAGCGTGGTCTTGAGCAGTATACTCATACCGACGAAGGTGCTGTCTATACGATCCTCGGATGTCCACAGAACGACAACCCCCTCACTCTGATGCCCCATGAATTACGCCGTGATTTCGAGGAACAGACCGGCATCCACATTGAAGGTGAGCCATGTCCTGTATGCCGCCTCTCTCTGAGAGAGACCTATAACGGCAAGTTTAGAAGTGTCAAGGTCAAGCGTTTTTTCTTTTCGGAGAAAGAACGTTGCGGAATCGGCACGTTCGTGCCATCTGATCCTAAGTCTCAAGATATCGCTGAATTAGTCGGCAGTATCGACCTTGCGACCATCGGTGATTATGGATCTGAATCTGATCCGCGCGCGTACCGGTTTGACGGAGAGCTGAATGTCGCGAACAGGGGTATGATGGAATTTATCGAGATGCTTAAGGCCGACGAACGGTTTCTCTATGTTCTTCTCACGCTTTCGCAGGAGAAAAATATCAAAACCGGCCGTTTCCCCCTTATCTATGCCGATGAATGTGTCGTTGCCCACACGAACGAAACGGAGTTCAATGAGTTCCTTGCAAACAAGAAGTCAGAAGCGCTTCACGATCGTATGATCATGATCCGCATTCCCTATAACCTCAAGCTCTCCCAGGAAGAACGTATCTACCAGAAGCTGCTTCGGCAAACAAATCTTAGGAATGTGCATATTGCGCCACATGCACTCAATAGTGCCGCAACGTTTGCCATTTTGACCCGGCTTGCCGACCCAACCATGGCAGGCCTCACCCTTGCGAAGAAGTTAAAGCTCTACGACGGCCAGGATGTTGAGGGATTTCGGCAAAAAGATCTAAAAAAGATTCAGGAGGCTGCGCCGCGCGAAGGCATGGAGGGGATTTCACCACGATTTATCATTAATCGGATTGCAGTCTCTCTGATCAAGCCCGATACGCGCTGTATCAATCCGATCGATGTCCTGCGGGCAATCATGGAGGGTGTTGAGAAGCTTCCGGCTGGAAACCTAAAACAGACGGAACGTGACCGCTTCAACCGCCTGATTGCAGAAGCGCGCACGCATTACGATGAGATTGCACGTAACGACGTCCAGAAAGCGTTTTTCGTATCGTTTTCTTCCGAGGTGCGAACGCTCCTCGACAATTATCTCGATAACGTGGAGGCATACCTCGACCAGACGAAGATGATCGATCCCATAACCGGTGAGGAAATGCCGCCCAACGAAAAACTCATGCGGGCTATTGAAGAGAAAGTGCAGGTACCCGAGCACGGCAAGGACGGTTTTCGGAATGAAATATTTAGGAAGGTGGCAATCGCGAACCGCAAGGGTGAAACCTTTGACTATACGACGCACGATAAGTTGCGGACTGCGATTGAACAACAGCTCTTTGCAGAGCGCCGGGATACGATCAAACTAACGATCACCTCCCGGAGTCCTGATACTGAACAGCTTGCAAAGATCAATGAAGTTGTAGAAACGTTAACGCAACGGGAAGGATACTGCGCAGATTGCGCAAACGAGTTGCTCAAATATGTGAGCAGTTTGCTTTCGCGGGAGAAGTAACCTGTGAAATGATGTACGGAAATCGAAAAGGATTTCCGTACATCCACACACGTACATCCACACAATGGAGGATGCCATGTCGTCTGAATTGGAACAGCTTGAAAAAAGAGTTCCGGAGATTGAAGCCCTTGCCATTGAGCACGGGCTTTCTTTTTTTCCAACGGGGTTTGAGGTAGTACCGCAAGACATTATGACTGAAATAGCAGCATACGGGCTGCCGACACGGGCCCGCCACTGGTCATACGGAAAAGTGTATCAGAGCCAGCGTCTCTACGGAAACATGGGTCTTTCCAAGATCTATGAGATCGTTCTCAACGGAAATCCTGCTCTCGCTTTTCTGCTCGATAGCAATGATGTCGTATCAAATCTTCTTGTTGCAGCGCATGTCTTTGCGCATGTCGACTTCTTTAAGAACAATGCCTTGTTCAAAGATACGAATCGGCACATGGTCAATGATGCAGCCGCGCGAGCAATTCGGGTAGATCAGTACATCGAACGATATGGGCTTAACACTGTCGAGAACATGCAGGATATTGGTTTTGCTCTCGACCGGCATGTCGATGTACACCGCGGAACAGATCGTCAAAAATATCCGGAACGACATGTTGTTGAAAAAGAGCGCTTTGTACAGCCATACGAAGATTTGTATCCAAATGCAGGCATGAGTGTAACCTACCAAGTCGAAGGTGAACGATTTCCGCCTCACGCCGAGCACGATCTCTTGTGGTTCCTCAAGACGTATGCACCGATCGAGGACTGGCAGAAAGATGTTCTCACCATCATCCGGGAAGAGTCCTATTACTTCTACCCTCAATTCCTAACCAAAATCTTGAATGAGGGGTGGGCAAGCTACTGGCATGCCGAACTCTTTCATCACTACAACAATGTTTCACCGGAAGAAATGTTCCAGTTTGCGCGTACGCATAGCTCTGTTGTCAATCCGGGTGGTCGGTTCAATTTGAACCCCTACTACCTCGGCTATACCATACTCGTCGACATTGAAAAACGGTGGGACGAGATGCACGAAACGTGGTCGGAAGATCCCCGCGAACGCGAACGTCTGCGAAAAAAGGGTGAGTATGTTTCAGAAATACGTCCCCCGAAAGGCCGCGACAAACTCTTTGAGGTTCGTACGGCGGAGGATGACATCTCTTTCATCAGAAACTATCTCACACCAGAACTCGTTGAAAAATTGGGATTATTTGCACACGGTAGCAATTGTACCCACCCACCGGGACAAAAATGTCCACAGTGTGAGTACATCGTTATCACAAGCCGCGACTGCGACGCTGTCATCGAGCAGATCCTCACACCACGCTATAACTACGGCGTACCAAAGATCGTGATACGTGATGTAGTAAACGGCATGCTGTATCTTGAGCATCTTGATCGCAACGTTGCTTTCCTTGATCGAAAATTTGCAAGCGAGACGCTCTCGTATATCGTGAAACTATGGAAAAATTCTGTCTATCTCTTAACAAGCGACGAACACGGAAGAGAGTGTAATCTCACTTCCAAGGCAACGTAACAGCGAAGCGGGCATACTCATACGAGCATGCCCGCTCTTTTTAATGGGGTAATGCGAGTTCAACGATGTGGTCAATAAATTGCGGCATGCTCACGCCAACAGCCTCAAGAGATTTTGGCAGAAGTGATTCCGGCATAAGGCTCGGCAGTGTATTTACTTCGAGAAGATACAGGCCTTTTTCGGGAGATAGAATAAAATCCGAGCGTGAATAGTGCCGAAGAGAGAGTATCTCGTGAACTTGTTTTGCCATCTCCTGCATTGTGTGTTTTTCACGGTCCGAAAATCTGGGGGGACAAAGTGTCGAACACGGATGTATATATTTTGATTCGTAATCATAGATCTTTTTTTGTGCTTCCAAGAGTATTTCAACGGGCAGTGATCCATAGAATTGCTGTCCACGAAAGTCATCCAAAACCGTACATGTTGCTTCCCTGCCAGCGATATATTCTTCAACAATCACAATATTAGCAAATTCTTTTGCAATAAGAATTCCATCCAAGAGCTCCTCATAGGAATCTGCAACCGTAACGCCAATGGACGATCCAGCCGAGGATGGTTTGACAACTGCCGGATGAGGAAACGTTCTCCAGATATCGCGCGCTCGGATATACTCATCTTCTTCTGGCCGTACGAGAACAGACATCGGAGTTTTAATCCCATACCCCCTGAATCGGTCTTTTGCAAGATGCTTATGCATGCCGAGAGCAGATGCAAGTGCGCCGGAGCCTGTGTAGGGAATACCATGCATATCAAGAAGCCGCTGCACCTTGCCATCTTCACCGTAGTTACCATGCAGTCCGTTGAAGAGAAGATCAACCCGCGCAAAGACTTGCTCGGGTTTCTGGGCAATCCCGAGAACATGCCAAACCCCGTCTTTATGCACGACAATATCGACAGGGGTATATTTCTCTTCATCCAAATTTTCAAGAACGGCTTTGCCGGTTTGCAATGAAATAGCATATTCGCTGCTCGGCCCGCCGCGCAGAACACCAATTCTTGTTTTGCGCATAGTACCTTTACTATACTATTTTATTTTGTTCCGCGAAAATCTGTACATCACCTAAACATCCCCATCTCCCTGCGCTTATGATGATACGTGAGCGCAAAACGATGTGCCTCACTATTTGCGAGAAGAATGTCATTTTTAAACTCTTCCAGAACACTTTTATCACCAAGGAGTTTTCTTGGTTTATGGTGTTCATCTTTTACCACTGAAACAATTTTTATAGGAGTGTTTTTTTCTTCCTTATTTTCAAGCAGTATCCGCTCCGCAACATTTTTCTGGGCTACTCCCCCATCCATGACAACAATATCCGGCAGCCGCCACTCACGATGTCGCAGACGGCGTCGCAAAACTTCTTCAAGTGCCGCTATATCGCTACCTCCAGCATCTCTCCGAACGCGAAACTTCCGATAATCGGCTTTTTGAACGCTTCCATTCTCAACAACAATCATCACGCCCACGGTATCTTCCCCGCTTATGTGCGCAATATCGTACGCTTCAAGGCGTGTGCCTGTTATCCCGAATGACTCTTGCAGGTGCGTACGTGAAAGAAGTGAAACATCCTGGATGTGCTGAAGAGAAAAAAGCATGTTCCGTACTGTTCCCGCTTTTTCGAACTCTTTCTCTTTTGCATATCTTTTCATATCCCGTGTCAGCTCATTCAGAATTTTTGTTTTTTTACCCTCAAAAAACAGACGGATGTGCTGTATACGCCTCTGGTATTCTTTTTTTGTCATACTCCCTCTGCAAATGCCTGGACAAAGGCCGATTTCAGCGTTGAAACAGCGTTTTGCAGCCATTTTCTTCTTCAAAGAAAGATCCTCAAATGGCACGCACGAATCTCGGTACGGGAAAATTTTTCTAATGAGTTTCATCGCCTGCTTCAGAGCAAGTCCGTACGGGTACGGGCCAAAAATATAACGAATAGTGCTCTCTTTCAGTCCCCGTACAATAATACCCTTCGAGAGCTCTGCTACATCTTTACCACGTAACAAAACTACGCGCGGATATGCTTCGCGCGTAATAATGACGTGATTGTAACTTTTATCGTCCTTTCGATCGGTATTATATCGAGGTTGGTGTTTCCGAATAAGGTTTCCCTCAAGAATCAGTGCTTCGAGGACCGAATCAGTCGCCTGAAATGTAATATTTCTTGCCTCCGCGACCATAGCGGTCACTTTGACCCCGCGTGTGCTTGCTAAATCAGAACTGAAATAACTACGCACCCGGTCGTGGAGCGATGTTGCCTTCCCAATATAGAGAATCTCCCCATTTGCTCCCGTAAATAGGTACACGCCCGGTGTTTGGGGGAGGCTCAACTCTGCTAAATCTTGACGATTCATGATACATAGTGTATAGTTTTATTCAGAAAAATCAATGTGCTTGAGGAGGCAATGTGGCAACCGTTCTCGACCTTGACCAGCACGTATGCACACATTTTCAAATGCGTGCAGAATTTACATCAACCTGGTTTCTCATTTGTACCGACTGTTTCTATATCTTCTGTGTTCGTTGTTTCAAGCCAAACTACAGGGATGATATGGGCACAACCGCATATTGTAAATCATGCAATACTCTGCAGAGTTTTCCTCCCAAAACCCACTCTTAATCTTTTCGAATTGCAGATGTACACCAATTGGTGTACATCTGTTTGCTTTACCTCTTCCGCAACACTTTCTTCAGATATTTTCCCGTATGAGATTTATCATTATTCGCTACTTCTTCCGGTGTACCACGAGCAACAATGCGGCCGCCGCCCTTTCCGCCATCCGGTCCCATATCAATGATGTAGTCAGCACTTTTAATCACGTCCATATTGTGTTCGATAACAATGACTGAATTCCCCTGTGCAACAAGCCGCTCAAATATACCAAGAAGTTTTTTAACATCATCATAATGCAAACCAACCGTCGGCTCGTCGAAAAGATAAATTGTTTTTTGTAGTTGCTGACGGTACAGCTCTGCCGAGATTTTTACGCGCTGCGCCTCACCTCCGGAAAGTGTCGTCGCAGATTGACCAAGCTCCAGATACCCAAGACCCACCTCATCAAGTGTCTTCAGACGATCATAAATCGCCGGAATATCGCCAAAGAAATCAAGTGCTTCCTCGATCGTGAGGTGCAAAACGTCATAGATATTCTTTCCCTTATATTCCACTTCGAGCGTTTCCTTCATGAAACGCTTACCCACACAAACATCGCAAAGAACATAGACTGTTGGGAGAAAGTGCATTTCAACCGCAATTTCGCCATTTCCCTGGCATGCCTCGCAACGGCCCGCTTTCACGTTAAATGAGAATCGGCCAGGCTTCCAGCCACGAACGCGTGCTTCCGCAGTCTCCGCAAACATATCACGGATAAAAGAGAATGCTCCCGTATATGTTGCCGGATTTGACCGCGGCGTCCTGCCAATCGGCGACTGATCGATCAGAATTGCACGTCCGGCATACTCTGTTCCGGTAAAGCTCGCACAGTTGTATATATTTGCGCTCCGGTAGCGACGGTCAAATCGCGCCTGTAAATTTTTATAGAGAATTTCATAGAGAAGTGAAGATTTCCCCGACCCCGACACGCCGGTAACGAGCACAAGACGCCCAAGGGGTATTTCAAAATGGATATTTTTTATATTAAAGATATTCGCTCCTTGAATCTTGAGGGATCCTTTGTTGCTCTCCCGCCGCTTTTCGGGGATTTCTATTTTTTCTTCCCCGCGTAGGTAGGCAAGTGTACGCGACCCGGACGGGTTTGTTTTCGCTGTCAGTAGTTTTTCGAGATTTCCTGCGACGATAATCTCCCCGCCATGCACCCCTGCAGCGGGGCCAAGATCGATAATATAATCCGATGCATAAATCGTGTCTTCGTCATGTTCAACAACGATAATCGTGTTGCCTACGTCACGAAGCGATGTAAGTGTCTTAATGAGGCGGTCATTATCGAGCTGATGCAAACCGATTGTCGGCTCATCAAGGACGTAGAGTGCTCCGACGAGGCCAGCGCCAAGCTGCGATGCCAGGCGTATTCTCTGTGCCTCCCCACCGGAAAGCGTGTGTGCACGGCGATCAAGGGTCAGGTACTCAATCCCTACATTGATCATGAATTCTAGGCGACTCTTTATTTCCTTGATAACAGGCAGCGCGATTTCCTGTTCCTTTGCGGAGAGTGCCAGAGTATCAACGAACGCTTTTGCGTCAGCAACAGAAAGTGCAGTGAATTCAACGATATTCTTTCGCCCCTTTTTCTTGTCCGTAAGATAGACATGCAGTGCCTCTTGCCGTAACCGTGCGCCCTTACAGGTGTCGCAAACTTCTTGGCCGAAAAGAAACTTCGTACCAAGCCCGTTGCACGCTTCACATGCACCATACGGTGAGTTAAACGAGAAAAGACGAGGTTCGATTTCTGGGTATGAATAGCCGTCGTTTGGACAAGAGAATTTTGCAGAAAAAAACGCTTCTGTTCGTTCCCCTCCTGCGAGATACACGGCGCGCAGAAGTCCGTCCGCTTCATGAAGCGCACGTTCTACTGCTTCGCGCAGGCGTTCGGTCGCATTCTTTTTACTATCACGAAATTCGCTCTTTTCAATGCGATCAATGAGAACGTCTATCTCGTGCCGCTGATTTTTGGAAAGAATAATCTGTTCCCGGAGTAAATGCCGCTTGCCATCGACAAGCACTTCGCTATACCCTTTCCCAAGTAAATCATATAAGAGCTGGTAATACTCGCCTTTTCTGCCGCGTACAACCGGTGCAAATATTTCAAGCGATGCGTTCAGTACGGACGGTATTTTTTTGATGATGTGATCCTGTATCTCTTCGTTTGACAGTTTGACGATCTCGTCGCCGCATACCAAACAGTGAGGCTTACCGACGCGCGCGTAGAAAATACGAAGATAATCAGAAATTTCCGTGATGGTAGCGACCGTTGAGCGTGGATTGTTCGACCGAGATTTTTGGTCAATTGAAATCGCGGGAGAAAGTCCTGTAATTTCATCCACATCCGGCTTTGGCATCTGCCGTAAAAATTGCCGCGCATACGAGGAGAGCGACTCAACATACCGCCGCTGCCCTTCCGCAAAAATGGTATCGAATGCAAGCGACGACTTCCCCGAACCCGAAAGACCGGTGCAGACAATCATTTTGTTCCGCGGCATTTCTACGCTTATGTTTTTCAGGTTGTGGGTACGCGCACCCTTAACAATGATTTTTTCTTGCATGTTTGTTTTTTATGCACAAAACTCCCCAACGCGGGGGGTCCCTATATAATAGCACGCTCAGTATACAATACAGGTGCTATTTGTCTATGACTGATCGGTAACAAAACATCCCCCGAACAGGGAGATGTTTTGTTAGCTTACTTTCTTGATTCGAGAAGTACTGCGATTATCTTTTCCACAACTTCGTCGAGCGAAACGGTTGCCTTAATCATGAATCCTGCAGCGCCAAGCTCCTTGCTCTTTTCGATATCTTCATCTTGTCCAAGGTTTGAAAGAAGCAGAACGGGAATATCTTTTGTTGTATCATCGGCTTTGACCGCCTTGAGAACATCAAACCCGCTCATGCCCGGAAGCATGATGTCGAGAACGACAATGTCCGGATGCTGTTGTTTGACGATATCAAGAATTCGTGCACCATCAGCTTCGTGATAGAGAATACCACCGGCCGTTACAAGACGCTTGCCGAGAAGACCTGCGAGCAACGGATCGTCCTCCGCAATTAAAACTTTAACGTTTTCCAGTGATTTATTTCCCGTTGTTTCCGTCGTATTTTCTTCCATATATTTTACTATAGCATACTTTTTTCCCAACAAACACAAATCATTCTTCTGACTGCAGCGCACGCATCTCATCCCGCAAAAGTGCCGCTGTTTCAAAATCGAGAATTTTGACTGCCTCATTCATTTGCCGTTCTTTCTCTTGTATCGTTTTTTTCGGATTCTTTTTGTAAATTTCGCGATCAACCAAAAGAAGCGTCGATACCGCTTCAGTATGCTCTGATCGCAGGTGTTCGGTAATGTCCTTGATGCTCTTAGTAATACTTTGCGGCGTGATGCCGTGTTTTTTATTGTGCGCTTTTTGCAGGTCACGGCGACGTTTGGTTTCCGAAAGCGCATTCTCCATTGAACCAGTAATGCGGTCTGCATAGAGAATAACACGCCCATGTACATTACGCGCTGCACGACCAATGATCTGAATAAGTGATGTTTCAGAACGCAAAAAACCCTCTTTGTCCGCATCAAAAATGCCGATGAGCGATACTTCTGGCAAGTCGAGGCCTTCACGCAAGAGATTGACACCAACGAGACAGTCAAAGACCCCGCGCCGAAAGTCAGAGAGAATCGTAATGCGCTCGATCGTCTTAATATCACTATGCAGATATTCAGCCTTCATACCACGCTCTTTGAGATAGGTGCTCAAATCTTCAGCCATCTTCTTTGTAAGCGTTGTCGTAAGAACTCTGCCCCCTCCTGTTATCTCTTGTACCGCTTCTTCGATGAAATCTCCCACTTGCCCCGCGTAGTTTGTACCATTTTCACGTGAAGAAAGAATCGGACGTATTTCTACCTGGGGATCAACAAGACCGGTCGGGCGAATGATTTGCTCTACCACCTGCTCGCTATGCCGCATCTCATATTCCCCTGGCGTCGCAGAGGTATAGATAACCTGCCCAATGCGCTCCTTAAATTCATCAAACATAAGCGGACGATTGTCTTTTGCAGACGGAAGCCGAAAACCGTGCTCCGCAAGTACTTCTTTCCGCGATCGATCCCCCGCGAACATGCCGCGCAACTGCGGTATCGTGGCATGCGACTCATCGATAATCGTGAGAAAATCAGGCGTCCCGTCAGCTACATGCGGAAAATATGAGAGAAGCGTGTACGGCGCCTCCCCTTCTTGACGATTATCAAAGTGGCGGGAATAGTTTTCAATCCCGCTGCAGTACCCTATTTCCCGGATCATCGCAAGATCGTAGTTTGTTCTGCGCTTGAGTCGTTCTCCTTCCAGAATTTTTTCCTCTTTCTTGAAATACTCGAGGCGTTCCAGAAGCTCCGCCTTAATACTCTCCATTGCCTGCTCATTGCGCTCATCCGACGTAATGAAATGTTTTGCAGGGAAGAGAAACACCTCCGGTATTTCGGCTTCTATTTTTCTCGTAATCGCATCAATGCGCAGGATGGTCTTCACCGTATCGCCTTGTATTTCCACACGGTAGAGTTTTTTTTCGTGTATCGGCATTACTTCAACAACGTTGCCGACGCCCCGGAATGTGCCGGGCGTGAGGTCGCCACTTGTTCGCTCGAAGTGAATACATATCAGTTCCCGCATCAAATCATTGCGTACAATTTTTATTCCTGTTTCAATACGCAAATTCACTTTTTTGTACTCCACCGGATTACCCAAACCGTAAATACAAGAAACCGATGCCACGATGATCACATCGCTGCGGGACAGAAGCGACTGTGTCGAGGCATGCCGTAAACGATCGATCTCTTCATTGATCTGTGTCTCTTTTTCTATATACGTATCGGTAACGGGCAAATACGCTTCCGGCTGATAGTAGTCGTAATACGAAACGAAATAGTGCACAGCGGCATCAGGAAAAAACTCGCTATATTCCTGCGCCAGCTGCGCGGCAAGTGTCTTGTTGTGTGCGATCACAAGCGTCGGTTTGTTCACCTTTGCAATAACGCTTGCTGCTGTAAAAGTCTTCCCCGTACCAGTCGCCCCAAGAAGCGTCTGTTGCTGCATCCCCTTTTTCAGTCCCTCCGTAAGCTCCTTGATTGCCTTTGGCTGATCTCCTGCCGCCTCATATGGTGCCTTGAGTTTAAATTCGCTCATGTTGTATGCATAAATAATTGTATCCCTATACTATCCACCATAATATCTTTCCGTAAACCCATCCCGAAATGCAAAAAATCTGTCTTCGAGTATCGCCTGGCGCATGTCACTCATCAGTCTCACAAAAAAACGCAGGTTGTGAATCGTTGCAAGCGTGTACCCTAAAATTTCTTTTGCACGAAAAAGGTGGGCTACGTATGCACGCGTGTAGAATGCACAGCTGTCGCACAAACACCCTTCTTCAATAGGAGTGAAATCGTTTTTGTATTTTGCATTGGAAATATTAATCCGACCGTTCTTTGTATACAGAGCGCCGTTGCGCGCTTCGCGCGTCGGCGCAACGCAGTCAAACGTGTCGATGCCGTATTCAACACCCATAAACAGTTGTCTCGGCTCACCGATACCGAGAAGGTGCCGCGGCTTTTCTTCTGGCAGGATCGGATTTGTCCAACGCAAAACATCACCCATATCCTCTTTTGTATACGAACCGCCAATCCCGAATCCCGCAAAATCCATGCTTGCTATCGTCCGAGCACTTTCTTTCCGCAAGTCCTCGTAATGACCCCCCTGTACAATACCGAAAAGCCCTTGTCTTGCATACATTTCCCTATTGCTTTTGTGTGCTGCAAGGGAGCGTTCTGCCCAGCGGTGTGTCCGTTCCATCGCTTCTTTTTGATAGAGAATCGGATCAGTCGGCGACGTGCATTCATCGAACGCAAAAATGACATCCGCACCGATATTATTTTGAATACCGATTGATCTTTCCGCTGTCAGTCTGTGTTCACTCCCATTAATGTGTGAGCGAAACGTCACTCCATCCTCTGTAATCGTCGCAAGCGGGTCGTGTGTTTGTTCCAGAATTTTGCCCTTGATAAATGCCTCTAGTTCTGTGCGGCTGATAAACTTATTCAGGTCGCGGGCATAGGCGCTTCCGAGAGAAAAAACTTGGAAACCGCCCGAATCCGTCATTGTTGGGCTTTGCCAATTCATGAACGAATGAATACCCCCCGCATTGCGGATAATATCCTCCCCGGGCT
>JAHFLU010000034.1 GCA_023264615.1 bacterium | reverse complement strand
AGAACAGCCCGTGCAAATATTTAAGGGAACCTGTGCAAACCCTGGTGAGCTTGCGTATGCACTCACAAAGCTCGGGCAGAGCAGCGATACTGGTACTGCCGGCACGGACCTCGGAGTTTCAGATACAGTTCTTGATGTGTCCCTGGATGAGGTACTTGCACAAGGGCCTCTTGCAATTGCCGTTCGTAAAACAGCACAAGAGGCGCATATCTCTGTTGCATGCGGGGATATTGTCGTAGCGGCCGATACAGCAACAACCACTCCAGAAAGTGAGCAGGCAACGACAACCACCGCCAAAACGGAAGACAAAACTCCTCAAGTCCAGTAAAAAATGCAAAACGAAGCAGACACGCAAAGACCATCCAAAGCTCGGCGAACCGCCGAGCTTTTGGGATTATTCGCACTTTTTGTTTTCATAGCGGTTGTTGCGTACGGACTGCATTTTATACTAACACCAAGAGATCTTTCTTATAGCCTCAAGGCATGTCCGCTTGATGCCATGCAGTGCCCGGACGGAGCATATATCGGAAGAACGGGCTCTTCCTGCACCTTTGAGTGCAGTAAACATAAAGGTTCTCCTACGGGCGAAAATAGTACCCTGCTTTTTCAAAGAACAGCAAGTTGGGGCCCCTGTTTGCTGCCAGACCCAAAACGGTGTCATGACGAACTGACGCTTTCAAATGACGGGGTACTCCGTGTAGACTCCGTCAAAGGTATACTCGATGAAAAGATCGAACCCGAGACGCTCGAAAAAATAAGAGAACAGATACGAACATCGGACGTGCTCCATAAGGACTGTTCGGCGACCAAAACTGTTGCTGATTATTTTGCGCACTATAGAATCACGCTTGATGGTGTTGCGCGTGATATTGATTTTCCCGGATGTGACAGCGACCTTAGAGTTATTGACAATATTTTGAACCAGTGAAAATTGTATCCTCGCTTAAATCTGCTATGCTCGTAGCAGATTTGTTGTTTATGGATAACAAAAGAGGAGATGTACAATGTCTTTCAAAGAGTTTTTAGTAAATACGCCGATATGTCCTCTGGATGACCGCTATCGAAAAGATACTGCCATCATTCGGAAATATCTCTCCGGCCCAACGCTCGCACAGGCGCGTGCAGAGATTGAGATCCGCTATCTCATCGCACTTTCGAACGAACCTAACGTGCTCGAGCTTCCGCCATGTACAAACGATGTTACCGTGCGGCTTGCCCAGATTTATGAAGAATTCGATGCGGCTGATTATCATAGTATTCTCGAGCATGAGGCACGCACACGCCATGACGTAAAAGCTCTCGAGTACTGGCTCCGCGATCGTCTCATTCCGCTTCATATTCCTGTGCAGTTCATTCATTTTGCCCTCACAAGTGAAGATGTCACAAACCTGGCGTACGGACTCCTCATTCACAAACTTCTCCGTGAGATAACGGACGTGACGCTTTCCGTCTTGATCGGCAATTTGCGGCGCTTTGCTCGGACGTACATCAATGCACCGCTCCTCGGGATGACACACCTCCAGCCTGCAACACCAACGACCGTCGGTGAGCAGCTGCTTGTGTTTGTAGGCCGGCTCAAGCGTAAGCTGCAGGAAGTGAGGAGATTCAAAATGCATGGGAAATTTGGGGGTGCTGTCGGAAACCTTTCCGCCCACTATACCGCATATCCCGATGTGAACTGGCATGCATTTCGGACACAATTTGTGCGCTCCCTCGGCCTCTCTGTGGTTAAAAGAACCACGCAGATTAACCCGCATGACGATATTGCAAAACTTTCCCACCTCATGTGTGAATGTAACGCAATTCTTCTCGATCTCGCACAAGATATGCCCCTCTACATCTCTCGCAGAGTCTTTTGTTTGCGCACAGCAGAGGAAGAGGTAGGTTCCTCGACTATGCCGCATAAGGTAAATCCGATCGAGTGGGAAAATGCGAAGGGCGGGCTCGCCGTAGCAAGTGCACTTTTCGAATGTTTCGCGCGCGAACTTCCTGTTAATAAGCTTCAACGCGAACTTTCGGATTCAATCATACAGCGATGGATTGGCACTGCATTTGCTGCACATCATCTCGCTCTGGTGCAGATGCTTCGGGGGCTCGAAAAAGTGAGTATCAATCCTATAGCACTCATCGAAGAGATCGAAGAAAATCCCGAAATCTTCGGTGAAGCCATACAGACAGTCATGCGCAGGTACGGGTATACCGATGCCTACGAGCAGCTCAAAAACATGACGCGCGGCAAGGGAACGACAACCGCGGCCCTTTTTGACTTTATCGACATGCTTGAACGTGTTCCTTCGGATGCTAAAATACGCCTGAAAAACTCAATAGGACACTACCTGATGGAATGAGCGATGAACAGCCCTCGAACATACGTTCGAGGGCTGTCTTTGTGCACCATGCATGCATATTTTTTTCCTGACAACAACAGAGCACGCGTGGTATGATTGAAATCATTATGTGGCACCTTTTATCTGCAGATGAAGCATTGCGAAAAGTAGATACTGCGCGTGATACTGGTCTCACGCAAACAGAGGCAGTTCAGCGCCTTGCACAGCAAGGGAAAAATGTTCTACCAAAAGGGAAAGAGCAGCACTGGTGGAACTTTCTTTTGCGTCAGTTCAAAAGTCCGCTTGTCTACATACTTCTCATGGGTGCTATGCTTTCCGCATGGCTTGGCGAGTGGGTGGACGTGACCATTATCATCATCGCTGTTCTTGTTAATGTCGCTGTTGGCTTTTGGCAAGAGTATCGTTCTTCAAATATTCTTGAGAAATTACGTGCAATCATTCAGGTAAAAACATACGTTGTTCGGAACGCCGCTGCACACGAAGTCGATGCCGAAGACCTCGTTCCGGGTGATATCGTGCTTCTAAAAGCGGGGAACAAAGTTCCCGCGGACTGCCGGATCATTTTTTGTAAACATCTTGAAATCAACGAAGCACTCCTCACCGGAGAATCTGCACCTGTACACAAAATAAGCGAATCTCTCGCCGATGCCGACATGCCGCTCGGCGACCGCAAGAATATGGCGTACATGGGGGCGATCATCGTGAGCGGGGAAGGCACCGGTGTTGTTGTTGAAACCGGCTCAAACACAGAAATCGGCAAAATAGCGCTTCTCACGCAGAAAACGGATGACGACCCAACACCACTCCAGGTTCGTATTGGACGTCTTGGGCAAGTTGTTGCTCTGTTCGTTGCTGTGTCAGCGGTCATTATCGTTATCGTCGGCCTCATCCGCAGTCACCCGTTTCATGAAATTATAATCACTGCGATTGCTGTTGCTGTAGCGGCAATTCCCGAAGGACTCCCAGCAGCAATTTCGATTGTGCTTGCGGTAAGCGCACAGCGGATTGCAAACCGCAAGGGTGTGGTACGACATCTTGTTGCAGCAGAAACGCTTGGTTCTGCATCGGTAATTTGCAGCGATAAAACCGGAACCATGACACTCGGGGAGATGCATGTAAAAAATTTGATTGTGTATGGAAATGAACCACGAGCGCTTACGAACCTCGCTCTTTCAAATGAAGCAAT
This sequence comes from bacterium, assembly GCA_023264615.1. Lineage (GTDB taxonomy): Bacteria > Patescibacteriota > Minisyncoccia > Phycocordibacterales > VMGT01 > VMGT01. The sequence goes on along the minus strand of JAHFLU010000034.1, from coordinate 9,173 downwards.
TATTGAATACGACGATAATAAACCTCGCGTAAGCGGGGAGACGACCGATATCGCGAAAATGCAGGCATTTTTGGACTCGGGAATTTCATACAGCGCATTGCTGCGTGAATTACCGCGCGTATCACTTCTGCCATTTGACTCCCTCGTCAGGTACATCGCGTCACTCCATCAGAGCAAGGACAAATTTGTTGTTTTTGTCTCTGGTGCGCCCGAAATAGTGCTCGCACTCTCAAGCGACATGCTCGAGGGCGGAAAAAAGAAAAAAATAACGAAAGAAAAACGTGCCGAGCTTGAGCATACCTATCTTGAACAAGCAAGCAACGGCTACCGTATGCTCGGACTGGCCGAGCGTACCTATACAAAACGAACCATTGGAGAAAATACTGATCTTGAAGAGGAAACTACGCGGAAACGACTCGTCCAGAAACTTTCATTTGTGGGCTTCGTAGCGATCCGCGACCCTATTCGCGAAGACGTTCCCCAAGCGCTCGCAACTGCCCGGGAAGCAGGTGTACGATCCATCATGCTTACCGGTGACCACAAGCTCACCGCGCTTGCAATCGGCAAAGAGATCGGTCTCTCTTCTGGTGACGAAAAGGATGTCCTCGAAGGACATGATATTGATGCTTTAAATGACGAGGAGTTTGCGGAACGAATCGCGCATGTTAATATATTTGCCCGAGTAAATCCGGCACACAAAATGCGCATTGTGGACGCACTTCAAGCACGCGGAGAAGTTGTTGCTATGACCGGAGACGGTGTTAATGATGCGCCGGCACTGAAAGCTGCCGACATTGGTATTGCGATCAACTCCGGAACTGATGTTGCAAAAGAAGCGTCGGATCTTATACTCCTCAACGATAGCTACTCTACAATCGTTGTTGCAATTCGACACGGGAGAATTGCTTTTGATAATATTCGCAAAGTGACTGTTTTCCTGCTTGGCGGATCCTTTACCGAACTCATTCTCGTTATGGCACCGCTTCTCCTTAAGATGCCGGTGCCAGTAACCGCAGCGATGCTCTTGTGGACAAATCTCGTTGAAGATACTCTCCCAAACATTGCACTTTCGTTTGAACCTGGCGACGAGGATATTATGCGCCGACCGCCTATCAAAAGAGATGTCTCCATAATGGACGCTGAATCGAAAGTTATCATCTTTGTTGTTGGGATAACGACTGATTTTATCCTGCTCGGACTCTATATTTTCCTGGAGTATATGACAAACCTGCCACGAGCGGAGATTAACACGCTTGTTTTTGCTGCACTGGGACTCGACTCCTTCTTTTGTATTTTTGCTCTTAAATCCCTGCGGAAACCCATATATAGGTGCGATCTTTTTTCTAATATGTACCTTTGGGCGGCTACGGTTATCGGCGTTGGCCTTATGCTCGCCGCGATATACGTACCTTTTCTTAATACCATTCTTGGCACCGCGCAGCTCGAATTTTGGTACTGGGGAATCATTCTCATTCTTGGTGCAATAGAAATCATTGGCATTGAAATTGCCAAGTGGTGGTTTTTCTGGAGAAACAAACAGACAGAAGTACCCGTGCGTGCATAAATATATTTGTAGCAGATGGTCTCCATGCTACAATAAAAGGGTGCTTTCATTCCGTCTTTACATCGACTGAATGAAAAGACTTATTAGGCTAATTATATCACCATGGGTCTACTTTCTTTTTTAAAAAAAGGCAAAAAGATTACGTGCGAAAAATGCGGCAAGGAAAAGTTGGAGTCGGAGGGAAACTATGTTCTCAATGGCAGCACATTCTGCTGTAAGCAGTGTTGCAATAATGACAAGAAAAATGCGGATGCCGAAAAAAACATCTGTAAATTCTGCTGAAAACTTCAGCGCAAATTAACAAAGATGATCCGGTGGTTTTTTTATACACTTGTTTTGGTTGTTTCGGCACCGTTTATTGCAAACGCTGCCCTTGTCTCTCGAACAGCAGGAACAATTGATGAGGTTCTACGCAATGCCTCGATAATCATTGCTGTTGCCGCGAGTATTTTCATTGTCTTTATTGTTGTACTTTCCGCTGTCATTAAAACAAAAACAGCGACACTAAAAAAGGCTCTCTTTATAGCGTTTCTTGTTGGTATTGTCGGACCCACAGCTTTCTTTATCGGGTCAACGGTATACATTAACAGAATGTCCGAAAGCGGGGGACCTGTGCACTGGCACGCAGATTTTCAAATATACGCATGTGGACAGCCGATCAAACTTGCCGGGCCAACCTCTAAACTTTCAAACAAAGTCGGTTCTGCCGTGCTTCATCACCATAGCGACAACAGGATTCATCTCGAAGGCGTTGTCGGCCATGTCAAAGATTTCGAGCTGCAGGATTTTTTTGCCACAATTGGAGGGGAACTTACAGAGACTTCTTTTACCATACCGACCGAGTCAGGAATCCGTCTGTTAAAAAATGGTGTACCCTGTGCGGATACCTCTCCTGGAACATGGCAAGTGTTTGTGTACAAGCAAGACAAGCATGACCCCTCTGTTTTTTACCAAGAAAAACTTGCATCGTATACAAACTATGTGCTCTCTCCCTATGAGCAGATTCCGCCAGGAGACTGTATTATCATGGAATTTGACGCTGTAAAAGCACGCACCGAGCATCTTTGTACGTTTTATAAGATTGAGTTGGATAAGGGTACAATCTCAATCAAATAGCAATACATATGGATACCTTAGTACAACTTCCGACGTTGATTACGGTCGTCACAACGGCTGCGATTGATTCGATAAATCCATGCGCCATCGGCGTTATGATCCTTCTTATTTCCGCCGTTCTCGGATCGGGAAAGTCGCCACGTCGGCTGCTTTTCCTCGGTCTCGTCTATACATCTTCGATCTTCCTTACCTATCTTGCTGCTGGACTTGGCGTTCTTTATTTTTTTTCGAGTATTCCGCTGTCTGTTGTCGAGTATCTCTCCCTTACCGTTGGCGCTTTCATCATCTTTGCGGGCATTCTAGAGATAAAAGACTATTTTTGGTACGGAAAAGGATTCACCCTCGCCATTCCTGTCTATTTTTCTCATAAAATAGAACAAATGTCGGGAACCACAACGACAACAGGTGTTGCCTTTCTTGGGTCTTTTGTTGCTGCTGTAGAATTACCGTGTACAGGAGCACCCTATCTTGCAATTATTACGTTGCTTTCACAAAACTTCAATGTTGCCGCTTTTATTCTCATGGTTATTTACAACATCATCTTTGTCGCACCGCTTCTCGTTATTCTGGGCTTGGTACTTTTTGGTGTAGAATTGGAGCACATCCACATGTGGAAAAATATGAATAAGGGCGTCATGCGGCTTGCTATCGGCCTCCTCCTTGTTGCCCTCGGATGGCTGCTTATTTTTATTGCAAACGGAATCATCAACTTTGGATAATAAAGGGGGTATTTACGTGGCGCACTTCTTGCTGGAACAAGCAAAAACTAAACTCGTCGCACATCATGTATGATGTGCGACGAGTCACTATACACGAATGCCGCATACGGCGCGCATGTCTCCAACAATCGCCCGAAGCCGCATCTTTTTACGTTTCCGGTGGACAGTATTAGAAAGATCTTTCGAACGCTCGAAATTGTTTGATGAAAAGCACTGCTCCATGAGCATCTGTGCAAGGCCATCCGGAAGACCGCTCAAATCTTCTAACATACGGCGCTCTCGTCCAGAAACAAAATCTACTTGAGCAAAGGCCCATTCCAGAATATTCTCACGTACATGGCTTTGATATTTGTACGTTCCGAGCAATGCTTGTTGTACACGTGGCTGCTCTTCGCACAGAAGCAAGTCGGCGTTGCGCATAAACTGCAGAGGCTCCATACCGCACTCTCCGAGGTCAGCGAGTGGCAAAATACGAAAGACAAGTGGCGTTTCGGGAGAAATGTCCTGAATCACCGTACCTCTCTCAAATTTTGGCACAGTAAGGAGTATCATTCGATGAACAGATTCAAGATCGGCGAGCGTAAAAATATCAGCACGGTATTTTTTGTTCATTTCAAGCATATATCGCTCGAGTATTGCGGCTGATCCTTCTTCGCTCGGACCACAGAGCCGTTTGCGCGAAAGGCGCAGGTGTGGCGTCCTCGGATCCGCGATAATATACGATGCGATGTATATGTCATGGAAATACACCGCAAGCACAACGAGTGCAGCATCGTGCATACTCAATGTACCCGCGTTAAACCGATTGCAGGTAGTAATGATCTTCACAGCACGACGAAACACTCCATCTGAATGAGCAAGGCAGTGATACCAGAGCGCATGCTCGGGAACAGCTGTATGCTCATACGAGTCCCACAGCATTCTGCGAGCAATCCCTATCAAATCATGGACACTTTTCAAAAAAGCTTTTTCGTTTTCATACATAGAGCACACCCCTCCGTATAGATTTTCGTTGTACACACTTCTGTCCATATAAGACAGTATTTTTGACATTTTTGTCAAGATGTCGTGCTTACGCAGAAAACAGAGAACGCCTGTGCCGAACGGCACAGGCGTTATATTGCCTTATCCTATGATACCTGTGTATGCGTCATCATGTAGATTTCAATCTCAAGCGTCTGCTTGAGAAGCTCTTTATACATGAGCTGCATATCAGATGGTTGTACATGCACAACAAGCGCTCGTATCGCAGCCATCTCCATGTACTTAACGAGCACAGTGTCCGTCGTCTCGCATCGCATCCAGTAAGGATGCCGGCGATTAAACTCAATCTCACCGCAATCGGCGTGCAGTATGCAATATTCACTACTGCTTTGCATATCACTGCGCGTAAACGTAAGCCCGACACCATTTCTCCGAACAGAATTTTTCTTGGTGCCATTTTCGTCCAGTGTACCTGGCGGGTTATTTTTTCGGAAACCGCGGCGTCCGCGTTTCACAGACCCTTTCTTGTCACCAAGAATCTTTTTGCGTCTGTCGAGATGTTCGAGAAGAAGGGTCTCTTCTTCTATAGTCCCCACCCCATTTTGTAGCTCCGATATTTTCACAACACTTTCGACTTTAAAACCGTTCACGAGGTGTCTCCACTGCGAGTCCACCAAGAGTGGTCGAAGTCCTTCAAGTGCGCGTGATGAAAGCCGCGCATGCCGTTCTTCCTGCTCTTGTTCCCGGACTTTTTCGTAGTGAACTACGCCGATTTCTTTGTACCAGCGTTCAAGCAGTACACAGAACTCGAGTAGGTAGTCATTGCGGATAAACGCATTCCGCTCTGTATTAAGCGTCACGCGATTACTCGTAATCTCCCCCTCAAAAACGCCGGAAAGGAAAGCATTCCGAATATCGTCTGGCAGGATACCATACACGGACATGAAAAATTTCTTCGGCGGAATACGGTACTTGTCGCCATCTTCACCGACATGTATCTCGCCGCGACGTTTCGAGGATATGACAGGGGAGACAAATAGACGGAATGTCGCGACATGACCACCCATTTCCAAACGGGTAATGTCGAGTGCCTCACCTGCAAACCGTGATGCCGTAAAAGACTTTTTTGCTTCCTCTCCGGAAGCAGAGACAACAGTTACCCATACTCTTGCATCAAGCCGGAGCATGTCCGAACGGAATCGTCCGACAATCCCCGATTTAAACGTCTCAAAACTGAAGGCTGAAACTGTCGCGTCTTGCGTAATTTCCTGCATCTCTACGTGTGTTCTCCACCATACATAGCGTTTCCCCTTACGTTCCTCACCCTCAAGATACTTATTGAACGCAAGGTCCGACTCTATGTATGCTGGAATATTCCCGATAGAACGTTCGCTGCGAAGCTTTCGATAGTCAAACGTCCATGTGCAATATGGGTGCGATCCCTTGGCTGGCCGCGATGTGAAACGGAATAATGCGCATTTTCCAGCAGGCGAAAGCATCCCAATACCGAATCTTCCCAGCTTGCCGGTCTGCTTGATTGAATGTGCAACAGATCCCATCGCTTCTTGGATTTTTTGTGGTGATGCGCCATTGCCGTTGTCATACACGTTAATCGTATGTTTGCCGACATCGATCACAACTTCAATTCTATGCGCATCTTCGTCAATAGCGTTTTGGATTTGTTCGTAGAGGACCGCTTCGACGGTCGGATATCTGTCTGCAAGATACGTGAGTACGTTCCCGTCATGATAGCTAAATGTCGTCTCAAAACTTGTTTCAGTTTGAGCCATGCCTTATCTCCTTTCACACGTGAGCATTGCGGCGGTCATTTCTGACGTCCTCGCCGCAGAGTGTGTCTAATGTGTCTGCAGCTGTATGAAGCGCATTTGAGAGATTAAAAATACCAAACCCGCTGTCGATACTTTCACGCAGATCCCGTCGCTCTTCGGCAGTGTATTCATCTGAAATCACTTGTTCCGCAAGCGGAAGCAGAGCGCTGACCAAGGCCCCTAGTGTGGTACATAACAGCTTTCTCGTATCTCCTTCTCCTCCGGCTCCCGTTGCGGCACAATGCCTCTTCTTTTGGGGGATTTCTGGATCCAACAAATGCTGCAACGTTCCCCTCTGTGCTTCTTCCTCACTTGGCTGAAGAAGCTCGTCGTCACAGAATCTGCCAAGTTCTTCAGGAAAATGTTGCCGGAGCGTGTTCAAAATCAACGGAGAAGGCTTTCGCCGACCAACGACTCCCCATCGAGACATATTTAATGGGCTCAATTGTTTTTCTTCTGCTATTTGCCTCAAAGACATACCGAGCCGGATGGCTCGTTTGCGTATAAGAAGCCCGAGCATATTTAACTTTGCCATAGACTCTCTTTCTCAAGAGTGAGTGGTCGTAGTTGTCAACGTGCGATCCGTAGCTATATGTTGTAATAAGATATACCTTATAAATATGAATCTGTCAACAATTTTGCATAATTTTTCTATTGTCGACAAGTCATCGCCTGTGGTATCATGCAAAAATTATGGAAGATGAAAATAAAGATACTTCTCCTGAAACGATTGCACCTAAAACCGACTACGTTTCTAAAAAAGAAGAGAAGACTGTCCGCCAAGCGGGGCGTGAGCGTTCTAAGAAATGGCGTAGCATGCTTGCCTGGGGAATTCCACTCCTCGTGATCCTCGGTGTTCTCGTATGGCTTTTCACTCTTCCACGGATACCTCAAAGTGCTACCGTTAAGGGTAAAAATCACATCCATGCGAACCTTACGATTATGATCGACGGAGAGAGAATGACTATTCCAGGCGGTATCGGCCTTCTCGCCGGTGGCGGTACGACACACATTCCCGGTACACAAAAGGTAATTCATACACACGTCGAGAACGATCAGCTGCATATCGAAGCGGTCGATGGAGGACCGTTGCATGAAGACGACACAAAACTCTCTACTTTTTTCCATATCTGGGGAAAAGAATTTACTTCCACAAAGATGCTTGATAAGACAACACTCGGTGGAGGTACTCTCCAGTTTAAAGTGAATGGGAAAGACAACACGGAGTTCGAGAATTTACAGATGCACGACGGAGACCGCCTTGAAATTATCTACACAAGCGCAACAGGAACTGCCCCAACTGTTGCAACGTCGAGCAAACCACGCTAAAACCCCCTCTAAATTTTTTATATGGGAATTTTCAAAAATTTTGTTATGCGCAAATTGGTCGAGAAGCAGATGAAAGATCTGCCGAAAGACCAACAAGAGAAAATCATGACACTCATGGAAGAACATCCTGAACTCTTTCAGAAAATTGCAACGGAAATCCAGGCAAAAATAAAGCAAGGGAAGAATCAGATGCAGGCTTCAATGGAAGTCATGAAAGCCCACCAAGAGGAATTGCGTAAGGCAATGCAATAGAATATACGTGCATCGGAGAAAAACGACCGTTTGCGCGAAGCACAGAACGGCGGTAGTACTCTGCTCCACGTAGTTTATCCACAGGGAGCAATGATGACGAAAAAAAGGTTCCTAACATGTTCCGTTTTTTCCTGACCAAATATCTACTCAATATGAAACACCGGGGATCACATAACCTCGTTTTTCCCATTCATCAGCATAGAGTCGCTGATATTTTTTACCCTCCCCCGCCATAAATGCAACCGAGAGCGAAGCCAAGTCCGTTCGCCTACTAAATTCTTTCAGAGAGTAGCCGGTACTCTTTTTTAAATCCGCATCGATATATGCAATAGTAATGGCATGCAACACATTATCGTCTGTTGTATTGCCAAACTCCTCCGCATAATACGTCGGTATTCCGACAAATTTCCCACCACTTTCAACAATCGCTCCCCCTGATGTGCCATGCTGGCCGGCAATCGTTCCTTTAAATGCCATGACATCCTCTCCTGTCCCCATATCGATAGGTTTGATTGCATCAACAAAGGAATGCGAAGAAATGAGGTACAGATCTTTTACAACAGTAGTTGCTCCCAGATAACTTGCCGGATATCCAAGTATATACACAGGAGTTCCTTTTGCTGGGACTATATTTTCTGTCTGCATGAACGGAAAGCTCGACGGAAGCGATGCCCTTGCATTTATAGTCGCCGTGATATAAAGAAGAGCATAATCCTGTTTTCCATACACGTAGTTCTTATCGTCAGTTTTTCCAAACTGGGCAATATCTGCGTCTATCCATCCTGCAGGGATATAGAGAAGTTCTGCCCGATAGCGAGGCTCTGCGGGCGACCCTATCCGCACCGTGCACTCATAAAGGCTCGGGGCATTAACGGCAGAAAAAAGAAAAGACATTCCAACATGGGCGTTTGTGAGAATAATACCGCGTCGATCAATAATAACGCCACTTCCGCTGACGACGTCGTCACTGCCACTCACCACACAATAGAGATTCACCAGGGCATCTCTCCATAAAGGATCCAGTTCAAAGGCTGTATTTTCTGCAACAACAGTGGAAATAAGTGGTAGCACTCGATCGGCACTTTCAACGGTACTCTTTGGTACCGCAAGAGCAGATTCCGAAACCGGTTTTGATACTTTCGGAGAAGGCACCTTGTGCACAGCAGGAACTTCTGCGGGAACTTCCACACTCGCATGTTTAGAAACAACATCTGTGTTACTGGGAGTTGTTGGAACATCAATAGTATCTGTTGCAACGTCAGACCCTCTTTCCTCATGCACGTTCGGAACAGTGCTACCGAGCTTACTTGTAATAACGTAAACGGCCCCCGACATAAGAATAATCGCGAGGATCATCCAACCAAACTTAATAACCATAGA
>JAHFLU010000033.1 GCA_023264615.1 bacterium | reverse complement strand
AGCCACATCTGCCCCGTCTGTGGGAGCGGCCAGACCGTATTCGTATAGTGGTACGTCGCAATGGTCGTCGGGTCTTCACATGCCGCGAGAATGCTTAAACGATCCTGCGTATGCACCTCGACAAATCCTTTATTCAGAAAAAAAGAGCGGAGGGCGTTTACGGTGTAGCTAAATGCGACAATATCTTTTGTCGCGCGATAATTGTGTATCATAATTGCACGAAAAATTAACGGGTAAAAAAATAACCCCTTGTGGGGTTTTGAATAAAGAAATTTGATGAAACGATAAAGCGGAAAAAGAAGAGGTGGCGCAGCCGGAACAGATTTTTTGTAATTTTTTTTCGCATATCATTGCCCAAATTCATGTCAGTGTATCACTACTCGAAAGCGCGTCAACAAACGCGGAAAATTTGCGTGTGGATAAGTCATGTATGGAGATATCCCGCAACAATTTCTGCTACTTCTCCTGCATTCTCTGCCTCCATAAGTTCCACCCGTAACTCTTTCGCGCCGTCAAAGCCGTTCACATAGGCCTTATAGTGTTTTTTCATAACAGCGAAGTTTTTAATGCCGCCAAGCAATTCTTCAAAGAGTTTTGTGTGTTCCACCATGACATGCAATTTCTCCTCAATCGATACCTCTCCTTTGCTGCGGTCAAAAAGCCATGGGTTGCCGAAAATGGCACGGCCAAGCATCACGCCATCAACACCATATTCCTCAACTCTCCGTTCTGCGTCTTTGAGATCGGCCGCGTCACCATTGCCGAGGATAAGCGTCGAGCTTCCGAGCTCTGTACGTATCTTTGCCGCACGTGCTATCACATCCCACTGTGCCGGCACAAGCGACATTTCCTTGCGTGTCCGCCCATGTATCGTCACGGCAGCAGGCTCTTCCGCGAGAAGCTCCGGCAGCCATGTTTCAATTTCATTCTTATTGTAGCCAATCCGCGTCTTTACCGAGACCGGAAGATTTCCCGCACCTCTTTTTGCTCCCGCGATTACTGCGCGCGCAAGGGCAGTATCTTTCATCAGTGCGGCCCCAGCACACTGTTTCTCCACAGCACGATCGGGACAACCCATATTAATATCAATACCGTCAAAACCGAGTTTTCGGACAAGAGCAGCCGCTTTCTCCATATTTTCCGGCTTGCCGGTAAAAAGCTGCGCGACAATCGGCCGCTCTGCTTCAGTATATGCGAGATCATGCATCAAATGTTCGCGTCCTGCGCTACAGAGACCGTCCGCTGAGACAAACTCGGTAAAAAAAACATCAGGCTTCCCGTATTTCGCTATCAAACGCCGAAAAGCCGCATCTGTCACATCCGCAAGCGGCGCAAGAGCAAATATAGGTTTTGTAAGCTGTTCCCAAAACATAAACGCTTGTGATTAGTATCATATACTCTTAAAAAACACAAAAGAGCCAAAACCTGGCTCTTTTTGCCTTACTCTTTCTTAACGGTGAGATTGGGTTTTTGCAGAAATGGAAGCAAGCTCGTTTGTATCGAGTGTAATCGTACTCCCCGGAACGGCCTCTCCTGCAATGATCTTCTTTGCGACAACCTCCTCGACCGTCTGTTGGAGAGCTCGGCGCATCGGCCGGGCGCCAAATTGCGGATCGTAGCCTTCTTTTACAAGCATCTCGATCAACTCGTCCGTAATAGAAAGCGTAATCCCCTTTTTCTGCAGTTTCCAATAGAGCCCATCGAGCATGATTCGGGCGATCTTACGGAGTGATCCGACACCAAGCGGCTCGAATACAACGATATCGTCAAAACGGTTAAGTAATTCTGGACGATATATTTTGTCTTTGATGATGAGTTCAACGAGCGTATCCTTAAGGTCTGCCGCTTTTTGCCCTTGTTTGTACGTCTCCCAGATAAAGTTGCTGCCTGCATTCGATGTCGCAATGAGGATCATATTGCGCATCATCACGCGCTTGCCATACATATCCGAGAAAAACCCTTCGTCAAAAACCTGCAAAAAAAGGTTGTGCACCTCGGGTGTCGCTTTTTCAAACTCATCAAGAAGAAGAACCCCATAGGGGCTTTCCCGCACGAGCGTCGAGAGGGTTCCCGCCCGCTTGTGTTCAACAGAACCAATGAGGCGCTCAAGAGCACCTTCTCCGCTATATTCAGACATATCGAGACGCAGCAGTTTGTCTTCGTCACCAAAATACGTCGCCGCAAGCGCTTTTGCAGTTTCGGTTTTTCCAACACCTGTCGGCCCAAGGAACAAAAACGATCCCACTGGCCGATCAATAGAGCTGATGCCTGACCGCACGCGCCGCAGTGCATTTGCAACTGCGAGAACCGCTGCATCCTGATCAATTACCCTCTTTCTCATCACCTCTTCGAGATTCTGAAGCTTCTTTTTTTCCTCGACACCAATAGCTCCCATCGGGATGCCGGTCTTTGTCGTGACAAAATCAAGGATATGACTTTTCTGTACAATCTTCACCCCTTTCTGTTCCATTTCAGGAACAATTTCGAGAAGCAGGTCAATCGCTTTATCCGGCATCACACCATAGGGGAAATATTGATCTGCACTCTCTGCTACAGCTTTCAGCGCCGGGTACGTCAGCAGAACTTTGTTTTTCCGCTCAAAGATAACTGCCCGATCCTCAAGTACGCGCAATGTTGTGCCAAGCTCCGCCTCTTCGATAAGCACCGTGTCAAAATACTTCATGACATTACTGTTGTTTTCAATAAACTGATGGAATTCTTCAAGATTGCTCGTCGCAATGATCTGCGTTTGTGACGACGCAAGATAGGTATCAAGCATCTCTATCACATCGACACCAATCGAAGCACCACTGTGCATGCAGGCAGGGAGATTTTGAACCATGATAATCACGTTGCCGGCACCGATTGCCTCTTTCATGATTCCCGTAAATTTTTTCTCGAACGTCTGCTTGTCTGTCGTTGCCCCAATGAGCGCCTCAAAATCAAAAATTACAATATGCTTGTGCGAAAGTTCCGGCAGTGCGCTTCTCTGTTCGATTTTTTTTGCAAGACGCGCCACAACATCCATCGTCCCCACACCAGCCTCGCCGATGAGAAGCGCATTCGCAGAACTTTCTTTCGCGAGAATCACTTCGAGTTTTTCTTCTGATTCTTTGCCAAATGATGATTCTTCATCAACATGTTCGTAGGCTTTATCGTGTATAATCGGCCGGCTGTATCTATCAACGGAATACGTTTCGCCGTAGGCGAATGCATCACCCAATCCCGGACCTGCAGTAAGATGTTCGCGACTCCACCAACGTTCGCGTTTCTTTTTGTTGTGTATCTGATGTTCCACCCACTGCGTCGTTGCCTTAAAATCTTCCGCTGTCACGCTATGCGATAAAAGGAACAGTTCAAATTCTTTATCGATTTTTGGCAAAAATGCTGCGAACTGCGCAAGCGTCGATACTCTCGGACCAGGAACCTTGAGCGCGGCAAGATCGATCTTTGGCTGCCGATGTTCCGTAAAAAGCATAATCGTCTTTTCATCGATGCCCGCGTAGAGCAGAATACGCATGCCATACTCCGAACGCAAAAATCCCGATACAAAATCATGCTGATGTGTATGCAGTAAAATGGAGGCAAGCTCAAATTGCGGAAGAGCACCCTCACCTTCGAGCTTTGTTGTTATCGTCGTTTTCTCGAGACCATAGTAGTAAAAAGAATGATAGAGCGCTTCAAACGCAAATAGAAGCAGCCACAGTGCAAATGCAATAAATGCAGTGCCAATAAACTGTCCGCGCCAAAGTGCAAACATCGCAAAGATCGGCATCTTTACATACACCGGGCCAAGGTATGGAGCGGCCAGGATTCCCATTGCTGCAACAGACGAAAATATCGTCAGAAGGCCAAAAATGCTCTTATATGCATGCCGTCTGTGGTGCACCATTACTCGATCAAGGAGGAGTGCCGGGTAATAAAAGGATATGATTTTCTGGAATTCTTCAAGTGTCATGAAATTACGAAAAAAGATATGCCGATCCGGTTATAAGCAGTGCACCGATAAGCACCGGCAGAAAAAGCCAGCCCACAAAACAGACGGCGCCAACAAGGGTAACCACAAGAAGTGTCAAAACACCGGCAATGATAAGCGTTGACCGCAGGATAATTCCCACGATACGCATGATGAGCGTCACCGTCAGTGCAGCGATAAAATCACCGGGATGAAAACCGCGCGGCGGCGTCTCGGAGAGGCGGTGAAAAGGTGAAAAAAGTGTTTTAAGAAGAAGTGGGATGGAAAAGAAGTGAATGACCGTACGGAATGCATTTTCCCACAACCCAAAAAAATCATAGAGTGCACGCGAGTAGTGCCACACGATATAGAACATTAAAAATTGTGTCAAATCAAAGGGCATAGCTCTTACTTATAAAATATTCTGTTTTGAAAACGAAGATCAATATATTCAAATGGTTTCGTGCTTGAAGCGGCGTTTTTGAAAGCAATTGACCCGAGAACAGTCTTTAAGCTCTCAAAGAGAGCTGCATACGCGTCGTGTGTCTTGAAAATAATCTTGCTGCCGCCTCGAAAATATATTTCGTCTGCCGCCGCTCCAAGAACAACATCCTGCGGTTCAAGAGAAAGCCCGCGCAGTGAAAACACAAATGCCTCAAGATCAATAAAATTTTGCGCGGGAAGCAGGTACGCCCCAATCGGCTCCCCTGTTACGACACCGTAATATTTAATAAATGCCGTTCCAGAAAAATAGGGTGCTGCCGCAAAGATACGTCCTTCCGTGTCGATGAAATAACAGTCGCTCGCGCCCGGCACCTTCACAGAACCGCACCAAATAGCATGCGGTTCACGATCTGCAACATGCACAACGAGCACGTTGTCCTCCGTGACATCAGGCTCCGCTGAGAGAACTCTCTCGAAATTTTGTGTGATTGCGGCGGCAATAGTTTTGCTCGGATACAAAAACGTGTTCCGTTGAGAAAAAAGTAGAAGATACTTCGCATCGAGAATACTCTCCACAAGTGCAGTAATCTTTGCGGGAGAAACAACGCTCTCCCCCTCGATACGAACACTTTTAATCTGAAAACGCTCAATACGCAATCCGAAAGAAACAACTACTGCAAAGACAACAAAAACTGCGGTGAAAATAGCCGAAGAAAAAATAAATTTTTTCTTGCGTTCCTGTTTACGTTTCGCAGACCGTAACGTCGTCTGCCTAGATATCATTGTAATAAAGAAAAACCTTCATAGCTAGAAAAAAACGAACAAGCTTGTGAAAAAGTGCTGTCGTAGAAAACACAAAAAAGGCACTTCGCCGTTTACTGCGCGAGCAGATACAAAATTTTCCTCCTTTCAAGCAAGCTCAAATAGTATTGTACACCTTTACACAAGAGCACCGATCAGTTTTTTCCCCATGTACCTTTCAAGCGCCTCGGGAATCATAATTGTCCCATCTTTGCGTTGGTTGTTTTCAATAATCGAAACAAGCGTGCGGGGTGTTGCAATTGCGGTACTATTCAATGAATGTGCGAAACGAAGCTTGCCGTCGCGGTCGCGATAGCGGATATTGAGACGCCGTGTTTGAAAATCATGGAAATAGGAAGAAGAGTGTGTCTCGCGGTATGCCTTTTCCGAAGGGACCCACGCCTCAATGTCATACTTTTTTACCTGACCAAGGCCCAAATCACCCCCACAATTGACGACAACATGGTAAGGAAGATTCAGCCGCTGCATGATGCTCTCCGCATTTGCCGTCAGCTCCTCATGGTGGGCAACAGACGTTTCATGGCTCGCCTCGCAAAGTATCACTTGTTCGAGTTTGAAAAATTCGTGGACGCGAATAAGGCCGCGGGTATCTTTCCCATAGCTTCCCGCTTCCCGTCTAAAACAGGGAGAAAATCCAAGCATTTTGACCGGCAGCATCGTATAGTCAAGAACCTCATCCATGTAGTACGCCATCATCGCCACTTCTGCAGTTCCAGCGAGATAATCCCCATCTTGCGTTTTATAGAGATCTTCTTCTCCTTGCGGCAAGTAACCCGTGCCCAGAAATGCTTCCCGTTTGACAAGGGATGGTGCAATCACCGGTTTAAATCCCGCACCCTCAACAAGCATTTCTCGTACAAGATTCCACACGGCAAACTCAAGAAGTGCGCCATCATTCTTTAAAAAATAGCCGCGGAAACCCGCAGCCTTTGCGCCACGCTCGAAATCCGCCATGTCATGCATACGCATCAGTTCCACATGGCTTCTTGGTTCAAAATCAAAGGCCGGCTTCTGCCCCCATGTACGCACTTCCCGATTACCTGATTCATCCTTGCCTTCCGGCACAGATATATCCGGAACATTCGGAACACGCAGCATGAGTCGCTGCCATTTTTCCATGACTTCCTTGAGTTTTCCTTCCGAACGTTGAAGTTCTTCCTTGAGACCCCGCATTTGCTCGATCATGTTGTCTCGCTCCGTTCCATTTTTTGACCGCGATATTTTTTCGGTATATTCATTCTGTTCCGCACGCTTGATCTCGACATCCTGCAATATTTCACGGCGGGTATCGTCTACCTTGATAAGCTCCAGAACATCAAAATCGATCTGTTTCTTTTTCGCAGCAAGCGCAACAAACTCCTGATTCTCCCTGATAAACTTTATGTCCAGCATGTTCTTCTAATGTAGCAGAGTTTTAATCGTTTGAGAAACAAAACAGGCATCCTTTCGGATGCCTGTGTTTCAATCAGTATGCACAGAACGCAGTACTACAGTCCCAGGCGCCTGATTACCGTCGGTGTCAATTCCATACGGAATATTCGCCAGTCAAGGCCGAGGGTACTTGTCATACCCATCGCTTCGACGAACCCCGCCGCACTTCCCATCGAACGAGACGTGGTCTGTGTGCGTGTTTCTATGCGGGCATAGCCAAGTTTCTCGCCAATCTCACGAAGCCGCGCAAAGAGAGCTGTCCCCGTACCTCGTCGTCCAAAGAACGCATGCAAATCTTCGATCATCATATAGGAACATTGTTCCCACGAGGAATACGCTCTGTAAAAAATCGCAAACCCGAACGCAACACCCCGCCGCTCGGCAATGAGACATCCGAATGTTTCCCCGTTAAACTCGCGTTCAAGTTTCTCCATCACACTGCGGCGATTTACTTTTTCTGGAACCCCCTGCACGTTTGCCGAATTCTGGATGAACATCGCAATCTGCCGCAAGTCGGATCTCTCCGCAAGTCGAACCGTAATCTCCTTGTCCTTCGGTGGCAACACAGGAACGGCGCTCGGCAGCTCCATCCGATACGATTTCCATTCCGATGTGATGTGCATCCCGAGTTCTTCAGTATAGAAGATGCGTGTGTCTGCATGTTTGACGAGTGAACGCGTTTCAATACGGGGAGCGTCTCTCTTCTGCGCATCTCGCACAAGAACTTTTACCAGTTCTTTTCGCGTTATGTTATTGTCGCCAACGGTGTCAACATCCTTCGCATAAAGATCCTCAAGCCACGGATACGAAGAATGCGTCCAGTCCGAAAACCCGGGATAGTACAGCGCGCAGCCGATGGGATTGTCCTTAGTCTCTGCCATCAGACACTGAAACGGGGGGTTCTCAAGACAAAGCTGATCTGCGATACGCTGAACTGCTCCTTCTGTTTTGATGTAGGATAGGACGCTCCTTCCCTCTATTACCCCGAAGCGTTTTGCGAATCCCTGAATACACTCGAAAATCGACTGCGCATCGTTTGGCACAGCCGGCCGAATAGATAGAACAAATGCCATACCATCTCCAATATAGTCTGGTTTCACGAACAAAATCTCCAAACCTATGTAATAACAATTTGGGACAAATGTCAAAAAAAACTGATATACTTATCCCCATGCAGAAAACATGGAATCGCATCGACAAAAACGATTTTCCGCCTCTTCTCCGCGAAATTCCTGATCCGCCCCCTCTGCTCTATATTGAGGGAACATTTCCCGACCCATTTGTTTACACATTTCTTGCTGTTGTCGGCTCGCGAAAATATACTCCGTACGGCAAACAGGCGTGCGAAAAGATCTTGGGCGGATTGCACGGATATCCGATCGCCATCGTAAGCGGACTTGCGCTCGGCATGGACGCAATCGCGCACTCCGCTGCACTTGAAGCTCGCCTCCCCACGATCGCAGTGCCAGGATCAGGACTTGACCGTCGTGTCCTCTACCCTGCGGCAAACCGCGCCCTTGCTGAAACTATCCTCACCGCAGGGGGTGCACTTATCTCTCCGTTCGAACCAATGTTTCGCGCAACACCATTTAGTTTTCCGGAACGCAACAGAATCATGGCAGGGCTTTCACGGGCGGTTCTTGTCGTCGAAGCGGAAGAACGGTCCGGCACGCTCATCACGTCGCGCCTCGCGACGGAATACAATCGCGACGTCTTCACTATTCCCGGCCCCATTTTCTCAAGCACAAGCCGCGGCCCGCACATGCTTCTACGCCTCGGTGCAACGCCTATCACCTCAAGCGAGGAGCTCCTCGAGGCTCTTGGATTTACTGCAAAAACACCGCAGAAAGATGTTCTCCATTCAACCGAAGAACAGCTGCTCCTCGACATTCTGACCCGGCCCAAGACTCGGGACGAAGTAGTAGAAGAACTTTCTCTTCCTCCACAACACGTGAACGCAACACTTACTCTCCTTGAAATGAAAGGATACATCGTTGAACAAGGAGGCACGCTTCGGCGCACATAAAAGAGTTATGCACACACAACAAAGATACTTCGCATTTGCAAGAGTAAGTGTTTTATAGTACTTATAGAGCTTGTATATTCATTTTTTACTTAGTCATATCTTTCTATGAAGCTTGTTATCGTCGAGTCACCCGCAAAAACAAAAACAATCTCAAAATATCTGGGCAAAGACTACCTCGTGAAAGCATCAATCGGGCATGTTCGCGATTTGCCGAAAAATAATAAAGATGCCATCGATATCGAAGGCGGTTTTAAGGCGCACTATGTTCCCCTTCCCGGGAAAGAAAAAGTTATTCGAGATCTTGCTTCCGCAGCGGCAAAAGCGAGTGAAGTCATCCTCGCGACTGACCCGGACCGAGAGGGTGAAGCGATCGCCTGGCACGTCGCGGAAGCAATCGGCATCAAAAACCCCAAACGCATCGTCTTTCATGAAATCACAGAAGAAGCGGTACATGACGCGCTTCTTCACGCTCGCAGTATTGATCGTAATCTCCTTCATGCGCAAGAAGCACGACGCGTCCTTGACCGGCTCTTTGGTTATGAGCTTTCCGGCCTCATCTGGAAAAAGGTTCGCTATGGCCTTTCTGCCGGACGGGTACAGTCTCCCGCCCTTCGCATCCTCGTCGAACGCGAGCGCGAAATAAAAGCCTTTAAACCGGAAGACTACTGGGTTATTACCGCGCACGTCGCAAATAAAGAAGGTACCGAACTCATTCTTACCTGCGCAGAAGAACTCCGCAACGAAAAAAAAGTGGGAGAGATTCTCGCAGCAGGACGTATCGATCCCTGGCGCGTCACTGACGTAAAAGAACGCGATACGACACGCGTGCCTCGGCCGCCATTCACCACATCAACACTCCAACAAGCAGCAAGCTCGCGCCTCGGTTATTCCCCATCAAAGACCATGGGCGTAGCACAAAAGCTCTACGAAAGCGGCCTCATCACCTATATGCGTACCGACAGCGTAACACTCTCTTCTCTCGCACAGCGCCAGATCGCCCTCCTTGTTACAGATATGTACGGCAAAGAGTATCTCCGGACAGTACAATATAAAACCAAAAGTAAAAGTGCGCAGGAAGCCCACGAAGCGATCCGTCCGACAAACGCTGCGCATAAGGGTGCCGGTACCACCCTTGACCAAAAAAAACTCTATCAGCTCATCTGGCAGCGGGCAGTTTCCTCGCAGATGTCGCCCGCAAAAGTACTGACAACAAAAATCATCGCCCGCTTCGGCAGCAATGACACTATTCCCGAATTCGCCGCGACGGGCTCACGTACACTCTTTAGGGGCTGGCTCGCAGCATATCCCTATGCAGCAGGAGAAGATGTTGAGTTGCCAAAAGTAGCGGTAGGAGACAATCTCACCTTTAAATCAATTGAAAGCGAAGCGAAACAAACACAGCCACTTCCACGGTATTCTGAAGCTGGGCTCGTCAAGGAGTTGGAGAAACGTGGTATTGGACGCCCGAGCACCTATGCCTCAACGATCAAAACAATTCTCGACCGCGAATATGTTGAAAAGGAAAATAAATCACTCCGACCAACGGACGTAGGGGAAATCGTAAGTACATTTCTCGAAAAAAACTTCGGCGACTATATCAGCGACTCTTTCACTGCGCACATGGAAGACAAACTCGACAGTATCGCAAACGGCAAGAATCACTACATCGAAACACTTTCTGAATTTTATACGCCCTTCCACAAAGATGTTGCATCAAAAGAAGGTATCGAAAAGCTCACGCACCTCGGGCCCGCAGACGACAAGTGGAAATGTCCGACCTGCAACGCACCTATGGTGATCAAGCTCGGGCGCACCGGAAAATTCATGAGCTGTTCCCGCTATCCTGAATGCGAGGGCGGAAGAACGATGGAAGGCGAGGCGATGGAGGGACCGAAAGCGACCGGACGCGCCTGCCCGAAATGCAATGACGGAAAACTCGTCGAACGACATGGTAAATTTGGTAAATTCATCGCCTGCAGTAACTATCCCAAATGCAAATATATCGAACAAGATCCGGAGGAGGAAAAGAAAACCCATACTGGTGTCTCCTGTCCTCTATGTAAGAGTGGCGAGATGGTAGAACGTCGCGGCAAATTCGGACTCTTCTATAGCTGCTCGGCCTATCCCAAATGCAAGAATACAACCAAAGCACGTCCTACGGGAGCACTTTGTACGATGTGCGGTGCTCTCATGATGGAAGGTACAAAAACTATTCCTGTACGCTGTAGTGACAAGAACTGTCCGAACCACAATCCACAGAAACTAAAAAAATGAGTGCGCGCAAAAACACCAGGGGAATTACTCTGGTGTTTTTGTTAAGACAGAGCATATAATGGGCCTACATGGCAGAAGAAAATATAAAAGAACAGAGCCTGTCGGAAAAAGTGAAAGATATCACCTCTCTTCACACGTCACCGTTCCCGAAAGAAGGTATCGCCCTCATCACCAAAGCATACGCCTTTGCAGAAAACGCCCACAAAGACCACAAGCGGTATTCAGGAGAGCCCTACATCGTACACCTTCATGAGACTGCCAAAAACCTCGCTCGCCTCGGTATGGGCGCACGCACCATCTCTGCAGGGCTGCTCCATGATGTGATCGAAGATACAGCTGTTTCAGAAGCAGAGATACGCAACGAATTTGGCGATGAGATTCTTGGTCTCATCGAAGGCGTCACGAAACTTGGCACACTCAAATACCGCGGCCTCAAACGACACACCGAAAGTCTCCGCAAACTCTTTGTCGCGATGTCAAAAGACCTGCGTGTACTCATCATCAAACTTGCCGACCGCCTCCATAACATGCAAACCCTCGTGCATGTGCCACAACATAAACAGCGGCGAATTGCCGAAGAGACACTTGAGATATTTGCACCTATCGCGTACCGGCTCGGTATGCGTGCACTCAATCGTGAGCTTGAAGATCTCGCCTTTCCTTATGTCTATCCAAAAGAACACGCGGACATAAAAAAGCTGCTCAAACAGAAAAGCAAAGAAACTGAAGTACATCTCGAAAAAAATCTCCGCTCGCTCCGCAAGGCGCTCGCGAAAGAAGGGGTGCGTAATACGCACATCAGCTATCGTGTGAAAGGCCTCTACAGCACCTACAAAAAATGGCTCCGAAAAAACAAAGACATCGATCAAGTCTTTGATATTTCAGCAATCAGAATCGTCGTCCCCACGGTGCATGACTGCTATCACGTTCTTGGCATCATACACGGCCTCTGGCGCCCTATGCCCGGCCGTATCAAAGACTACATAGCGTTTCCCAAACCGAACGGATATAAAAGCCTCCATACGACCATTTTCACCGGTGACGGCAGTATTATCGAAGTACAGATACGCACCGAAGAGATGGACCGAGACGCAGAATACGGTATTGCTTCCCACTTTATCTATAAAGAGGGCGAGTCGGGAAACGAAACAAGTAATTTCGTACGGCTCATGCAGCTCCTTTCGTACCGCACCTGGTTTAGTAAGGACAGTGGGACATCAAAAGCGACATCTGCGCAGCAACCCGGCGTTGCAACACCGCTTTGGGTACAGCAGCTTGCCGAAGCGCAGGCAGATATAACTGAACCGCAAGAATTTCTGGACAATCTGCGTGCAGATTTTTTCCAACACCGCGTATTCGTATTCACGCCCGCAGGAGACGTCGTTGATCTGCCCGTAGACTCAAGTTCGATTGACTTCGCGTATGCTATCCACTCTGATATCGGCAATCATATTTCGGGCGCAAAAGTGAACGGCAAACTCGTCTCTCTCGATACAAAGCTCCACAATGGCGACGTCGTTGAAATCCAAACAAAGCAATCAAGCAAACCTTCATCAAAGTGGATTGATTTCTGCAAAACAGGCGTTGCCAAAAGGAAAATACAGTCTGCTCTCCAAATGCAGGAACAAAAAGAATAAGGGATAAAAACATTTCCTTGATGACAGCATCTCTGTGCCGTAATAGATAATAATAAACTGTTACCCTAATTACCTCTGGATTTTCTGTTAAGTTTTCGACGAATTTTGTTGGGTTCCGTGTTTCCTTTGCACAGCATACAAGACAGTCCTTAGTCGAT
>JAHFLU010000080.1 GCA_023264615.1 bacterium | reverse complement strand
TCCTTCCTTCCTGATTTATTTCGGCGGGGGGTGTGGGGGTAGCCGACAAAAAATGGAAAGGAAATTTTTGGTTTTGCTTCGCCGCTTCAGTCTCCGAAAAGAGCAATCTCATTATGACATTTTTGTTTGCTCTTTTCTATATCTTCGCGGCGACCCAACGCGCATACAATTCGGTTTGCGCTAAGGCGCAATCTATTTGTATTGTGCTTGCCCCGCCCGCCCAGTGCGCGCACAAATCCCCGCCGTTTTTAGGAAAAATTATAAAACGGCGGGGATTGCTCCCTAGTCCTTTGGGCTAAACTCTAGAACATAAAAAGCAAAATCGTTGCCGTGTGGTTTACTAAAAGTATTCACTAACTTAAATCCGCTTTCCTCCGCAAGCTTAAAGGGCAAATCTATATCAATATCAGCAAAATCTGCCCAACCGAAATATACTTTTCCGTTTGGTTTAAGATACTCGCCGACTTCCTTGAAAAACCTTTGCTTCATTTCATCCTCTGGGTCCCAAAACATTCGGTCAATATTGTCTCGGACTTCATGTTTTGTATAAGGGGGATTACAAATTATGACATCAAATTTTCCTTTAACTTTTTCAAATACATCTGATTTAAAAAATTCAACATTTGCAACATTCTGTGCCTCGGCATTTTGTTTACTGTTTTCAACCGCCTTGTCATTTATGTCAATTCCAATTCCATTACCCGCTCGCTTTGCGAGCGCAATAGAAATAACTCCAGTACCACAACCAATTTCCAAAAAGTCCTCGTTCTTTGTCATTTCAACCGACTCTGCCATGAGTTCTGAATCGCCTGAAGTTTGATATACGCCAGGATTAACTTTAATTTTCATCCCGCAACATTCAACATCATAGGGTTTGCCTGTGTGTCGTTCATCCAACCTAGTCGACTGACGAGGTATTGAATAAAAATTGGTTTGCTTTATTTTTTTCATGATAAAGTTGCAACCCCTTGGTAGTTGTAAATCAAAGGTTTAAATTGTTCGTGCGGATGTTCTATTTTCTTAATAATAAAACCTGCTTCCCTGATTAACTCTTCAAGTTTTCTGTCATAATGACAATTACCAGTAAAATATTTTGTGACGGATGTCAGCCCTGTTTGGATTGCTCGAAGAGCAAAATTAGGCGATGCACCGTGATCAACAAAGATGAAATTTCCCTCTGGTCGAAGAACCCTTTTTATTTCTTGCAAGACTTTTTTTGGGTCTGAAACACTGCAAAGCGTCCATGTAGATACAACCGTATCAACCGAGTGCTGTGGTAGTGAGATATTTTCTGCTCCTGTGTTTAAGAATTCAACAGGAAATAGCAAGGTGTTTGCGCGAGTTTTAGCAATATCAGTTAATTCTTTAGACGGTTCGAGAGCATACAATTTTGAAATGTTTTTATACAGAGGCAAGTTGTAGCCGGGTCCCACACCAATTTCCAGCACTATGCCACAAGCACTGGCAAGCACTACGCGTCTAATTTCCTCAAGTTCCTTAGAGCCCATTTCGGAGTTAAGTAAACGAGGAACAATATTTTTTTGATACCAATTCATCATGGCCTTATTTCTTTAGCAAGTCACCACGCGCTCCGCGCGTGCGAAGCTAGGGATTCTGCTCGAAGTGGGTTCTGACTTTTTCAAACAAACACCACCAAATGAGCTAACGGCCCTGCAAAAAGCTCGAGTGTCTCACAGCAGTGCAGTCCCAGGCCTGTGGCGGACAGGTATTCGGATCGCATTTTCCATCGGGACAGTCTCCGCCGCAATGTCCGATTATTTCCCCTGTTTTTTTATTGACATAGTAGAACGCGCCGTGCTGCTCTGCATGGCAATCAATCGCAGCGATATCTCTGCAGACAGCAACGAGCGTTCCACACCTCATACCATATGCGTTCGGATTCAACTCTTTCGTAAAAGGGTTTATTGTTTGCGTTTTGAGCATAAGTACGTACCCGGTGAGAAAAAGTAGTACAATGAAAAGAAAGGCGGCAAGCCCGTTTTCATGCTTGTTCGTAGAATACTCTGACATGTATACTAATTTTAGCAAAAGTTTCGCTACAAAAAAACTCCATCAAGTGCATTTGGAAACGAGAAGATATGGACATTGAGGAAATCCGCAAGATTTTTAAAGAAAACACACTGCGTAATTTTCAGGTTCTTTCCCACGAAAGGAAGATTATATTGATTTTTGAGAATGACCGTAGCGTGTCGGTTGAAATCGAAGGACATCCGGGTATACATTACGAATGGGAGGAGAGCCTCGTTCTCAAAATAGACGGAGAGTTCATTGTGAGCACATAGACGAAGCCCCATGCATCACTTGATGCATGGGGCGCGAGATTAAGCCTTTGGCAAATCGGCCATCGAGCTCTGTAGAGACTCCATCACATTGAGATAGTGTGCAAATGTTTTGGGGTCACATTCGCGTACCCAAGCAAGAGCGAGGATGCGTGCGAGCACTTCGTCACTTGTCTTATAGGAGCTATCTTGCGTGATCTGTAACATATGGCGCAGGATACGTTTCCGAGGAAACCGACTACCTGTTGCTTCACGCAGTACACGATCCCATTTCTCGTTGATGTATGTTCCATACGATGTAAGGCATATGCCAACTTTCCGCAAATGCGCAAGCATTTCATCAGCCGTATCTTCACTTTGCGTATTGCGCCAGCAGTCCGCGACTTCTTTGAAAAGGTCATAGGCGGTGGCCGGGCACGTGGCAAGGCTGGATGAGGACAACGAAAAAAAGATGGTCATCGCGATGCGTGCGCACTTGATTTGTGCAGTGTTGAGTGCCTCGGTTACTTCGACGGTGTCGGGGAGAGTATAATGAAGGTCAGTTTTTGAAACAGCGTACGGCATACACTCAAAGTCGCGTATAGCATGCGTCAGTAGTTTGAAAGAGAATGCGCTTAGATCATCGCGACGATGCTCGACAGCACGCTTGACAGCATCTTCAAGCACGTTCATCTGCTCTGTAGCATTGAGCGCTTTCAGTGCATGGTGCAGAGCAGGATCCGACACAAGTGACAAGACGCTCGATTGTGTTCTGGGCATTCTAAGACCCTTTCCGGCCGCAGCCGATGTGTGTATGCTTCCCGCGGGAAGCATCGGGAGATCAGATGTCCGCAGACATTCTTTTCCCAAATTTAAAACAAACAGAAAGTATGCACTTCTGTTTTCCGTTTGGACTATATAAAAAAGAGCTTCAGATGTCAATTTTGAGTGCTTTTGTGGCAAAAACATCCCACCATGTGGTCGTTGACCATGCCTACC
>JAHFLU010000032.1 GCA_023264615.1 bacterium | reverse complement strand
CACGTCAATCCTCTACAGAAACAAAGGAAATGGTAACCACTGGATTACCATTAAGCTTATCGGCACAAAAAGCAATAGGGATGCAATAGGCGCCCATATACACCTTCAAAGTTTAGCAGGCACACAGCTCCGAGAGGTCATCAACGGATCTTCCTATGTCGGCCAGTCGTCACCTTGGCAGACATTTGGTCTCGGAAAGAACACGAAAATCGACGCCATCACCATAGAGTGGCCAAGTGGAGAAATTCAGAAATTCGATCAAAATATTCCCATCGATCAAATGATCGTCATTACAGAAAACAGCAGTGTGATAGGGCGGGTACCTCGATAACCGCTCACCGATGTTGCGTGAGAGTGAGTGAGATCGTCTGGGAGGGTAGCTTTTTGACGGCGCTCCAGGCCGCTAGGCCAAGTCTTACCGTCAAAAAGCTACCCTCCCAGACGATCTCACGTCCATTTCAGTCTATCAACGGGCTCTCTAGCGACAGTAGGCTCGTTCATCAGCAGGCAGTTCCGAACAAATCTCCTCCGATTTTGTACTGGAATAAAATCCTTTGAGATGACCCAGGGCATAGTTGAGGCACACTTTCTGTTCCGCGCGTGTCATTGTCTTCATGTGACATAGCCCAAGTGCTCCCTGATATTCCTCACCAGGCACCCCATGTTCAAGATATCCCTGCACCAAACCTTCTATACATGGACCGATGAGTTTCGAAGTAAATTTTCTGCATGCATCAAGGCCTTTTTCATTAGCATAGTGGAGAAACTGAAGGTTTCCCAGGTTTGAATAATATCGCATTGCTGAAAGAGCAAGATCCGGTTCCGAAATATTCTCAATAAACTTCCCAGCCCCTACAAAATCCCCCGTTTTCCCTGCAATCCACACAAGGATCGTATTTAAGTTTCCATAACAACTATCCTTATACTTGGCCTCCTGCACACGGCAGAGAGCAAGCGGATCCGCCATATTGACAGAGAGTCCATATTCTCCAGACGTGTAAAAATTCGCAATACCGTTAAAAACCCCGGACGCACATCGGTAAAGCTCTTCGGGACTATCGGACGCTTCCTCGCAAACATGAAGTGCCGGAGTGACAAGCTCGCTTTCATCCTTGATTTTTGACCCCGTAACACTCATATCCATGGCTCCGTGGCCAATACCGTGATAACATTGCAACTCTGCGTCCGGCGCCTCAATTCCAAGCTCTTTTCCAACGAACGTACAAAAATTCTTCGCTTCCCGAATATCTCGCGTTACGAGCAATAACCCTTCCATAAACCCGTGGTAAAAACCCATGGCACAGTAGGAAGATTTTGGCGTCAAAACAGACTTTGGATCTCGAATATAATGTTTATATGCTGCTATCCCAACATTGTGCGCCAATCCGTGACAATGTTCCGGAAATTGAGGCTCACTTCTGTATAATTCGGCCATAAGATCAAATGTCGAATCGACTCCTTTTTCCTCCAGCCGTTGCATAAGTTGGCTCTCCCAACAGGAAACAGAGTGCTTGTCTTTGCACACTTCGTTTGCATAAATCCCATCTTCTCCAACGACAGTAATAACGCCCGTAAACGCCGCAGCTAGGTGGTCATGAAACTTCCATATACCCGCACGATTAAATTGAAACATCCACGTGTCTCCGGGAAGAATTGGTTTTTTTGCATCAAATTCGGGGTATATTTTATGTGTAGGGTGAATGTTCGAGGCAGGCCAGAATGGTACTTTCCGTTCCGTCCTCCAAACAACGCTCTCCCCAACCTTAATGTTCAGGTGTTCTGGTTCAAAGCCCTTATTTGTTAATACAATCACCTGTTCACGGTTTTCTACCAGGCGCATGACGCTCCGACTATCGAATACAACGATGAGTTTGATGATAAGAATAAAAAACAAACAAATTACAAGAAATGTGGCTGTTTTTTTGTGTACGGGCAAAAAAAGTTTTGAGAAAAAGACCATCATGTACACAATACCACACACGCCTCCTAACAAAGAACCTATACGTACGTTGTGGATAATCCTAGTACCTCGCCAAGCAAAAAGTTTGCTATACTTACCGTGTTATTAGAAGCATTACTCCATTTTAGTCTATGAACCAAAAACTCATTCCTGTCATCGGCGTTGTCGGCCTCATTTTAGTTATTTTCATTGTGCTCGGTGCCAAAAATAGAAACGTGATGCCCACACCGGCATCTGACCAAAACATGAATAGTAGCGGCACAATAAGCCCGCCGACTGCTACGCCAACCCCAGCACCAACTCCCTCTCCGACTCCCGTTCAGGCAGGAACTCCGATAATCAACAACACCGGTTCTTCTGATAAAGATGCTCTGCTTAATTTCAACGAGAAAACTGCAACAAAGGCTGAAGGCGCAGCGCATCACGAACTTCTTGTTCGACTGGCTACACAAACAGACGCACTGGAGATAGGCCCAGGCTGTATCGTGACACCTTTCGTTGCTCGATATGAACTCAAACAAAAATTAACAATTCGAAATACCGACAACATCCTTCACACTCTTAAATTCTATAATTCAGAAGTAAGTGTTGCCGCAGGAAAAGCAGAGACGGTCGAGGCCGATTTTGGACATGGTGATGGGCAGCTCGAAGCATATATCTGCGATCCTACAGGAAATGAAAAAGATCGCATGGCCGGGTTCGTACAAATCGGAGAGTTTAAATAGCATCTTTCGATGTGTGACAAAACATACAAACCGCCCCTAGGGGCGGTTTGTATGTTTTGTCACCCTACCCCACATAACCCGAACAAAAAGGGTTCCAAATAACGGAAACGCTTTCAGTTGATTTTTCAGAGATATTTCTCTATCTGCAAACGGTGAATCAAAGAAAAATACGGTAAGGAGTAGGGTTGGCGCAACAAAAATGGCATTCATAGCAAGATATGTT
Organism: bacterium; assembly: GCA_023264615.1. GTDB lineage: Bacteria > Patescibacteriota > Minisyncoccia > Phycocordibacterales > VMGT01 > VMGT01. The sequence continues at coordinate 10,284 of JAHFLU010000032.1, read as the reverse complement.
GCTAAGTGAAATAGGATCAGAAAGAGTGCCCACAGACGATGCAACGCTGGACGAAAAGCTACAGAAAAAGCTGTTATCTGCACATAAAAAATAACAAGGAAGCCGATCCAGGCAAGGATAGGGTGTGTTAGAATAAACGTTCCTAAAACGCTGTCTTGTTGCATTTGTAAAAGTTGCGATGCTACCGTAAGCGACGCGGAGTCAGGCGAAAGTAAGGTAGCGCCTCCCCGCTGTAATTGTTCAAACGAACCGATAAACTTGCCAATTCCAGACATGGTGTATGTGAGCAAAACATAGCCTTGTACACTCCAAAATACCAGCAGGAACTTCTTTCGAAACGAGTTATTATCAGACCTGTACTTGTAAAATCCCCATCCCCCAGGAAGAAATAGGAGTAGAAACGACACCCACAGCCAAACATCGTATTGATGATTGACTCCTGATGCATTTGTATACGCATGAAAGAAAAGCATGCCTAAAAATGCTGCGATGCGAGCAAGACGATGGACAGAGTAGAAAGCTCCTATAAGTGACGATGTCACAAAAAAAAGCAGTACTACCGTTACTGTAGCTGCAAAATCCATATGCTGCGCCCAAAAGAGCGGCCACGTAAGGGTTGTAAGAGTGTGCGGATGTGCAACCTGAAACTTGAGCCCCTCGAGCTGTTGAAACGAGAAAAAAACCAGGATGTAATAAAAAACCGGAGCCAATACTTGCGCTTTTCGAAAAGCATTTTCTTCAGTATCAAAGATCGTCTCAAATTTCTTGCGTATGCTGTGAAAAAAAATCATGGTTGTGTTTCAAATGTCTGTATTGTTGCTGATTGTATAATCTCGCCTCTCTGCCAACGTTTCTGTGGCTCATAGGTAATTTCCACTACTTCATACACAACAGGCCTTAAAAGAAATGTGGCTTCGAGCTGCTTGCGTATGCGCATAATTTCTTGCTCATCATGCCTGCGTACCGCCAGTGCAAGCGCTTGAATAAGAGTGTTGTAATACGCCATTTCATTATACGATGTATCGTATACGTCTTTTGCACGCTCAAACAAAACCGGAGGATCATAGCGCGTTTCTCCTGTGCGATGGATACGTATATCAAAACCAGTTTCAACCCTGTCTGGAACGTGAGAAAAAAGAAACCACGAAAAAAAGGGGTATATTTTCCTTTCGCCCCCATAGAAAAAATGTACACCAATACCAATACTAAAATAGGCGATAAAAAAAACAAGTAAGCATTTTTGAAGTACCGTATAGGACATAGCATTGCTCACACTTCATCAAACGAAGGGTCGTCATAGGGAGACTCGTACGCATTTGGCAGACAATATTTCCGATAGCGCTCCTCCATAGACGCACAGACATTGCGTGAAAGCTCGCCCTCATATTGTACCTTGACCTGCCGTAATGTCTCCGCATAGCAAAAATCGCGCTCTGGCTGACTAAACGCAGTCGAGTCGCAAAACCTAAATGCGGCAGTATACTGTTTTTCTGGTTCGCCATGGGTAAATATTCCCTGAATAACGCCTCCGTAACAAATTTCACGCAATTTGCCTGAAAAGTTGTTACGACATCCTTTTACATAGGACGTAAAATCGACATTTAAAATATCCTTCGCGATTAAAACCGACGGCGCCACCCACACAATGAGACGTGTTGTTTTCGCATCAGTTACCTTTTGGAGCAGAGGAGGAAGATCGTCCAGTGTAAATTTAGGATCACTTGCAAGCTTCGGTGTAAATTCTCCGTAGCATGCTTTGTGGTATCGGTACGGCTGCCCCGCACAATACGCCCACGGATCTTTGGGATTGAAAGACAAGCCATACTCATTGTGTTCCGCAAAGCCTGCAGGTACCGTAAATACTCCGGTTAAGCAGAGATTGAGGTCTCTGAAATTTTTACTAAAAAGAAATTCGCACATTTTAATACCTGGATCAAGCATTGCTTGAAAATTTCCCCATACTTTTGGATCCGGCGGGTCTTCGGTAAAACCATGCCCTATCCCATGATAGCAATTCCAGAGACCAAGGTTCCCTAATTCTTTCCGCACACGATCACAAAACAAGAGAACAGAATCAGTATCAGGGTTTTCACGAAGGAGGCTCTCCAGAAAACCATGATAGAAACCATATCCGCAGAATGCAGTGGCCCGAGAAATAGGAAAATCCTTGTGTTCCCGAAAAAGCTCATATGCCGCTTCCCCAATCTGATGAGCAGTCCAGTGGCAACTTCTTGGCAATTTCCCCGCTTCAAACGAAGCGCTGAAAAGTGCGTACGCCGCTTCTATGCCTTTCGTCGCAACCGTCGAACGAATAAGTTCGTCAAAACACTGGCCATCACAGTAGCCTGTACCGCTACCTACACGGGATAAAAGTGCTCCCTCATGATTGAGTACATTAACTGTTCCACGAATTGATGGATCCAGATGATCATGGTATCGCCATGTTCCCAGAGAGGTAAACGTCTCTGTAAAGCTGCTCTGTGGCTCTATTGCTCTGCCCGGATCAAATCCTGGAAGGTAGTTGTGGACCGGATGCGGGTCGCTCGCGGGCCAGAAATTTTTGTTTCTTGTTGTCGTAAACGTAATGCTATCCCCGATTTCAAGCGCCAATTCCGAAGGCACAAAACCATTCTCGCCGAGAACAACGGTAATATTTCTAGGATGTCCGGTCTTACTCTGCCCATGCAGAAAAAAAGCTCCTAAACTTCCGAAAAACAGGATAAAAAAAATTGCTATTACAACATATCTTTTCATGCTTGCTTTAGAATTTTTCACGATTACCAATAAGATCTGATTTGAGAAGACAGTACTGTTCATCCTTCTTTTTCTCTAGAGAACACAGTTCATTTGTGTGACTCCGCATTGATGGCTCTGCAAAAAAACTCCACGACGCCCCAGCTCGGCAGAATATTTGGGCATTCTTGTCAGGCATGTTCTCGCAAACAGCAATCGTCTTAGTAACATCATAGGACAAGAGCGGCGCAGCAATAGTACCAATCCCAAGAAGACATGCTTCCCGTTCTCTTCCTGCTGTAATTTGAACACACAAGCTTCCCATTTTCTCAAAATCACCATGCAAAACACTGTGCCACCACGAAGCAAGCTCATAGTAGCACGATTCGCGAAACTCTTTTGGTACCGTCGTATCACATGGCTCGTAGGGGTCCTCTGTATTTAAATCTCGTATTGAATTCCGCGAAGATGCTGCAGCAACAATAGTTGGGGTATTGTATTCCATAAAAACACCGGAGGTGCAGCCAAAATATGGGCGCAATTGCGTCGTGCGCACACAGAGCTTAAGCGCCGCTCTAATATCAACTCCTCCTGTATATTCGACAATCCCGTGCCCAATGCCATGCTGACATCCAGTACCAAGCGGTCCATACTGTTTGACACATGCAGCATCAAGCTCGGAAATCACAGAATCCCCGTGTTCGCTTAACGCACGGCCAAAAAAACTATGATAGCAGCCGAATGCAAAGGACGCATCACAGACAGCAAGTCCGGCAATCCCCTCTTTTTCATAGAGAAGTTCCCCCATCATGTGTGCACGGAGGTGTTGTAAGCCGAAATCAAGCGGAAATGTCTGTTCTTTAAATTCCGCATATGCATTGCGAGTACCAATTTCTTCAATCCGCTTAGACCAGATTTCCCGCAAAGAAGCAATTGCGCTATTTTGCGGCACATCCGTAGTGTGTACCCTCTCACCCCTAATACTATTTCCCAAATATAACACCACAATAACAAGAAAAAAAATACAACATGGGATTATGTATTTCTTGAAATTCTGCATACAATTATTGTACCGTACATCGATATTCTCCGTGCGGTGTGACTCCATCGCACAGTTTTTTCCCCTCCTCTCTTGCTGCAGAGCCGAGAGAAGAAAATCGCCACGAGGCTGCAATCCTGCAGAGATCCTCGCCCTCCCCCATTTCCCGACAGAGAGAAATTGTTTTTTCTATAGCAAAATCTGCTACAGCAGACACAACCGTTCCTGTCCCCAAAAAACACGCAGCCTGTTCCTGTTCCTTTAAAAGTTTAGAACAAAGAGAGCCTATTTTCGTAAAATCATGATGATACACTTCTTTCCACCATAAACTAATTTCAAAATAACATGACTCACGAAACTCTTTTGGGACAATAGTATCGCAAGGTTCATACGGATCATCCTTGTTTAATTTTCTCATTTCCGAACGCGCATTCCCACCTTCCCAAAATGTTCGATTATTGTTTTCCATAAACACTCCTGAAGTACAGCCAAAAAACGGGTTGGCTTGGCGCGTTTTTTTACATGCATCAAGAGCTTTCACAAGTGCGTCTGAACCCATATATTCGAGTATCCCGTGACCAATGCCATGCTCACATCCCGTTTTGTTCTCTTTGTATTTTTCCTCGCACATTGCCGCGAGATCATCAATCATTTCTTCACCATAGTTACTAAATACCTTGCTGAAAAAACTATGGTAGCAACCGAAAGCAAAGGAGCTGTCGCATATTCCGATGCCACGTAGTCCTTCGTTTGCATACAATAATTCCCCCATTACATGCGCGATTCCGTGTTGCGAGTCAAACGGTTCATCCCTATAAACTTTTTTAAATTCTTCGTATGTTTTTTCTGCGCCAATTTCTTTAATTCTTTTTGAAAAACGCAAACTCTCGGTCGGAACATCTCCAAGCTTGATACTCTCTTCCGTCATGCGCTCGCCACTATTTTTGTTCTGCAAAATATGAATACCCGTAAACAGAAAGCTGGCCCCTAAAATTCCCAGTCCTACACACCCTGCAAGTTTTGTATATCGCTTCTGTACCATGCAAATCTAGAGTAACGCGCTTGTACAGACCTCTCGCATTTCAGAAGGAAATTTTGCACAAACCGATCGACGGTACTCGTCGTTTTTGATATACATACGCACGTTGCCGATAAGCTCATGGTAACAAAACTCTTTGTGTGCGTCCGTTTTTTGAACTGCACAAAAGCGCAGTATAACATCGGGACTGTTTTCTCCTCCCCAGTACATAGATGCAATCGCGCTTTCAAGACATGCTGACTTTGCAGATTCTTTCGGTGCAAGCATGCACCAATCATACACTGTCTCAAGCTGTTTTTCTGTAAGCTCTTCAATGGCTCGTATATCTCTCCCTTGCACAAGAACAATAAATTCTTTGCCAAATGCACCGTAACACGCTTGCGCCTCATTTTCTCGGGGAGCAGCACTGCAAAAAGTAAAAGCTTCCTTGAACTGCTCCGGACCCGGATTTGAAAGAGATGCTCCAGCTGCTTCAAAAAGATGCGGGGTTATGTACATATAGCACATGTGCCGAGCAACCGGAGGAATAAAGTCAGCCGTGCAGGGGTACAACGGATCGTCCTCTTTAAAATACTGCCCTTTCACCTTTGCCCACGCTGTCGGATTATGAACACCCCCGATCATCTCCATCATCATGCCCCCGACACATTCGTAGTATTCTCGATTTTGATACTCTTTTGTGCCAAGCGTAGCGCACAATTCCGCTGCTTTTTCCATATTGTAATTTGTAAACGCAAGTACACCATGTCCGAGTCCGTGAAAACACATGGTGTACGCACCGTTACCGCCTGGTGCCTGTTTACAAATATCAGCAATCTGCCCCAGTGCTCCAGCACCTTTTTCAAGCAGCGTCCCAACAACAATCGTGTGTGAGCACGCATTGCGGAAATCGTCCGTGCACAAGCGTATACCTTTCATCCCCTCTTGCCGATATAAAACATCCCCCACAACGTGCGCAAGGAGGTGTATATCCGTCCCCTTTGGTATATCTGCAACCCTTAAAACATCAAAAGCATATTTTCCTCCTTTTTTTTCTGCCAAATCCGAAAAAAAAATGAGACAGCTCTTTGAATGTTTTAGTATTCCCCCGCAACAATGCTACTTCAGACAGTACATCGTTTTGCGTATATACATGTTTTTCACTCAAAATCCTGTATCCAAAATATATATTCGTGAGTACGAATATCCCAACGAACACAACATATATCGTCAAACTTTTCTTGTGCAATGACATCCAAGTTGTATACGGCCCTATATGACAAAGAAAATGCCTGCCGCAGATTGCGAATTATCACAGCCATACCCATATACTCCCGGCCCATAGTCAAACTCCGGAGTTATCACCTTTGTCCCACGTGCAGGAATAATGAATTGCAATTTATCGCTCATTTGGATGGTATGATCACGCTCGTCATTATTACGCACGGTAAAGGCCGTGCCTGCTTTCACTTTGAGTACCACGGGCTTACCGATACACTTTCCTATGTCGAGCGTATCGCTCTCAACCGCAAGCGGAATAACTTTTTCAAAATGGGCTTTTTTCGCCGCTTCGCTCGCACCCTTTGGTGGAGTCTGCAACGCTTCTTTCTCCGCAAGAGTGCGTTCGTCTCCTTCCGCCACCGCCACATCCGCAGATTGGTTACCACTTCGACTTTCGACAACCACACTATCCGTACTTTTATGGTACACTTTGAGTCCTAAAACGATGGCGAGACCTGCAAGTCCGCCGAGTACAAGAGCCATTCCAATATTTTTCTTCATCGTTCCATACTACACCGCAAAGCACGTTGCTTCAAAGTTTGCAGCGTTTCATACTTTTACCTTCCTAAGAACCTATCCATAATCTAACCGCCAAAAATGACTCAAATTCAAGCTTGTCTGCCAAAATGTTCAAATTTCTACTGCGAATTGTGTATTTCTCGTCAGTATATCTCGATATACTTCCTCAAAATACCCAATTCTCGTAACGAAATTTGAACATTTTGATCAGACATTAGATTATGGATAGGTTCTAAAACTCCTTGAATGTTGGGATCAACTTCACCGTAAAGAATTTGGTGGGCAAGGGGTCTCCGGAAGGTTGGTTACATTCGAGCTTAAATACTGTCTGCGCCACAAGCGCTGACGAAGTGCGCGTTGTATTCACATTGCCCAAAGCATCCGGCGCAAGCGGCCAAAGATCGCCATTCGAACCCGAGAGTGTGCACTCCGACACATTTGTCGCGGTCGCTGTGAGGAGCACGGTTTTTCCTTTCTGTACCTTGCCAGGATTTCCCACGAGATCAGAGGCCGATGATCCGCTTCCTGTCACCACATACGACGTGGGCCTTGTATTATCGCTCTCGTTCGATTCAGCAATTGCACAATCTCTGTCTGCCATAGCATACCCGATATATGACCCCCCCGTTGCAGGAATCAAGGTAGGAATCGTGAGTGAACGAGACGCTCCTGCAGCAAGGTTCAGTGTATTTATACCTCCTGTTTCAGGGTCGCCGCAAATCATCCCATTCGTATCGTCATTGTGGACAGATACCCGAAAGCCTGCAATGGTTGCTGCATTGCCTACGTTCTTAACAATGACGGTCGAGTTCACCAGTGCGCCGGGTGCCCCATTCGGTATCATAAAGTCAGTAATAATAAGATTCGGCGCTGGCGTTGATACAACATAGGTATCGGTGTTTGTATTGTCGTTATCATTTTGTTCCGCAACAACACATGCTGAATCCGCCATTGCCGTCGTTGTGTACGTACCCGGTACGGCCGGAAGATTAAAGACGAGGGTAAGTGTGCGCGACGAACCCGCTCCAAGCGATGACGTCATAACCGCAACCGTCTTTGCGGAGCTACAATCGGCATTCATCGAAGGTATGTCTCTATTCAGGGCAACCTCAAACGTCGACGGTGTGGGCGCATTACCAATATTCTGCACAGTGACCGTCCCAGCAACTGACGCACCAGTGATGCCATCCGGAACCGTAATGTTAGTGATGATCAAATTCGGCAAATTCGGCGGCGGTGCCGGTGCAACAATGTATGAAGCAGGTGCCGTATTGTCTGTTTCGCTTATTTCGGTCACCACACAATCTGAATCGGCCATTGCAAAAGCAGTGTATGGTCCCGGAATTAATGGTAGGACAACGGGCATCGTAATAGTACGCGATGCCCCTGCCGCAAGTGCCGTTGTCGAGCGGGATGCCGATTCTAAGGTACTGCAATCCATAGCAGTTGTGTCCATATTGATCGCAACTTCAAATCCTATTGCCGTTGCAGCATTGCCATTATTGTGCACAACGACCGTCGCCGTTACCGTTGCACCCGGCGCACCATTCGGAACCACAAAAGATGTTATTTCCAGGTTTTCCATCGAAGGCGGAACCATGACAATGTAGTCATCCGATCTTGTATTGTCCAATTCACTCAGTTCCGGTGTAACGACACAGTCAGAGTCAACCATCGCTGTTGCGGTATATGGCCCTGTTACCGCAGGGAGCGTCAGTGGCATCGTCAGTGTATCGGACGCGAACGCTGCGAGCGGAGGATGTGCTGCTGTTGCGTGTTCGAGCGTAGCGCAGCCCATGCTCCCAAACCCTGTATTGCGATTGATAGCAACTTCAAAATTCCCCGGTGGCGTTATCCCGGTGCTGTTATTGTAGATAGTAACAATCGCATTCACTACCTGCAGCGGCCAGCCATTGGGAACCGTAAAGGCAGTCACTTGCAGATTAGGATTCATTTCATCATCGTCGAGCGGACTTTCGCAGCCGATATCGCGGTTTGCTATCGGGTTGTAGTCAACCGCGCCATCACTGTCATTGTCAATTCCATCTGAACATTCGGGAGGAATAAAGAAGGCAAGTGTGTCACAATTGTTCGTTTCATCAAATTCGACAACCGTGTTAAACACATCGCCGCAAATCATGAGCGTGTGCGCACCGCCCGTTCCAACCCACGCGGCGTTTACGGTCCGAAAATCACCAAGCGGGAGAAGTGCACTCACTGCGGGAAGGCCAATCTGCCCCACCGCTGTTGTGTAGCAGCTCGGATTATCGATACAAATACGCGCCGTTGACGCTGGCGCGACTCCCGTTGCCGTATTCACCACTCTTCCGCTAAAGTTTTGAGCAAACCCTTTTGCAAGCGTACCTACCCGTGTCAGCGTATTAACAATAATCTCCCCGTTCCCCTCGTCATCATCAAGCGGATCTGTGCAACCAGGATCCCGATTTGCTATGGGATTAAAGTCAATCCGCGCATCAGCGTCATTGTCGACGGTATCCGAACATTCAGGGGGAACGGTAAAAGGTGGGAGTTCTGCGCAGTTATTCGTTTCATCCCATTCATCGAGAGTATTCGTTACATCGGCACAAACCCGAAGCGTCCATGTACCAGCAAGAGCAGTCCAGCTTATTGTGTTATTCGCCGTGCCTCCCACGGGGATGTCTCCCACTAACTGCAACGCTCCAATTTGACCTCCCACTGTTGTATAACAGTTCGGGTTATTAAAGCAGAATCGAGCCCACGAACCCACCCCTGTGCTAAGAGTACCTTGATTTCCTACGGTTCCACTCAGGTTCATTGGTGTTCCTTTAATAATAGTACTACCGAGAGGGCTTCGAGATACCGTCTCAATCACATCAGGATGATATGCTCCCTGGGCGTAGTAGTAACTTTGTGCATAGTAGTACGCCTGTGCGTAATAGTAGGCTTGGGCGTAGTAATAAGCTTGGGCGTAGTAGTACGCCTGTGCGTAATAGTAAGCTTCGGCGTAGTAATAAGCTTGGGCGTAGTAGTACGCCTGTGCGTAATAGTAAGCTTGGGCGTAGTAGTACGCCTGTGCGTAATAGTAGGCTTGGGCGTAGTAATAACCTTGGGCATAATAGTACGCCTGTGCGTAATAGTAAGCTTGGGCGTAGTAATAACCTTGACCATAATAGTAGGCTTGGCCGTAGTAATAACCTTGACCATAATAGTAGGCTTGGCCGTAGTAATAACCTTCGCCATAGTAGTAGGCTTGGCCGTAGTAATAACCTTCGCCATAGTAGTAGGCTTGGCCGTAGTAATAACCTTCGCCATATCCACACGCGGCAACAATAACGCCTCCTGTGGGACCCGCAGGAGAGACACCTTGCCATGTACCTAGTCGTATACCTCCCGCAAGTAAGTTTTTGACTTCTTTAGCACTCGCGCCATTTTCTGCAATACGTGCGTTGTAGGCAACAATCGAACGCATTTCCCCCAGTTTCTTTTCTGCGTCTTTCGGATCATTCCCCGGATTTGCTTTGATCCAGTCCTGTGCCCTCAACCTTGCCACTTTTTCGTTCGCCTCTCCAAGTATCTCTTTTGCCTCCCCTCGTTTTCCATCATTGAGTAAAGCAAGACCAAGAGCGTTGAGAAGCCATACATTGCCCTCGTTATATTCCAACCCCTTTCGTGCAATTTCTTCAGCGTGTTTATACTCCCCTTTCAAAAAATA
>JAHFLU010000031.1 GCA_023264615.1 bacterium | reverse complement strand
CTCGGCGTTATCTCACGCGACGAAGCCTTGCGCAAGGCTCGTGAAATGGGTCTTGACCTTATTGAAATATCACCGAATGCGAACCCGCCCGTCGCAAAGATCATCGACTACGGAAAGTTCCACTACGACCTTAAAAAGAAAGATAGGGTTGTTAAAGTCAAGGCACACATTACCGAGACCAAGACCATCCAGGTAAAAATCGGCACCGGTGAACATGACCTTATACTGAAAGCGAAACGCGCTTCAGAGTGGTTAAAACAGGGCGATCGCATAAAACTTGATCTCTTCTTGCCCGGACGTTCCAAATACATGGAGCAGGGCTTTCTCAAGGAGCGCATGGAGCGCATGCTCAAGCTCATCACTGAACAATACAAAATTGCGGATCCTCCGAAAAAAAGTCCCAAGGGAATGACCGTCGTCATCGAGCGCGCAGGAAAGTAACGTTGCATAAAAATATATGAAAACAAATAAATCATTCACGAAACGCTTGAAAGTTACAAAGAACGGGAAGCTTATTGCGCGCAAACCGGGTCAAGATCATTTTAATGCAAAAAAATCCCGGGCAAATCAGCTCGGACGGAAACGTACCCAAAAAATCAAGTTAACGAACAAGGCACGCAGGCGCTTCTTGCCAAACAGCTAATTTTGCGATAGATTCTTACAACTATGACACGTGTAAAACGAGGAACAACATCAAACAAGACGCGCCGTACAACACTCAAGGCAGTGAAAGGGTATCGTTTTGGTCGCAGTAAAAAAGAGCGTCAGGCAAATGAGGCGATCGCGCACGCGGGCACCTACTCTTTTGCGCATCGCCGTGATAAGAAAACAGACATTCGCGGCATCTGGCAGATCCACATCGGTGCTTTCGCAAAAGCAAACGGACTCTCCTATAGCAAATTCATTCACGCCCTCAAGACAAAAAATATTAAACTCAACAGAAAAATTCTCTCGGGCTTCGCAGGAAAGCATCCGGATACCCTCAAGAGGGTTTTCACAACCGCAACGCAGGCACAATAAGCCTGAATCAAAAAAAACAACTGCCCTATCATAGGGCAGTTGTTTTTTTTGATTCAGAGTATTCGCTCTCCGCTTTCTCCACCGACGCCATCATGGTTCTCGTAAACACGTTCCAGTTCTGCTTTGTCTTTTACGACCAACTCAAGTACTTTCCGCACCAGTTCTTTTGGATCACGATCAAAAATAATCTTCTCGTTTGGGCGATGTCCTTTTTCGAGAATATTCTGTATCACTTCATCCGTTTCCCATTCACCCTGCAACACACCGATTGGCTTGCTGTCTTCAAATGCAATCGTCAGCTCGTTTAGTGTACCGATACGACCGCAACCGATGAGCACTGCGTCGGAAGCACGCGTCAGAAGCAGATTCCTCCCTGAATATCCAAAACCCGTAAATATAATGAGATCAAGATAATCAAGCGGCAGACGATATACATTGACATGTTCTGCTTCGGTCGATGCCGGAGAAAGACCGATAGAAATTCCCCCTTCCTCTTTCGCACCAATCGCAGCCCAAAGCGGCACTCCTGTTGTCGCTCCTGTTACCAGAATCGCACCCTGCCGGACAACTTCTCTGCCGAGTGCCTTTGACTGATCGAGTGCAGAGATGCCACAATGACCGGTTTCTGCTGCACCGGAAACACAGATCTTCGGCCGAAGATGATTATGCTTTAGATGCATGTGTACATTTTTTTCATCCATAGGTATAAAATTAAAACTCAAGTTCGTATGCAATATTCGGCTCCGGAGACACCGCGTCAACCCCCACATAATCACGAATACGCTGCGCAAGAAAAAGCGCTGATCGTTCTTCTCCTGCAACAACAAACACCTTGCGCAAAGTATCTGCCGTTCCTTGCACAAATTCAAGAAGTCCTTTCGAATCCCGGTGGCCAGAGTAGCCTCCGATCGTGCGGATTGTCGCCCGGACTGACACCTCTTCGCCATGAAAATTCACCTTTTTGGCACCTTCTTGTAGCTGTCTGCCAATACTTCCCGCTGCCTGGTAGCCCACCATAAGCACTGTGCTTTTAGGATCCGGCAAATGACGCTTCTCATGCTCTATAACTCTGCCCCCGTGTGACATGCCCCCGCCTGCAATGATAATTTTCGGATTTGGTATATGTGCGATCGCCCGCGACTCTTCGCTATCTTTTGTAAATTGAAGTTTTGGGAACGAAAAAATATCATCACCGCTGCGAAGCATCTCTTGCACATCGTCATTAAACTCCGCAAGATGTTTCCGATACACTGCCGTCACATGCGTCGCGAGAGGAGAGTCCACAAAAACTGGCACATGCGGTATCTTGCCATGCTCGACAAGATCATTAATTTCATAGATTAAAATCTGCGTACGTTCAAGCGAGAAAGCAGGAATGACAAGTGCGCCTCCGCGTCGTACTGTTTCTTCAATGATGTCCTCGAGAATCTCTTTCCGCCGCGAGACATCTTCATGCTGCCGATCCCCATAAACACTATCCATCACAAGATATGTTGCATCATGAATAATTTCCGCATCCTTAATGAGCGGCGACGGCGAGTTACCAAGATCTCCCGTAAACAACAGATGTTTGCCATTGCCCACAATATCAACCATTGCAGACCCGAGGATATGTCCTGCATCGCGCAGAGAAAAGGTGAAATCTCCATCAAAAGGCTTCTTCTCGTGGTAAGGAATCCCTTCCCAAAGCGAGAGCGCCGAGCGAATGTCTTCTTTGCTAAAAAGAGGTGATTTACCGGTTCTTTTTTCTTCTCTTTCAAGAACCGCGAGACAATCCAGAAGCATGGGTTCCGCGAGTTCTTTTGTTGCAAGCGTTGAGACTATTTTTCCACGGAAACCGTCCCGATACAATTTTGGTATCCTCCCAATATGATCGATATGCGCATGTGTCACGATAAGCAGAGCAATCGTACTTGGATCATACGCAAAATCCTCACGGTTCACATCATCGCAAAATGTGCCTCCCTGGAACAAGCCGCAATCAACAAGTATTTTTTTTGTCGGTCCGGCAATATGAAAATTTGAGCCCGTTACTGAACGAACACCGCCATAGAAAGACAGAATAAGTTTATGGGTCATGCTTGTTTCTTACACACCAAAGAAATAAAGAGTGGCGAAAGAGTGATAGCGCCAATCATATCCATCACAAGATCGAGTGCTGTGTCGAATACATATGCCTCGTGCTCTACAAGCGTCATTCCAAATGCATACTCATAGATCTCCCACAAGATGCCGACAATAATGGTTAGGCAGACCGCCGTGCGAAATGGCCGCCACCTCGTATGAACATAACCGGAAAGAAGCAGGCACCAAAGCACCGCAGCAGCTACCCATGCCCCCCCAAGAAAATGCATCAGAATGTCGAACCACCAAAGTGACCAATACAAATAGAACTGGAGTGCGGAAATATGCAGAAATGCTATGAGTACGACGAGACAGCAAACAAACACTGCTCCGCTATTTCTATTCATATCGTCCAGTATACGGCAAAAATACCCGCTCATAAAGCAAAGCATCCGTGTCGGTTTTCACGATCACGAATGCTTTTGCAAAAGGAATGCATAGCCTTTGTATACACAACATCAGGGTGGCACAGGTGGGTGCCTGCAACCGAGAAGCACACGGCCTCCGGCGATTCCTACATTATTATCTGTAGTTAGACTCCCTGTATACAAATTTAACCTGATTTGTATATAACTATGCACTCCTTTCTACACTATAACCATACTATTGCATCGATGCAACGCCGAGAGAAACCGGTATAACAGAAACTTTTTTTTGTGTCATGTAATCTACCATCTGCTGCAAGAGCGCGGGGCGGGTAGAGTACTTTGATCCGCTCTCATCTATTTGATGGAACGTGAATATGAGCCATTGTTTATTGAGTATTGCCACATCAATTGCTTGTTTGATGTTCTCAAGAGTCGTGTTGTTTTCCATAGAAAAATGTGCGAGCTGGTAACGATCAGACGTGGGGAGCACCGTGCCGGGAATCGTCGATCGTGCGCTCGCAAAACCAGCCTCTTTAACAAGCACCGTAGTTCTCGCATCATATTCCCCAAAGGGGTAGGCAAAGGTCAAGATCGTTCCAACATTCATATCTATAAGATCTTGTCGCGATCCCGCAATTTCCTCACGTTGCATACTTTCTGAAAGCGTTGGCAAAAATGGATGTGTTCGCGTATGTGCCCCAATCTCATGACCGCGCGCATAGAGATCGGCTATTTGTATTTTGCTCACAAAGCCCGAAAATCCGGTATCCGCAAGTTGCCTCGTAGCAATATAAAATGTCCCCTTAAGTCCCGCTTTATCAAGAACGGGAAGAGCGTTCGTATATTGTGAAAGCCAGCCATCATCAAAGGTAAGAGAAATCGCACCTGTTTTAAAAACGCCCGCCATCGTTTCTTTTCGTATCAGTGAGACATTGTCAGATGTTAACTCCCCAATGCTATTAATGAGATGAAAAACCGTTGTCTGCACAACTCCTGCTGGAACAGAAAAGTCTTTTGTTACAGCGGCAAACACTCCCGACGGCGGTACTGTGCCAATATCGCTATATACATAGCTACCATCCGTCTTTTTAAAGCGAGTAGTAAGTACCGATGAAATCGTTGATAAATATTCTGTACGATAGGTGTACACGCCTTCGGTAATCGGCACATCATCAAATACCCACTTCGTATCTCCGTTTGTGTATGCGCTCACCGCCACTTTTACAGCCTTGCTTCCGGAAACACCCAGAACGGGGTAGGAAAGAGCCGCAGTGTTAGAACCCCACCCTCCTTTACTCCAGTGTAGAGGTAACCCATTCACGTCTGTAGCTTCAAACGTGCCATTTGTAACGAGGTTTTTATCCGTTCCGGCCGGTATTTCAGACGGAATGGTACTCGCCGGAAATACCCTTCGCAGAATGTATTCGTCTGTTGTGAGCATACCTTTTTGTGCGATAAGATGAAAAATCGTCGCAGAAATGGCTGTCCCGGGTACAACAAAACGTACAGGACTCGTTTTCCATGTGTTTTGAGCAGATAAAACAGAGAGTGTTTGATACGCAAAGGAACCATTGTTCAACGTATATCGGATGCTGATCTGACTTCCTACGGTTGTTTTGTAATAATCAGAAAATTCGTAGGTTTCCCCTGGTATAACGAGTACATCATCAAAATACCACTTGGCGTCTCCATTTGTATAAGCAGTGATATTGACTGAAATTCCGCGCGTATTGAGATAGCCTGAAACTGGATAAGACAAAGTGCGCGTATTTACACCATAGCCGCCCTGATGCCATTGCATCGGAATATTTGCTGACGCTGCAGTCTCAAGAGAAGAGTTTTTGATGATGTTCGGCCCAAACGATTCACCTACGACCTGTGTTGAAACGTTACTATCTTCCGTTTTTTCATTTTCCGATGATCGCGTTTCAACTTCGGACAATTGTTCTATGCTAAGAATGGGTGTACTCGGTTCAAGCTGAATACTGTTTGGCGTTTCCGCACTTTCCGTCCGTGGTTTCAATACCTCCCCCGAAAATATGCGGGCAGGCCCCTCTCCCCATCTGATTGGCACAACAATGGGTGGTTGCATCGGAAGCGTGAAAGTTGCCGAAACAGTTTCTCCCCATATAAAAAAAGAAAAAAGAGCAACAAAAAACAACAGTACTCTGTACTGCGCATGACTTTTTCTAAGCATGATATGCAATTATGTATATCAAGTAATAGTACACTAAAAAAAATAAAAACCTGTGAAAGGTTTTTTTACATGCACTAAGAACATTAAGGATTTCGTTCTATTTTTTCCCCCACTTACGAACGATGTCGGTATGCTTCGACTTCATCATATAATCCTCCCAGATGTGACAGTTTCGCAAATGCGAGAAACATAAACGACAACGCCCCATAGAACAAAAAGTGGCTGATATAGATAATCTGAAATTCCGGCATTCCCGCGTCTTCGATAAGTTCATAAAAAATGTAGAGCAGTGCAGATACAGTAATGAGCGCAAGAGCTGACTGGAAATAGTTTATAAACCCAGACATAATCCCGACAAGCGACTTGATTTTTCTCAAATGGTTCATGCTCAACGCTGAAATACTGATGACAACTGCACCATATACATATGGTGTCATGTGTTCCGGGTCGATGGAGATATCTGCATACCCAAAGAAAAAAAGAATCGTTAGAAAAAAGAAGAGCAGAATACCAGCCCAAAGAAATAGGAACATTTTGTGCGAGCTTCGTTTAACCGTATGGATAAAATACTCTGCACCAGCAGTAAATGCTAAAATACTTATGAGGTAGAAATTGACGACATTAACATACAACACATCGTCATACGAGTGCAGTCGCAAGAAACTTACATATTCTACGAGGTGAGAAAGTGCAAAAATGAGTAACGCCGCACTGCCTCCACGAATAAGAGGCTGCAGGTACTGATCATACACAGAGCGACGGGTTAGAATGCACGATATACCGAGACAAACAAAAAGAATCGCAACAAGGTGGATGATACCGGTATCATGAAACCATTCTCCGCTCGCCTCAGTGAGTATGATAATCAGAATATTAACTGCAAGGAGAAGCCGAGATGTGAATATCTTTTCGAGCTGCGCAGGCATGCTATCCATGATACCAATGACGGCTTTGTTCGTCCAACCTCTCCTCCATGTGACTGGGGATAGCCACTCCACCGATTCCTGTAGTGTAAAAGTGATTTCTTATTCAAGAATGCCCTCCAAGTTTGCGTTGTAGAGAATACTCTCTTGTACAATGTTGTAATCAACAATTTCATCTTTCTTGAACCAGTGCGCTATCTCGCGATCCGCTTCCTCTACAGAACCGGATGCGTGAACGAGATTTCGAACAGAACGGCTGTCCCCATCGGCCATTTGATACGAGTCAAGCACATAGTCGCCTCGTATCGTACCGACATCAGAGGTCAATGGTTCTGTCCCGCCAGTGAGCTTGCGAATGATCTTCACCGCATGCGCCCCCTGCCACACCATACATACGACGGGGCCGCTTGATATATACTTCTTGAGATTTGCGAGCACAAGGGTGCCAATATTTTTCGGATCTTCCGACGGAGGCGGTAAATTCTTGCTCCGATATCCTTCGATCGTTTTCTTTCCCACAGCTTCAAGCCACCCTGCGTCAAGGAGATAGTGTGCCTCCGTCTGTGCATCCGTCGGCACCATCATTTTCGCGGCGACGAGCTTGAGACCCACACGCTCATACCGCCCTATGATTTCCCCGATAAGCGATCGCTGCACGCCATCAGGCTTAATGATAACAAGTGTCCGTTCGTCTTTATGATGTCTCGGTCCTGCCATATATATGACAATAAAAAATAACGACTAAAAGATGCCACCACGATACATACTCGAAAAGACGCTGTCAAGCAATGCAAACAGCTTCTCTATCTTCAAAAAATCAATCCTTGAAGTGCTTCTCAAGTTCACCTTTGAGCGCCTCGTAATGATGCTCGGAAAAACCGTGTGCATGGCCATTCTCTCGTAGCCGATCAAGCGCCAAATTTGCCTCTTCCCGGTCAATACCGCTCTGCATACCTTTTTCCTTCATGTGGCCACTGAACACATCCTCAAACTTATCGACCATTGAAGGGCTCCAGTAGTGCGTGCCGCGCAGATTTTCCTTGATCTTTCGAAACTCGAGCGGAGTAATTTTTTTACCGCCCGGCTCATGATTAAAAAATACCATATGAGAGCAGTATACTATGTTTTGTTATCTTTGGGGAGGGCAGAAGCAACCTGTGAAATCCGCCGGTACTTTTCGATGATTTGCGCATCAATCTCCGCACGGTCACGCCCATAGAGCTGATACGAGATTTCCTTGAGGCTTTCTACCTGACGCGCAAAGCCGACCGGAGGCGGTTTCGTCACAATATTAAACGGCTTTGCCGGTTTTCCGTCCATAAGCATCTTAATATAGGCATTGTGATTATCAAGATTCATGATGTCGTGTGCTTTAAACACCGGTTCAAATTGCTTCTCAAGAAACTCCGCATCTTCCGCACCGACGCGGAAGACTGCCATCGAACCCACGTTCCCGAAAACCGCGTCTTTGATCGTTTCCTCGAGTTGTGCAATAAACTGGTGTGCCACGTTGAGACTCAAGCGGTACTTTCTCGCTTCAGAGAGAATCGTCGCAATCGAGTTCGTCGTAATATTTTGAAATTCATCGAGATAGAGATAGAAATCAGACATTTCCTCTCCATTCGTATCGACTCGCGAGAGGGCCGCCATCAGAATTTTTCCCACCAAGATGAGGCCGATCAGGCGGGCATTGATATCACCGAGTCTCCCCTTAGAAAGATTGACGAGAAGTATCTTTTTTTCGTCCATAATCCTTCTAAAATTCCACGACGATTTTTCCTGCGCAATGATTGGACGCATGATGTCGTTCGAAAGAAATATATCGAATTTACTTGTGATATAAGGCACCATATTTTCAAGCGATGCTTCTCCACCCGCCTTGCCCGCAATCTCGCGCCAGAACTGTACGACGATCGGATTTTTACATTCCGTAAGTTTCTTTTCGCGAAATGCTTTATCGGCAAGTACGCGCGATACTTCAAGAAGCGTGCTTCCCGCATTTGGATCGTCGATCACAAGCATTGTCGCATTACGAAAATACTGTTCAAAAATAGGGCCGCCAGTCGCTTTCATGTCAAACAATTTCTCAAAAATCGAGAACATTTCGTTCACAACAAATGTTTTTTGTTCAGGAAACCGCGCGTCATACTCGAGCATATTGAGCGCCATTGGTCGTGCCGTATAGCTTGGGTCGAAATAGATAACATCGCCATAGCGCTCCTGTGGAATGTACGAAAGAATGTCAACAATATCCGTACCATGCGGATCAATCATGCACACACCTGCGCCAGAAGCGATGTCTTGTGCGATCATGTTTTTTAAAAGCGTCGTCTTGCCGGTACCTGTCTGACCAATAACGTACATGTGCCGCATACGATCTTCTTTTGCCATATACGCTTCAGTGGTCACATTCCGGTATGTATTGATCCCAAGAAGTGTTCCGGTAACAGGCATTTCATGCGGCGACGAGCTCGTACCCGCCTTTGCTTGTTTGAGATGCGGCGAAGACTTGATGCCTTTCGGCGGAAAATGCACGAGCGTCGTTACTTCACGGATCGAGAGGGGCAATGCGCGCGACTTGTTGAATTCACGGAAAGTAAACTGGTGAAGCGCCTGTTCGAGAGCACCTTTACTAAGGCGCTCAAAGCGGACAGAATTACCGTTCGCATGGCCAAATTGGTTGAAAGCAGACTCCATTTCTGTCAAAAGCGCTTCTGCACGTTCCGTGTTCCCCGCCGAAGTCACCAGTCGAACGTTTGCAAGGACAATCGGGCTCGCTGTTTTTTCGCGCAATATTTCAATCGCCGCCTGATTCGGCATCTGTGGCTTCATCATAGTGTTTTCCGTTTTTTTCTTTTCGTCCCCGAACACTGTCTCGAGAAGTGTATGCGAGATCATGCCTGTCATCGTCACGGTACTATTGACGGCCTTCTTGACGGACATGCCCTGCTCAATCTTTCTGATAACTCTTTTGTATCGTTCACTATAGGTACCCGCCCCTTTCGGATGAAATACGAGCTGGAGCGCTGCGCCTTCTCCATCCCGCTCTATTTTTGAAAAGGAATTAATGACAACGTTGAGCGGGTCGTAGTCAAAATGCTCGTAGATCTTGATTGGGTACACAGAACTCCTGGTTTCTACCATTGAGGATGATGCGTAACCGCCTTTTTCGTGAAAAACATTGTAGTCGTTCTTGCATATCTCTATTTTTGCATCATGGAAAACCGAGAGCATGTGCTTTTCGAACATGTCTCTGTTGAAATTTGGGACAGCAACATAGAAACTCACCTCCTCGCTAAAATTTGGCAATGCAATTTCTATCGTAAAATAGTCATTTCCTTTTGTATGCTCATCAGCGACAGAGAGCATGCCTGAATAAAACTGCTCCATCGATGACAGCATTTCTTTAAGTGTTTTCTCTTTTTCATCTGCGGTGTGGTCGGGAAGCTGCACTTCATAGAGCGTCATGTGCACTGCTTTCCACGTCTCGCTATCCTCTTTTAAACCCGCAACATCAATCCCTTTTGCAATATACTGCACCAAAAAACGATGGAAATCATCTTCCAGGTGTGGGTTGTCCATTTTATCGATCACCGCAAGCGCATTACGCACGCCCTTTTCGATAAGAAGAGAAAGCATTCCCTCCATTTGCGTATCGTGCTCTTCGGGTGCGAGACCAAGCGCAAACCCCTCTACATGCTGCGGATGCAACGCATGCTCTTCTGTAAGAAGATCGGGAACAGGTATATTTTTGTATGCCTCAACTTTGTCTTTAATGATCTCTCCCCGATGCGGCTCTTTGCCGCGTTCGCGTAATTCTTGTTCCTTACGCGCTACTTCCTCGCGCAGAAACACAAGCTCTTCCTCTGGAGAGCTGAATTTTTTCTCAAGATTGTCTGTTTGTGATGGTTCCATACAGTCCCCTTGCTTTACTGCCGGCCAGTAACGCTAATAATCAGCGACTCCAGCTGTTGTCGCACAGCGATACTCTCACGCGTTCGTGGATACTCCACTGCCTTTGCAAACAGTTTTTTAAATCGATCAATCTCTGCTTCGCTTGCAACAGGAAGCATTCTCTTGCCGTCAGAGCCAAAAACCGCCGGTCGGCCGGATCTCTCATACATTCGCTGTGTGTAGTAATGAGCAAACGCTTCAGGATTAACCTCGCCTGCGCTATATTTACCAATAAGGCGACCTAACCGCAGTTGGCTATTTCCCGGTCCGTCAACAACGCGGTTCAAATCTTCCGCCACCTTGGGCCACTCTTTTGCTTCCACCATTTCGACTCTCACGCGCGGTTTCTCCGGCAAAACAACTTTGCTATTTTGAGGGGGCGACTCTGCATGTAACACCCCTACTCCCGGCCCTTGCGGATTCGTCATTCTCACATTCTGCATATTCACCGTCAGCGTAAGCTCTGCATTTCTCTGCCGTTCCGGTGACGCGAGATCTGCGAGAGTACCACGCAACCCCTGAACAATCTGATGATTTTCCGGAACTTTCATCTGTGCTGCAAAATACTGCACAGCGACATTAGGATCTACAATACCTCTGCGTACATATTCAGAAAGATGCGCTGCCCGCTGCGAAGCGTTTTCATTTCCTTCGTAAAAAATCCTTTTCAGCTCCCTCTGCTGCGACTCGAGCGGCAAGAATTCTTGCAACCGTATTCCTCCGGCCGGAACCGATTCTCCGGGAACAATCGACGGGCCGCGAGTAACAGGCGGGCGAACTGTTCTGCCTTCAGGTGCAAATGCATTTCTCCTGCCTACCTGTGGTTTCTCTGGCACAACGGAAGTACCCTGCTTCACTTCTGCATGAACACCAGACGCCCGTTCGAGCGCCTCCGCTTGTTTGTCGAATGCATACGTGGATGCACGCTCGACTCGTTTTGTCAGACTCTCAAGCTGCTGTACGCGATCCTCGTGTGCAGCGAGACCGTATCGTACCTTAAAGTCATCGAGTATCGTTCTCATTTCACGCACATAGCCAAGCATCAGCTTTCGGTCGCCTTCCGTATATCTACGTACAGGAGTATTCCCACCTGCCTCTGTAGGAAAACTTTCCTTTATAAGCTTATTAAAGTGCGTCCATATGAACCATTCCGCATCTTCGGGACTTTTTATCCGCGGCAGATCGGCGCGCGCCCGCTGCATAATCGCGCTCGATTCGCTCGTCGCGTTGCTCAATGCCAACCCTTCTCCGGTCTGTGCAAGACGCGCCTCTGCCCGCGCAGCGACTGTGGAGCGCTGACCTCTCTCTGGAGCCCCTTTCTTAAACATCGGATCATCGCTCACGACTTCCACTGTACCGTTTTTGAGATCCAGTCGCAGTTCATTATGCGGGTTGCTCTTCCAGTATTCGGCAAGGCCTTCCGCGTCGCCTGTAAGATTCATCCTTTGTAATTGCAAACGTTTTTCCGGTGTCAGAACTCCTTCAGCATACCGTACCCACATCCCATGACTCCGAGCTCCCGCCCAATCCGCCCTTTCACCCGCACCATCCCATTTAAGCAAGCGTTGCGCTTCAGGCTGCGCCACAAGGTATTCACTGATCATACGCTCAAGCGACAAATCGCTTTTACCGCGCATTTTGCCGCGCATCCCTTCAATAACAAAAACAGGAATTTCAACGCCCGTTGTGGACGTTTGTTCAGAAACCCGAGGAGACTTCTTCCCTTCTTGGTTCTTTCTTTCTTGTTCTCTCGCCGTCTCAACTTTCTTCAATGCAATCTCTTCTTCCGCGATGACTTCTTTAAGAGCCTCGAGCTGCGCCTTATTGGTCACTTTTCCCGACGACAGGTCTTGTCGCATCACTTCGAGCGCCGCGCGCCGGTCGTTTTGGGTTTCCAGCCATTGCTTCATCCCACTTTGCGCGAGCGTTTTCTGCGCCTCATATGTTCCCTGCCCCGCAACTTCCGCACCAGAAACAACAGGAGCTGTTGCAGCACCTGCAGACCTTGGTAGACTCGGCAAGCGAATTGCCGCATCACCCTGCAAAAACCTAGAGGCGAGACGATAGATGCCCACACAACCATGCCTCCATGCATCAACGCTGAAACCAGCGACAATTGCCTTGTTGATTTTCTCCGCTTGGACCGCAGCAAGGGCAAAGGAGTGCACCGTACCACTATCCTCGATGAGACGTGCGTAGCGGTCAAGCACACGCCGGTACCGCGCGTCTCTTATTTTTATATACCTTCCTTCTTTATCCTCCTCTCTTTCATTGAGCATTTTAAAATGCATCTTCTGTATTTTTTCATGGACACGCTGCTGCATCATTCTCTGGAACCACCAGTCTCTCGAGCTCGGTGAGATTTTATTGAGGCGTTCCAAAAGTTCCTCCGGCAATTTTTTGAAATACGCGGCATCAATTTGCTCTTTTGTGGGCTTTGCCTCCGGATCTCCATTCTTCGCCTGTTCGTAGAGGTCCCATGCTTCATTCAAAGCATCTCCGCCACTCGTCCGAGCAATATATTCTTCGTCGGTTTCTCCCGCCTGTTTTCGGTAATCCTCGCTGCCACGAATCGTTTTTGCAACCGTTTGTTCATTATAATCTTTCACAATCCCCGCTGTTTCTCCTATCGCAAGAGAAGAAAGCATCACCC
>JAHFLU010000079.1 GCA_023264615.1 bacterium | reverse complement strand
CTGCGCGCAAAAATAGACAATTATAAGTATGTAAGCCCCCTTCTTGCGTGCCAGGAGAACAGCGATAAATTTGAAGAATTTAGTGAACTCAAACAAAAAATTGAGAGTCTTACACGAGCGTCACAACAAACAGGACAAATCGCCTACGCCTCCATATATTTCCGGGACCCATCCCATGGTCAATCGTTCAGTATTAATAACGAGAATACATACTCCCCAGCAAGCCTTCTTAAAGTACCACTCATGATGGCAATTCTTAAGCAGGCAGAAACAGATCCTACTATCCTCAACAAAAATATCCTCTATAGAAAAGATCCCATAAACGTCACACCCCTTATTGAGGTTCCCATGCTCACCGATGATACAAAGTATAGTATTGATGAACTCATTAAGGGTATGATTATTGATTCAGACAATGACGCAAAAGACCTCCTTCGGATAGAGGTAAACAAAAAAATACTTGCCGAAACATATACCGAACTCGGAATTCAAACTCCTTATGATGCGCAGGCGGAAGATGCCTCTTCGGCGTACCAAATCTCGGCTAAAACATACGGACTTTTTTTTCGTGTCCTCTATAACGCCACGTTCCTTGATAGAGACATGTCGGAAAAGGCACTTCAAATTCTTACTGATACAAAATTCACGAAAGGTATCCGTGCTGGAATTCCCTCTGATACGGAAATTGCACACAAATATGGCGTGCGCGTATCGCAAGAAGAGCGTGAACAAATGATCGAATTGAGCGATTGCGGCATTATCTATAATACTTCACGCCCGTATATCCTCTGTATCATGACCAAAGGAAAAAATGTGCACGAACTCTCGGCATATATCACAAGCATCGCTGCAACCCTTGACGCTTCAATGAGCAGCAATAGCACCGCTCGCCGATAACTCTCTCTTAAATAGGACGTACACACTTGGATGCAGTTCGAGGAAAAACGAGAAGCGGAGCAAGCCGTATTCCTTATACGGCGACGCGAGCATCGCACGTTTTGACAAAGAAATGCGCCAAGTGCGTACGTCCTATGAAAAAAGAATGACCTCCTTTTGTGTTAATAGAGGTCATTCGTGTGTCACAACGAGAGAGCAGCTTTGACGGCATCGTGCATGACTACTCCTTGATGCACATTCAACCCGCGCGCAAGAATCCGGTCTTGCAGTGCCCAATCGAGACCGTCTGCGGCAATCTGAAAGATATAAGGAAACGTCACATTTGAGAGAGCGTGTGTCGCGGTGAGCGCAACACCACCCGGCATGTTCGTCACGCAGTAATGTACGACATCATCGAGAATGTAGGTTGGCTTGCTGTGTGTTGTCGGCAACGATGTTTCAGAGCAACCGCCCTGATCGATCGAAACGTCGACAAAAACCGACCCTCGCTGCATTCCCCGAATCATTTCCGCAGTAATAATATGCGGTGTTTTCGCTCCTGGCACAAGCGCCGCACCGATCACCAGATGAGCAGTCTCTAATCGATCCCTAAGATTACGCGGTGACGAAAGAACTGTTTGCACTCGACCGGAAAATACCTGGTCGAGGTGTCGAAGTTTTTCAAGAGAAACGTCAAAAATAGTCACGAGCGCACCCATCCCGAGGGCAATTCTCGCAGCATTCACGCCCACGATGCCACCTCCCACAATCACAACATTTGCAGGGGAAACACCGGGAACACCGCCAAGAAGCATGCCGCAGCCGCCTGACTTCTTGAGAAGACATGCACCAGCAACCTGCGGAGCCATTCTCCCGGCGATCTCACTCATCGGAGCAAGAATCGGAAGTAAGCCGGAATCTGCCTGTACTGTTTCAAAAGCAATCGCCGTAACATTTTTTTTGAGCAATGTCGCAAGAAGCGCCGGTTCTGCTGCAAGATGCAGAAATGCAAAAAGGATTTGGTGGTCACGAAGCAGGTCGAGCTCCTCGCCAATCGGCTCTTTCACTTTCACAATCATTTCCGCAATTCCGTAGAGTTCGCGCTTAGAACACATGGTCGCGCCTGCTTTGCGATACACACGGTCGCCGATGTTAATGCCTTTCCCGGCTCCTTTTTCGATGTAAACAACATGACCTCTCGCAACAAGCTCTGCCACTCCCCAAGGAAGTAGAGCAACGCGGTGCTCATCAGCTTTGATCTCTTTCGGCACGCCAATACGCATAGAAACCCCTCCTTAGACCTATGCAAAGAAAACAAAAGTCATTCCGCCGCAAGTATAAGAGAAAAAATATAAAAAGGAAAGGCTGAACAACTCTTTTCGAGTGGTTCAGCCATACGTATATATCTGCTCTTTTCATTTAGAGCTCTTGGCAAAAATATCCGGCTGAATTGCTCTCATCATTTGTTGCGTTTTTGGATTTAACCCTCCTATGATTTGAGCACTCGCCCGATTCCTCCAAATCTGTACAAGCTCGTTGGCTGCAAGCTCCCTATCTCCATTACCAGGTTCATCTCCCTCAAGAATCAACGAATTCCCGTCCCCGATATATGCATCGAGAAATGCTATGCGCAAGTGTTCAGCAAGATCGTAGTTGTACTGCCAATATCTATTTCCGCGCCTTCCAAATCTCGCAATATCGGAGTCAATGGAACTATTGGACGATACTAATTGGAAAAAACGTGCTGCCACCCTATCGCATAATGCAACCTGCTCCGGAGCCGGATTTTTAATTTCACTCGGCCATACCTCTGAAAACAAGCTTGAAACTTCCTCTGCAGTCGTAACTGATAGAAGCGCCTCTTCTATTTTCGCCAATTTACTTCGATCAGTAACGATCTCTCTCGCCTGTGTTCCTTCACGATCAGAGCCCAATTTCCCGTCGACAATAGTACACGTCCTAAAGTCCCCTTGAAATGCATAGATACCAGTCGTTCCATCAAAAAAACGTAAAAGGACTGCGTTACCGGCAATCTTATACTCGGTCGCCAAAGAAAGTTTTATTTTGTTTATTTTAAATATGCTGGCACAAAATACCATTCTCCGAGTATCCTCCAGCATATACTCTATTCCGCGCCATGTATTAGATTTGATCGTTCCGGCATCAACAATACATGCTATGCCCTGTAACACCAGACAGAAAACACATACCGCAAACAAACTTTTCATACTCTTGCTCCATTTGTTCAAAGTTGGCCAAGTTAACCTTTACCATAAAACAAAGAGCAGAGCAAACACAAAAGGCGCCTTATGTGGCGCTTTTTGTGTTTTTACTATCCTACCTTTTGTTCCGTTCAGGCCCTGATAGATCAGGACGCTCATTTAACCTCTGAGTCGGAGCGATTCGTTGTTCCATCCACCATCCGTCAACTGACGGATGGTGGACTTGGTGGCAGAATCATCACCTATGCCGCTTGCGCGACATC
>JAHFLU010000030.1 GCA_023264615.1 bacterium | reverse complement strand
GCCGACATCGGCAAACATCTGCGCTCCTGCGATAAAAAGAAAGCATATCACGCCTAAACCAGACAGGGAGCGCATACATACTATATGCTCCCTGTCTTTATTTTTTATTCATTCAATACAAAACCTTGCGAATTACATAACCTCGTTTTTCCTATTCGACACTATAGAGAAAATTATCAGACAAGACTATTTGGCACTGTTATCTCCTGCATCGCAGTCCTGGTGGGACAACGTACGAACCTTTTTCTGGCATGGGCTGTTTCCCGATCCCTGCTCGCTTGGGGTTATCTCACAATTACTGCCAAAGAATTACTATGGGGTATATGGCATACACTACCAATCCGCATGTCCCGAAGCTCCACAAGGATGTAGTTCGTCTCGTGAAATACCGCAGCTTACCCCTACACACAAATATGTTAAGATGGCGGCAGGTGCTTATATCAAGGGACGTACAAGGAGAAGAAGTGTGGACACACGTGAAAATATCCGCCGGTTGAAACCGGCTAACCGAAATGAGCTCGCCGAGCTTATCGGTGAATGCGCATTCCAGTTCCTCTCTCTTAAGGGCATGGACAATATCCAAGTAGAAGCAAACTTCACCGATAAGCCGGATATCGCTGCAACATGGTCGTCGCGGGAAGACAGTCTTTCCCGCGTTATCAATGTCTACGTTAGTGAAACAGGTACCGAAATCAAAATAAGTGGATCAGCCTGGGTTGATCATCTCATGCGGCATTCTCTGCAAGTGCCACTCGGTTCGATGAACATCGAAACGCTCACCGCTGTCGCCATTGCCGTCGCTATGGGCATTCATTTTGAAAAGATCTTTGCCAAACTGACACAGCTCCGTGTTGACGACTTGGCAGTCATCACGCCTCTACAGCCGCTTCCTGACGCGAAGAAGCAGGAGTGAACAGAACGGGCATTCATACACCAAACGCCCGTTCTGACGGTTTCCTGTTTGACAAAAGCTTGCTGTACAGTATGATCGATCTAAGAAATTGCATCCCTCAGCATCTCCTTTCTTTGCAAAATGTTTAAGAACCGGTTTTAGGCGCCAGTGGTTCTTCGATGACCACGGCGTTGGGCCTCTGACCTCTCGTTGACGGGGGATTGTGATGCTCCTAGTCGTCATCGCAATCGCAGGTCAGGGGCCTTCCCCTCATTCTCCTCGCATATACTGGCCCCCGAACCCGCGTTCATAACGTGCAGACAGGGAGAACTCTGCGGTCCCTAATCCAGGGACCGTATTTTGTTGTGCTTGCATCTGATGGTTCTTTCATCATTCGACTTGGCAAAAACCCCGTTTTTTTGTACACGCCAGCCCTAGGATTTCCGGGACCCCGGCAGTATCCCCAACGAGTTTTTGCTTCTGCCGCTGGCATTGCCCATGTTATGATGGAAAGTGATCCTTTCGGGAGTTCGTTTACCCTCGACGATCTCACACATAAACCAGTTCCAGAGCCGTCTACGTTACTCCTTCTCGCTTCAGGTATTGTCGGTTTCTTGGGGTGGAAAGGTATGCGACAGTTTACGAGTAAACATCATCACTATGAGATTTAGAGTTATCAAATTTCTCATCATCGCGACAGTTGTTGTTGGTGTTGTTTGGACAGCAGATGTGGTCTGTAGTTTTTGGGGTATCAATCCTGCTGTTGTTGTGAAAGATGGTGTTGTTTATGCTGACCCATGGATTATCCAACGTTTTCCGTGTCTAGGCGTTTTTCTTCCAAATGCATTCTGGAACTGGTTGAGCGATTTAGGGCTAATTGCTCCTACTCTGGCAAAGTTAAGAAGTCTCCATTGAATCGTCGATTATTGTTGCTTTATGTATTACCAGTAATTGCTCTTGGTTTCAGTTTTTCAAATGCTTCGGCCCTCCGCCGCATGAGGACTACCAGTAACTTCCAGCCGATCCACCCGGGTTCCGAGAACACGCATTCGATCGCGTAATTCATCGTCTTCTTTCGACAGCTTTACTATACCCGACTCAACCACATCCTCCAGTCGTACGATATCGTCTTTTGTTGTCATGGTATGCTTGATATCACTCACATCTTTTTGCAGTTCAGTCACATCTTTTTGCAGTTCAGTCATGTCAGCAGTTGTCTGTTCAAATCCCTTCGCAACCATAACCGCAAGCCTCTCGATTTGTCCCTCTACAAACTTTTTTGTTGCGTCGTCCATATATAATGAGAATACTATCCTTTGATTATCTTGCAAATGAAAGTGGTATACAGAAGAGCATCCAAATAGCATTGGTGACACCTAATGGCACAGGAGATTTACGGTTTTGATGGTCACCCATTAAAGATCAATGTCATTAGGTATCCCCATTTATTTTTAACCTTCTTCTGTATTCAAATAGAAAAGATAAGCTAATCATAACTGCAACAACAATAAAAAATAGTATTGGGGGCTCCTTTGTATCCAGCACACGCGGACCCAACCAAAAGAACGCAGACATCAGGGCCGTCAACATTAGCCATATTTTGGAAATATCCAATAACAACTCGCACCGTTTCATTGGTGGCGGGAGTTGTCCCTTTTCCGGCCAACTCTCCGGGACCAGTCTCCAAATTCGATTCGCGATATAGGATTCAACTACCAATCTTTTCTTTCCACCAAAAGAGAGTTCGACGTAGTCACCGAACCAAAGATATTTCTTTCGCACAACTTTCACTTCACTCCATGGAACGAAAAAATCTCGGCTGAAAGGATCAAATAATTTCGTGATACCGACCCTAAGACCTGAAACACATATACTGATATAGAAAGGCCCTCGATTTCCCACGGGCATTGCTTGTGACAATCCGGTAAGTGTAAGCAGCGATAATTCATTTGACTGGTCTGGATACAGCCCCGCCAAAGAGTACCAGCCGTCCAAAAAATGGAACGACAAAGCAATGCACAGCCAGATAAAAGTCCCGAAACAGAATACACCTAAGACATCATACAACAACTCCATACTATTTATTTAAGCACTTCAGCTATTCGCATAACCATTTAAACTTGAGTCTCGGACACTTAATGTCGATATTAAAACGAAACAAGATTACGAACTTCATAATTTATATTATCATAAACAAAACCCTCTACTTGAGGGCTTTGTTGGTGTATTGACATATTGTTATGTTCGTGTTCTAATTCGAGCAGGGGCGACAGGACTCGAACCTGCAACCGTCGGTTTTGGAGACCGATGCGCTACCAATTGCGCCACGCCCCTATGTAGATACAATGTTATCACATTGCACCAGACTTTCATCATAAGTCTGCCCCTCCGTTTTTCGTGTACGGAGAGGCAGTATTTCTATCATTCCCTGCACAACTTTGTATACATTTTCTCTAGCATACGTAGTGCTTCATCTGTAGAATCAGATAGTCGCAGGCTCGATAGGAGTGGAAAATATAATCCTTTTTTGTCATACACATTAAGTACTGCAGAAAAGGTATGCCATATCTTCTGGGTCTCTTCGTCACACGTACTTGTAAACCAAAAAAATGTCGTCATCCTTCTTTTGTAGAACCATCCATATGGACTGGATATTTCGGTATATTTTTCACGATAATTTCCAAAAGGATCATTATCTTCGGTGTCTCCCGTCATTTCAAGGTCAAAGGCATTCTCCGCAAAAAAAGACTTGCAAAGCATGACAAATCGCTCTCGCACATTGTCGTCCGGAAAGATAATCCCAATATGTGGGTTTGTGCGGAACTCTCCCGCATGGCCAGAACAGCATTCATCGGTCAGCCAGTGCAGGTCAAGGATCCGTTTAATGAGTGGGCGAATTCCCCCATCCGCAAGTGGCAAAACAATACCGGAAGAAAAACCTACCTTAAAAAACAGCTTCCAGAGCTCGTCGTCCGATATATCTTCCGGAACATTCATGTGTCGTGCTCGCTTCCAATTCAGAAAAAGAGCACTCCTGATGTAATCACAATTCCTGCTCGGCATAGGCCCGGAAAAGCCACATGCTTTTCGTAACACATCGTATGCAGATACCATGTCATACCTCATTCCAGACAGAGTAGAACAATAAATGCTCTCGAATTCCAGAATTTTTATACCATACATTAAGAACCTGTCAACGATTTTGCTGTATATTCTGTACGAAAAAACACAGCATTATGCTGTGTTTTTTCGTACATGTTATTTTGTATCGGAAGCTATTTCTTTACCTCCTTGTGCGCCAAATGCTTCCTGCACCAATTGCAGTATTTTTTGAGGTCAATTTTGCGCTCGACTTGTTTGCGATTGCGGGTAGAAAAGTAGTTGATCCGCTTACACTTCGAGCAGGCGAGTTTTATCAGATGATCCTGTGACATACAGCCCTAGTAGCATAAAACAATGGCCGAGAAAAAGCAACCTGCCTACGCCCGCCTCGGACATCGCCCTTCCAAGCTGTTCTATTTTTTCTTCTCTCCAAGAATAACAACCTTTTTTGCGACAACAAAGACGACAAATGCAAGCACGACAAAATTTAAGAGTTCAGCGAGAAACGAGCCAATCGCAACTTGTGATGAGCCCACTTGCAGCACTGCGTCTCTCCATGCACCCGCCGAAATGAGGGGTCCGATGAGCGGCATCAATACGTCCTTCACAATCGAATTTACCAATGTGGTACTCGCCGTACTCATGACAAATGCGACCGCCAGTGTGAAAATTTTGTATTCTTTTAAAAAAGTTGCAAATTCTTGGAACATACGAGTTTACTATATCATATATTGTTTCTTTCTTAAAAAATCTTGTCTTTCTCTGAAATCATTATTCAGAAAAGACCGTAGTCAATCGGATCTCGAAACAAAATAACGAGGATCCTAATTCAAAGTAGCCACCCTCTAAAAGATATCCTCTGGAGAAATGGGTTATTTGGAAGGATTTTTTATTGCGTACGTAATGAGTTTCTCAATATCATTTTTAAGATTCTGTTTGAACTGATTACTGAACCCCTCTGCTGCCCTAAAGTGAGGTTGATACTTGTTGTACCATTCATTGAATTTATCTTTAGTTTCAGCTCGCGTAGCTTCACTAAATTTTGCAAGACTTCCAAGAGCTGTATCTGCATTACAGATTTCCCAGGCATATTCATGGTCGTTGTTATTATTTCGCGCCGATCGACGAGAAAGATAGCAAACAAAAACTTCATGATAAACACCGTCACTCAAGTCATTTAACGTGCCATTTATTTTTTTTATTTCCATTCCAAAAGACAGAAAGGATGTCCCGTAAACAAACAAATCAGCCGTGGCATATGGTAAGTTAGGAGCCGCTGCAATGAGAAATCCTCGTATTCCCTCTGTTGTGCTGTCATTAAAGAACAAATCAATCACGTCTTTGAGGGGAAGCCAATCGGCAAGACGTTTCAGGTACAGCTTGTACGTATCCACATGCTGTTGCACAAACGCATTTTCAACCATTTTCTGTTCAGTAATTACCGAAAGAATATACGCTCTATACGTTAGCTCTGTACTTTGCCCCGAACGGTTTTTAAACTGGGTATTGAGAGCAGATACTAGACAACCTTCCCGCTCTGTCGCAGTCCCCACTCCGGCACACTTTGTTCCCTTTAGCCAATCATACGGTTTCGTGTCTGTATCGGCACTATTATCGCCGTTCCTATCTCTCAACCATTCGTCTATCGTTTTCATATCGTTTTCTTCAGCTACAACAGAACTCCCGCACCACCAACCGCCAAAAACGGAACAGAAAGCGTCGAGAACTGAGGCAGTGCCGGTGCTCCGATTGTTTGGTTCTATATGAAGGAGTGCCGTGTTCGTAGTTACCCCGCCTTTATCGTCTGTAACAGTGAGAGTCGTTGTAGCTGTCCCAGCAGGAAATCCATCGTACTGCACGGAAGGCGTGACGCTGTACACGTCTGTTATTCCGTCTGAATTCCAATCCCAACCATACAGCACTATCCTTCCGTCGGGATCGTACGAACCGGACGCATCAAAAGTGACCATATCGCCGACTTTCGGATTGCTCGGTTGAAAAGTAAAAGAGGATATCGGCAACACATTCGATATTGAGATCAGCGACTGCCAGTCGGGGTATAGATTGTCGCTCGCTGATTGACTGAAAGTCACTCTTGTTTGATCGCTCCCGTCAGTATTCGCAGTATAAACCTCTTGGTGACCATCGCGATCGCTCATGAAAACAATCTTTGTACCATCAGGTGACCATGAAGGATACGAGTCAGACGCATCGTTAGCAGTAATCCTGAATCTATTGCTGCCATCTACATTCATCGTGTAGATTTCATAGAAAGGACCGTCACGATCACTCAAAAAGACAATCTTCGCGCCGTCCGGCGACCATGAGGGGTATGCATTTGTTTCCTCTGGATGTTCCGCATCGTGGGTAAGCGATACTTGATTGCTGCCATCGGCATTCATTGCATATATTTCTACGTATGTTTTTGTGGTGCCAGAGATTCCTCTTGACCAGGCAATTTTCGTTCCATCCGGCGACCATGCAGGGGCGGCATTCGATTGATTCAGATGAGCACTATCGTGCGTAAGCTGCGTCTGGTTGCTACCGTCAGCGTCCATAGTGCAAACCTCATTCGAGCCGGGGAGAGCGCATAGATAAACAATCTTTGTTCCATCGGGAGACCACGCCGGGGAGAAGCCTCCATTGTTGTTCGTAATTTGCGTTAACCCGCCTCCATCGGCGTTTATTGTGTATATTCTATAACCATCCTGTGGATCGTGCAGATCTCGTATTCCTGAAAAAGCAATTTTCGTTCCATCCGGCGACCACGAACCTTCACTAACTCCCGCGAGGTCAATCGGTATCGTCTGCTGATCGCTACCGTCGGGATTTATAGTGTTGATTGTAGCACTGGAACCAATCTGTGTTTGAATAAAAAGAATCTTTCCGTTCGCACCCGAAAAAGCGGCGTGGACATAGCTTGGCAGGATGAAAAGAGCTGCAATAAAAAGTGCGGAAATCAGCTGCTTCATCATGACTTGAATCGGTGTCTTCATGTCATTACTATACAACAAAAAAGCAGGTATATGGTACAATCTGGTGATGAAAAAAGTGATAATGTATTTAGCTATTATTGCAGTAATTTTGGTGATATTTTTTGTACTTAAGGGAGCATCGCCAATGTCGCCCAAAACTGGCGACCAGGAATATAGTCCTAAAATAGATTCGAAAGATTTCATCTCGAGCATTAATAACCCATTCTACACTCTTGTCCCGGGCCAAACTTTCACTTACAAGGGTAAAACAGCCAATGGGGTAGAAAAAAATACAACAATAGTCACAAATAAAACAAAAAATATTCTAGGAGTGGCTACCGTAGAAGTCTGGGATAGAGTTTGGCTCAACGATAGTCTGATCGAAGAGACTTATGACTGGTATGCGCAAGATAAGGATGGCAATGTTTGGTATTTCGGAGAAGATTCGAAAGAATATGAAGACGGTCGTGTTACAAGCACCAAAGGTTCTTGGGAAGGAGGCATGAATGGAGCTTTGCCTGGCATTATTATGAAAGCTCACCCAGCGGTAGGCGATTCGTACAGGCAGGAGTACTTTAAGGGCGAGGCGGAAGACATGGCAGATGTGCTTTCCGTAACCGAGAAAGTTACAACCCCGCTTGGAACATTCTCAAATTGCTTAAAAACACATGACTGGAGTAAGGTTGATTCTAATCTAAACGAACACAAATATTATTGCGTTCCTATCGGGGCGGTTATTCTTGAGGTAGATGTGGATAGCGGTGCAAAAACCGAGCTTCTCAGTGTCTCCAACAAATAAAGTTAAAAATCAATCACCGCGCGGCAAGTCGACGCGGTATGGCCGGTACACATCCTTAGAGACAATCGGGATCCCCCATTTCCCGCCCACTTTATTTTTTGCAGAGAAAAAATGTATGATTTTATTATGGAACCAAAAAATTTTGAACAAAAACTTTCTAATCCAGAGGTTTTTATTTTTCCCAATCTAAAAGATCAGGTTGGAGAAATTGAAAGAGTTGCCCAGCTTTATGCTCCTCAAAATGAGCATGATTTTAGGGAAAATTTTTTGGAAGCCTCTAAACAGGGTCAGTTGGTTGATTTAACTGAAGACCTTTGGAGTAAGTTAGAAAACACTGATTCTTATGATATAAAATCTGGTGATTGGGAAAAAATAGAGGAGTATATAAATTTTTCTAACATAGAGAATGGCTCTAACCGAGATTGGAACGATCTCAAACAAAAAATTGAGCAAGGACAACAGGTTGATGCTCCCATAATTTTAAAATATGACGACACTTTTCATTTAGTGAGTGGTAACACTAGACTTATGGTTTCTCGCGCACTTGGAAAAACACCAAAGGTTCTCATTGTTGAAATGTGATAATCGTGATAATCGGGATCCCCATTTCCCTCCCAGATCGGCAACTCCCTTATTTAACATTTAATAGTCGATTGTAAATCAAAGCAACCATTGCACCAAGAATCCAAAAAGTAGACGCTTCAACGATTGTGCCAAGCGCGATGTGGCTAAAACTTGAATCAAAATTGGTAACTTGGAGGTGAAGTCCTGCGACAAACAAGTTCATCATCCATTCGTAGGAGCGAGGCGCAATAGAAATCCATAAGTGGAAAAGTGGATGAAGTATTAAATCAATGATTGCGAGCGTATTGGCAAAGGCAATAACTTTAAACATGATTTTTGAAATTTCTTAATAACTCCTTCCAAAAAAGAAAGCCAATAATTAAGACTGGAATTGGAGTTGTTAACCCTGGATAATAACTCCAAGAAGTAATTCAACGATCAAAATAACTCCGGGGAGAAACATAAGTGATAATCGATAATCGGGATAAGTCCAATTATTTAGCAATTTATCTATAGTGTGTAATTCTGTTCATACTGTACACTGAAACATTTTCAGAAAATCACCACCGGCGCGGATCGTCTTGTGGATGTGCCCAGTAGTGTAGCTCTGCGCTTTTAGAGATGAATTCTCGTTCAGTATAGACAAGCGCGTACGCCGAGAATTCCGTTGGATATGAGGCTTGTTGGTATTCAATGGTAAGTCGCGCTTGTGGTCCCGATTCATCGAGGGCAAAAATGCCATAATAGGTTCCCTTATCGGTTGTGAAGGTGATATGGTGGTTTGTATAATCCACTTCGAAGTCACCATGAAGATCACTTGGTCCTCCTGTGTCGTCATCAACTGCAGTAATCCGTTGTTTCGGATAATACGGCGATTGTACAGGAAAAAGAATCACAATATCCGGCGCGTTGTCTTTCGCCCAAGGCTTGCTTCGCAGGAACCACTCGCCGACAAGCATACCCTTGTAATTTTTATGAAAGAGGAGGGGATTGGTGAGGTACGGCTCCCACGGCGTCGGAGTCATGCTGTTGTAGTCGGTTATGTCGGGAAGGTGCGCAAGAATCTCTTTTCTCCACTTTTCTTCCAATTCTTTCTTCACATCATCTCGAAGGTAATCAAACGGAGAAACAAATGTTGCGCCTTTTACAAATGTGTACCAGTACCCCACGCCATCGCGGCGATGCTGGTCTACGAGATTAAATTCGCCGAAGTGATAACCGGCAAGCGCGAGTGGTTCTCCATAGGCAACGGGCTCTCCCGCTTTCACTCGCTGTCCTTCCTTGACCAGAGGTTTTGCGACACCCATATGCTCGCCCCACAACCCATCGCCATAATAAATAATAATACGATACTCTTTATCTTCAGGGTTATTGTTCGGGCGGGCATAGACAACTTCACCATCAGCCCAGCTGCGTACCGGGATTCCATTTTTTATTGATATCCATTCGTGATCTAAGCCCTCCGAGTGTCCCCATCGATGTGCTCCGAATGCGCCGAATTCTGTAAGCGGCATTGCATCAAGCGGCGCAGGGAGTACGAGGCGCACTTTTGAGGCACCCTGGGGAAGCGGCTGGGTAATCACGTTTCGAATCCACCCCTGTGGCTTTGCGGAAGAGAGGAGTTTACAAAATTCATGCGATGGATTTTGCTTGCAGTAATTATTGCAACGACCCACATTATTTTTGCAATATACAAAACAACTTGAGCGCGAGGAGCAAAAATTGCCAAATCCTTTTGATTGAGTGCGCGTTGGCGTTTCTCCGTTGCGGTTAAACCAAGACCAAAAGGTTGTCGTTTCATTCTTTATTTTCTCGATCCCTATTTTGTTGAACGTCTTTTCGCCTACGCCAATGATGAAGAGAGAAGCAAAAACGATGACCATAACAATCAGACTCCTTTTCATTCTTCGATTGTACTATGTACACAGGATATTAGGAATTCAGTCTTTCTCAAATCGCATATGGTTAATCTAGAGTACTATTTTTTCCACCTTTGACGAACATCTGGACGAGGACTGAACCGCGCCGCCGCTCGCTCCACTGGCGTGCCCCGCAAAAAAATGTTCTCCGCTTTTTTGATTTTGCGGAACGCGGCCGCGCGGAGCAATCCTTTCAAAATGCGATTTCGATTTTCGTGATCCGTACCCCCTTTCGTAGACAGTTTTGCAATCCTCTCCCACGCCCCTAGGATTTAGCCAAAAGATGATTCCTGTACTCAATAGGGGTCATCCTGTTCCTTGCCCACTGTTTTCTTTCGTAATTGTAGTATCTCATGTATTCCTCGATTTTTGAAAGAAGCTCAGCAAATGACCGGCATGATTTGTAATCCAGCTCGTCTTTCATGTGGCCGAAAAAGGATTCAATGGGTGCATTGTCAATACAGCTTCCTTTGCTTGACATTGATTGGATCATCTTTAATAAAAAAGCAAGTAACTGTGGCTCCCCATTTATCCCTATTTATCTAACTTTTTTAAAACATCTTGTCTTTGTCTGAAATCGTTATGGTACGAATACGTCTGGGCCACACTCAAGTCTTCTTGTTCTGCTTTAGGCATGCTTGCACTGAACTCATCCCATATTGCTTTCCAGACCTCAAGAGACACGGGCTCGCTCGAGAGCGGATGGATATTAATAATCGTTCTATCAGAATGAGGAATAAGAGTAATTGCAAAGTTTTTATTTTTTAATTGAGCTCTTAATGAATCGGGTAAAATAACTTTTTTGTTATACATTCCTACATATTGATCTCGAGTATTGTCTTCTCGAAAGCCGGATTCAAAGGTTTGATAGCCATTCCTGCGCAATGCAAACATAGCATCGCTTACTTGTGTTTCCAACCCTTCTTTATACGCTCCAGCATCGTATTCTTCTTGTGATGCGATCGGATTTTCTTGTGCTCTTTGTCTGTTTCGTGCAAAAGTATCGGTGCGCTCAAAGATCTTTTGATAGTGCTCTATAAAAAAAGTTTGATCCTCGAATTTGCTTGCAACTTCCTGTATTCTTTTCGCAGCTTCTTTTTGAGTAACATCTTTAAATACTGCCGACAATTCTTCTTGAAGCCTGGAGGTATCAGAGTAATATTCGATAATTCGTTTTCTTAGAGAACTTTCCTCGGGCAGATGTTTCTCTGCAAGACCAATGTATAGATCCTGCATGAGCTTAACGATATTTTCAAAACCATCATCCTTACTTTCTGCTTGATTGTATAATTCAAAACTCATAAATTGTGCGCCGGGTAGGATTCGAACCTACGAAGGCTAATAGCCAAGGGATTTACAGTCCCTCCCCGTTGACCGCTTGGGTACCGACGCATTTTTTTCTGCATAAAACTTTTCGAATCGTTCTCGATGTTTTAGATTTTGCGGTTGCACTTCCTCAAAAAATCTTTTGATGTCAAACATTCTTGTTACATACACCCTAAAGTGGCCTACTTTCGACGGGTGGTATTCTAGCTTTCGCAAACAAGTCTGTAAAGCATCTAATATTGGAATAGACCGATTTGTAAAGGCCAGCTGAATTCCAAATCTGATTTTATATACAGAACCATCTGTATCAAAAAATCCTCGTAAAAAAGATTCCATGAAACTATTCTGGGTCAATATCCACGATGGCACTCCAACTTGTTCCTTGACTTTATTGTACACTAAACCTTCTTGTTTCAACCATTTTGTAAGCTCAACAGACCCAAGATATACATCGTGATAACCTTTGTCTCTCGTGCAGATTTTAGCATAAACATTAAATATCTTGTGCATAAGTAATACTATATGTTGAGCATAAACAAGCTCTTTTGTACCGAGTGTAACTGCTACTTGAAAGTGCGTCAGGTGTCCATCTCCGAGCATTATTCCAAAAAACTCTGCTAATTCGCTTGAATATACCTTCGGAATAACAACACCCGAGCGTCTATTCAGATATTTCTGTTTTCTTTCTGGTATGGAGTCTATTCCCAGTCGCTGTAGCCTCTGAAAAACAGTCTGCGAAGCTATACCAAGTATCTGTGCCACTTCAGCGATAGATTTATTTTCGACTACATACAACTGCCGTAATTCATTTCGAAACTTCTCCTGTTGAGATGTTGTCCACTGTGCTGGCATAGATCAAGCTTATCATGTTTTATTTTTATCGCAATTGACCACTCTATAACTTATACAAAAAACAAACTCGCTATGCAAGTCTGTTTTTTGTATCTATTCTAAACAGCAACGGTCTCCTTTTCCTTCTCTTCCTTTTTCTTGGAGTGCTTTGTTATAACTTTTTTCTTTTTGATGTCGAAGATAAACTCATCGCCCTTCATATCGATCGCCACCGTGCCACCATTCATCATGCTATGTGAGATCATGTGCGATGCAATCGGCGTCAACAGTTTGTTTTGTATGAGGCGCTTGAGAGGACGCGCACCGTACTGCGGATTGTACCCTTCTTTTGCCATATAGGTGAGCGCCGCCGGAGAGATCGAAAGCTCAATATCTTTTGCCTTGAGACGTTCCGCCACCTGCTTCACCTGCAAAGAGACGATTGATTCAATCGCCTTATGCGAGAGAATATCAAAGATAACGATATCATCGATCCGGTTAAGGAATTCAGGCCGAAAATGCTCCTTGAGTGCCCCGAGCACTTTATCTTTCACCTCCACATATTGCTCAGTTTCACTCGTACCAGCCATAGAAAAACCGATTTGCTGCATCTTGTCGATAAACTGCGCACCGATGTTCGATGTCAGAATGATCATCGTGTTTTTAAAATTGACCGTTCTTCCTTTCGCATCCGTGAGGCGGCCATTATCGAGCACTTGGAGAAGAACATTGAAGACTTCCGGGTGTGCTTTCTCAATCTCATCAAACAGAAGCACTGCATACGGACGATGGCGAATAGTGTCGGTGAGCGTACCACTCTCGTCGTGACCGACATAGCCCGGGGGTGCGCCAATGAGTTTCGAAACCGAATGTTTCTCCATAAATTCCGACATATCGACACGGATGAGCGCGCGGTCATCGTTAAACATAAATTCTGCAAGC
This sequence comes from bacterium, assembly GCA_023264615.1. Classification (GTDB taxonomy): domain Bacteria; phylum Patescibacteriota; class Minisyncoccia; order Phycocordibacterales; family VMGT01; genus VMGT01. The sequence continues at coordinate 655 of JAHFLU010000030.1, read as the reverse complement.
GCTTTCGTAAGCTCTGTTTTGCCGACGCCCGTAGGACCGAGGAAAATGAAAGAACCGATCGGCTTGTTCGGATCACCGATACCCACGCGCGAGCGCTTGATAGCATTTGAAATCTTTGTGATCGCTTCATCCTGGCCAATGACACGATTCTTTAGATCCTCCTCCATACGGTTCAGTTTTTCAGTCTCTTCTTCGAGCATTCTGCTTACGGGAATATTTGTCCAGCGGGAAACCACATCTGCAATATCCGCCTCGAGGATCTCCTCACGGAGAATGCGTCGCGAGCTCTGCAAGCGCTTCAACTTTTTTGATTTTGTATCAAGCTCTTTTTCAAGCGAAGGGATTTTCGAGTAGCGAATCTCGGCAGCTTTTGAGAGATCCGCATGCGCCTCTGCGGCCTCCGCTTCGAGACGCAGCTCTTCCAGTTTCTTTTTTATGCCGCGGATATCAACAAGCACCTCTTTTTCATTTTTCCACTTCAATTCGAGTTCTGAGGTCTTCTCGCGCATATCTGCAATTTCCTGGTCAATGTCTTTAATGCGCGGCTTGACGTTTTTCTCGCCCTCGCCGCCAAGCTCTTTTTTGAGTGCTTCTTTTTCTATTTCAAGACGCATAATCTTGCGATGCGTCTCTTCAAGAACCTGCGGTTTGTTTT
>JAHFLU010000029.1 GCA_023264615.1 bacterium | reverse complement strand
TTGATACAGATAGCGATTTTGATTCAAAAGGGAAGGAATATATTTCGGGCTTTGATGGTGGGGATACAATAGGATGTGACGGGGTGACGCCCGGTGCATGTTTTGACATCTCATTTCCTTAAAAAATTGGCGGGTGTGGTGTATTGTACAAGAGATGATGGAGACGCACATTAATGTGTATAAGCGGCTTGGAGAAACACCGCTTGAGTGTCTCAACCGTTTGCGTACAGAGCATCGGGAGTACGCTGATGTTACTCTTAGTTACGCGGGCCGTCTTGACCCTATGGCAGAAGGTGTTCTTTTGGTACTTGCGGGGAAAGAAAATAAAAACCGCGACCAATATTTGTCGCTGCGTAAGGAATATAGGGTTGATATACTCTTCGGGTTTGCGACGGATACGTACGATATGCTGGGTCTCGTTTCTGAAACGGTTTTTTCTTCCAGATACCCTGATGTTTCTGTGTTGAGTGACGAGGTGCGTCGTTTTGTTGGCGGGCACGAGCAGGAATACCCACCGTTTTCATCGAAGACTGTTGCTGGAAAGACACTGTTTGCGTGGGCAAAAGAGGGAGCCCTCGCATCCATTGAGATCCCGCATAAAAATATTGAAATATATGCATGCGATCTTATCCAAACGAGAATGATGTCGAAAGAAGCGCTTCTGAACCGAGTGTCCTATGCCCTTGCGCATGTGCATGGTGACTTCCGACAGCATGAGATTAAGGAGCGATGGGAGAGTGTTCTTCGTGATGCCAAGGAGGAGATATTTTCCGTTGCATCGATGCATGTTGCATGTTCAAGTGGTACCTATGTGCGTAGCCTTGCCCATGATTTGGGAAAGCGTGTTAGTACGGGCGCTTTTGCACTGCGGATTATCCGGACGAAGGTTGGTGATGCTGACGTGCAAGATTCATTGCGGTGAAGAAAGCGACATGCTAGCATGTCGCAAGAAAATCGTTCTGTATTACAGATACATCATTCTGGGAGTATATTCCATGATCGCTGTAAGTGGCCTTGAAAAGGGATGGAAGATCGAGGGATTCAGGTACTTTTATGAGATGACCAAGGCATGGGTGGAAGAGATACAGACGGCGTACTGCCGGACATTTGTTTTAGAGTACTGGGTTTCGAACGAACGCTTTCCCGTTGTACGGTTTATCGTAAATGGTACTCTTGTGGTGGAGCTTTTTTACTATCCGCAAAAACAGACCGCAGCGTGCCTTTCGGGAAAGGCAAGGCACAAGACTCAGGAAAAATTAGTACATGAAACTAATCTGCTGATGGCGTATCTTCCCGAAGGCTTTTTTGCCACTCTCCAACCTGCTGTCGTTTCCGAACCGTAGGCAAGGTGCCCCGTGTTTTTGTAAACGCGGGGCATCCTATTGTATGACGCCCCCATTGTTTTTTGTCATTTTTCGTGTACTATTAGCGATACTACGCAGTGCATCCTGCATCGCCGTAGAAGCTTTTGTTATATGGTTGAGGATAATCGTGCCAAACTTCTCCGGATAATGGGGAAAACTGCTTGCATATTTGGGATACCTGCGCTTACAGCTCTTTTTTTGGGGCTTGCGCTCAGGCATTTCTGGGGTGTGGAGCGTACATATATTCTCTTGATACTCGGAGTATCGTTCATATTTTCATGGGTTTTGATGTGGCGGTTCTATTGCAGCATGAGGCGTGCAAAGGAAACGACAGAAGAGACAGTGCCGGCTACGATCGAAAATACTGCCGCCCTGTTGCATTATGATGCACCTCTGCGATGGGAGAGTAAAAAATAATATTTGCATAATGGGGGGAATGTTAGACATTTTAGGAAATATTGGATTTGATTGGCGTGTCGCCCTTGCGAACATTGTGAATTTTCTCGTTATCTTTTTTATTTTGAAAAAGTTTGCATTTGGTCCGATACGAAAAATGCTTTCTGAACGCGAAGGAAAAATACGAGAAGGTGTTGAAAATGCAACCCGTGCACAGACTGCGCTTACGATGGCAGGAGAAGAGCACAAACGTATTGTTGCAGGGGCAGACCGAGAGGCGAACGACATTATTGCGAAAGCGAGCGTGAACGGCGAAGGCATCATCGAATCTGCAAAAGACCGTGCGCAGACAGAGGCAGAATCTATCCTCGAAAAAACACGGGTGAAACTTGATCGGGAGCGGAAAGAGATGGAAAGGGCAGTCAATGAAAAGATCGCTGATGTCGTACTCATGGGTGTTGAAAAAGTTTTGCGTGAAGAGATCGACCAAGAACGGGGAGAAAAAATTATCAGAAATATGCTGAAAGAGGCATGAGTGCGCCCCGTTCAAAAATGCTCGCACAAGCGTTGCGATCTCTCGTTGTTGAGGATGAGCAGTCTTCTCCTGAAGTTGCACGGCGTTTCAGTACATTTCTTGGATCACACGGCTTGCTCTATATGCTGCCTGCAGTTGTGCGGCATCTCGAGCGTATACATGAGGCCGACCGAGAAAAACATACGCTTCATATCAGTACAGCGCATCCGATTAGCCCAAGCATTATCGAATCGGTTCGTAAGCGCATGGAGGTTTCTGCAGATGCATACATTTCTGTTGAAGAGGATCCCGATGTGATTGGCGGTTTTATCGGACGATTCGGAGAAATGATTTACGATGCAAGCATACGCCGGCAGATCTCTCTTTTGCGCGAGAAGCTTATTTCGTAATTTTTTAATAATCTATTCATTATGAGTGTCGATACACTGATAAAAAATCTGAAAGAAAAGATTGGTGCATTTGAAACATCGATTGATATTGTTGAAACGGGGACGGTCGTTGAGGTAGGGGATGGCATTGCGCGCATATCCGGCCTTTCTTCGTGCGGTTCGCTCGAGATGCTTTCTTTTGAAGGCGGGGTAACGGGCCTTGCACTGAACCTTGAGGAGGACATGATCGGTGCCATCATTCTCGGTGAGTATCGGCATATCAGTGAAGGGGACACGGTGCGCCGTACAGGAAAGATTCTTTCGATTCCCGTGCGTGATGATCTTGTGGGACGTGTGATTGACCCGCTTGCGAATCCTCTCGATGGAAAAGAAAAAATCGAATCGGATGTAGTGTACACAATTGAAAAAATTGCGCCGGGTGTGATGCAGCGCGAGCCTGTTTCGGTGCCGCTCCAGACGGGTATTAAAGCGGTTGACGCGATGATCCCTATTGGCCGCGGACAACGCGAGCTCATCATCGGTGATCGGCAGACGGGCAAGACTGCACTCGCGATTGATGCGATTATCAATCAAAAAGGAACAGGGGTCGTTTGTGTATACGTTGCGATTGCGCAGAAGAAGTCAAAGGTTGCGCGTATCGTCTCAAAACTCGAGGAAGCGGGAGCGATGGAGTATACAATCGTTGTTGTTGCGGGAGCGTCTGACCCGGTCTCGCTTTCCTACCTTGCGCCGTATGCGGGGGCTGCAGTTGCGGAATATTTTATGGATCAGGGTAAAGATGTCCTTGTGGTATATGACGATCTTTCAAAACATGCTGCCTCGTATCGTGAAATTTCTCTGTTGCTGCGGAGACCCCCTGGCCGTGAAGCGTATCCGGGAGATGTATTTTATCTGCATTCGCGCCTCCTTGAGCGAGCCTGTCGGAGAAATGCAGCCGCGGGGGGAGGCTCGATCACAGCGCTACCGATCATCGAGACCCAGGCAGGGGATGTATCCGCATATATTCCGACGAACGTGATTTCAATCACGGATGGCCAGATATTTCTCGAGGCATCCCTTTTTTATAAAGGCATTCGTCCTGCGATCAATGTTGGGCTTTCCGTTTCTCGCGTGGGTTCTGCTGCACAGATTAAATCAATGAAAAAAGTTGCCGGTTCGATGAAGCTTTCTATGGCGCAATTCCGAGAACTTGAAGCGTTTACACAGTTTGCATCGGACCTTGATGTTGAGACGAAAAAACAGCTTGACCGCGGTGCTTGTCTCACAGAGCTTCTTAAGCAGCCGCAGTACGCACCGATGAAGACGGGACTGCAGGTAGCGGTCATCTATGCTGCTATCAATGGATACCTCGATGCTATTCCTGTAGCGCATATCGGCGCATGGGAAACAGCATTTTTAAAATTTATGCAGGAATCGAAGCAGGATGTACTCGCTTCGCTTGCGGAGTCGTGGAGCGACGAGGTAGAGGAGAAACTTAAGAACGCTCTTTCAGAGGGTATGAAACGTTTTGAAGTCTAGAAAGGAATAGTTTTATTCTATGGCATTGCGAACAAAGGCAATTAAACAGAAGATTTCATCAGTGCGAAATATTCGCAAGATCACCAAGGCGATGGAAATGGTGGCGGTGAGTAAAATGAAACGCGCGGTGGGGAGCGTGCTCGCTACCCGTGGGTACGCACTTGCCTCTGTTGATCTTTTGGTTGCACTTGCTCTTGAACGTAAAATCTCCCATCCGCTTCTTGAAAAAGGGCAAGGATCGCGAACACTCATCGTTGTTATTGCGTCGAATCGCGGTCTTTGCGGAGGTTTCAATGTGAGTCTTGCAAAGGCGGTTTCGCGTTCATTTGAAGCAGGGGGAGGAAAGGGTGCAGTTGACCTTATCACGATAGGAAAAAATGCGGAGCGTTTAGCGCGAAAACTCGGCGCAGATGTGCGCGGCAGCTTTATCGAGTTTTCTCCCACTGCCGGTATACACGGGATACGCGGTCTTCGCCGGCTGATTCTCGATGAATTCACGGGTGGCAGATATGAGCAGGTATTCGTTGCATACAACAACTATGTTTCAACGGTTCGCTATGAATCGGTCGTTCAGCCGATCCTTCCTGTGACGCCGCAGATTGTGCAGAATCTTGCAGCCAGTGTTCGGGAAGCTATGTCCCCTGTGCAGTCGCGCAGCGCCTTTTACGAAAGTGCATATCTTTTTGAACCGACAGAAACAGCTGTTCTTGAAGAAGTGCTTCCGCAGCTTGTTGCGACGCAGCTTTACCAGATGAATCTGGAGTCGGTTGCGAGCGAACAAAGTGCCCGTATGGTTGCGATGAAGAATGCGAGCGATAGTGCGGGTGAAATGATTTCGGACTTGACGCTCGACTGGAACCATGCGCGGCAGGATGGTATTACCCAAGAAATATCAGAGATCGCCGCAGGAGCGAATGCTCTGGCAGCGCAATAGGCTTTTATTCACATAAAAACACCGCATATGAACATGATGAAACAAAAAACAGGAGAACATAAAGGCACGGACGGATTGGTATCCGCGGTTATTGGTGCTGTGGTTGATGTACGGTTTGAGGGGGAATTGCCAAAAGTGTTCACAGCGCTTGAAGTGGATCTGCAGGGTAAAAAGCTTATTCTCGAGACACAGCAGCACTTGGGGCTGCACGAAGTGCGCACTGTTGCAATGAGTTCGACGGACGGTCTTTCTCGCGGAACGCTTGTTCGCAGCAGCAGCTCTCCGATCATGGTGCCTGTCGGAAGTGAAACGCTTGGGAGAATGTTTAACGTTACAGGCGAAGTGATTGACGGTGGCAGCACCGTGACGACTAAAATGAAATATCCGATTCACCGTGAAGCACCTGCCTTTAAAGACCAATCGATCGAAACGGAAGTGCTCGAGACCGGTATTAAGGTGATCGATCTCATGTGTCCATTCCTTAAAGGGGGCAAGGTAGGTCTTTTTGGGGGTGCCGGCGTGGGGAAGACTGTGATCATTCAGGAACTCATCCGCAATATTGCGCAGGAACACGGCGGCTATTCTTTTTTTGCCGGTGTGGGTGAGCGTTCGCGTGAAGGGAACGATCTCTACCGTGAAATGAAAGAAAGCGGTGTGCTCGAAAAGACAACGCTTGTCTTTGGCCAGATGAACGAACCGCCCGGCGCTCGTGCGCGCGTTGCGCTTTCTGCGCTCTCGATGGCGGAGTATTTTCGTGACGAAGAAGGCAAGGATCTATTGCTCTTTATCGACAATATTTTTCGCTTTACACAGGCAGGTTCCGAGCTCTCTGCTCTCCTCGGGCGTATGCCGTCCGCCGTAGGATATCAACCGACGCTTGCCTCTGAAATGGGACGGTTGCAGGAGCGTATCACATCAACGAAAAAAGGATCAATTACCTCGGTGCAGGCAGTGTATGTTCCTGCCGACGATGTTTCCGATCCGGCGCCTGCTGCGACATTTGCGCACCTTGACTCGACGGTTGTGCTCGCACGGTCGCTTGCTGAACTGGGTATCTATCCCGCGGTTGATCCGCTTGATTCAAATTCTACTGTGCTTGATCCGGCGATTGTCGGGCGCGAGCATTATGAAACTGCCCGCGGCGTGCAGCAGGTACTCCAACGATACAAAGATTTACAAGATATCATTGCGATTCTTGGCATGGATGAACTTTCCGATGAGGACAAAATGGCGGTTGCCCGCGCCCGAAAGATTCAAAAGTTTCTCTCGCAGCCGTTTTTTGTTGCAGAGCAGTTTACTGGTGCTGCCGGCAAATATGTTCCAGTCGCGGACACGGTACGCGGATTTAAAGAAATTCTTGAAGGAAAACATGATGACAAACCGGAACAGGCATTCTATATGAAAGGCAGTATAGATGAAGTGAAAGCATAGTATTTTTATGGCAGCACATACACTATCATTGAGTGTCGTGACACCCGAGGGTGTCACTTACAAAAATGACACTGTCGATCGAGTTTCTCTTCCGACCACAGAAGGGATGATTACGGTGCTTGCAAATCATCGCCCGCTCGTAACACTTTTGCGTCCGGGAGAAATGGTTGTGGTGAAAGAAGGCGTACCACATCATTTTGCGGTGTCGCATGGTGTTGCGGAGATTCGGCCAAATAGTGAGGTTGTTGTTCTCACCGATTCGGCAGAACGTGCGGAAGAAATAGATATTGATGCAGCGGAGGCGGCGCGTGAGCGCGCGCAAAAGATGCTCGCTGAAAAAGAAAATATCGATGACGTTGAATACGCGCGGTTTCAGTCCCTTCTCGATCGCGAACTTAACCGCATTCGCATCCATCGCCGCCGATCGAAGTGATGTGTTTAAGGTTTTGGTGTAGTTATCCACAGCACTAGAAAATTTTTTCTGTTTTTTATTTTGTAGTACTATATTTGGTATTATTAGGTTTGTTTGAAAAAACATGGATTCACAAAAATTACTTTATGTAACAGCTTCTACTGTCGAGGTATTTCCACTACACGAGATACAGGACCAAGTAGAAAAAGGACAGTGCCCTAATGGATTGGTGACTGTCACGACAACAAGGATTTATGCAAAAGGATGTGACGAAGACGAGGCAAGAAGAAAACTCCTCGGTAAATTGCTTGGGAAAGGTGAGGCAATGCGTCCGTGCACGGGTAAATGTAATGATGGAGAATGTACAGGAGTTCTTACTGGTGTAACAAATATACTGTGCACTGTTGGTCGTGTTAAAGGTTGTAAAGATGATGTAGGTATGGTTTGTGGATACACGGGAACGTATACATATGGCTGTGTGTGCGCTTAGCGAACCAGGACAGTTTTTTCACCGTTGTTTTTGGTTTTGCTGTATACTGAAGCAGCATGATCAAGCCTGATCCAAGCATGATGGGCCAGTGGGAGCTTTTGCCCTATGATTCTCAAATTGAAGCTGTTCACATGTCACTCCTTCCCACAGGCAAGGTGATCTATTACTCGGGATTCAGGGTATATGAAGCGATTCCTACAGAAACACGTTTATGGGATCCGAGAACAGGGGAGATTAAATCGGTAGATACTCCCGGGGATTTGTTTTGCGCGGGACATTGTTTTTTGCCTGATGGTCGGCTGTTATCAACGGGCGGTACGCTTGAGTATCGTAATCTTCCACCGATTCCTCCTTGGCTCGCTCGATTTTTGCGGCCTGTTCAAAAGCTGATCTCTCGTATTGGGCGTTTTTTAGGTTTTGGCAAGGGAATGGATTTTACAGGAGCGACATTTCTCTATATTTTTGATCCGCACAAAGAGCAGTGGGAATTTGCCGGCGATATGGCAGGTGGAAGATGGTATCCGACGAATACACTTCTTCCCGATGGCACAGTTTTGTTGTTATCGGGTTTTGATGAAGGAGGAGGGAAGGGTAAAAAAGATCCTACAAAGATTAATCGCAGAGTGGAAGTATTTGACCCGCATAAAGGATTGAAACTTGTATCAACGATCCCCGATTTTTCACGAGCTTCCAGGGGCCATTCGCATGATAGTGAAGAGAGTGCGACATTTCCTTCCGACTATCCACGTATGCTGGTGTTGCCGCGCAAAGAAGGGGAAGAAAGCATCTATCCGGCAGGAAAAGTGTTTTGCGCAGGATATGCGCCGGAGACAAAAATGCTCAATTTGAGTACATGGGAATGGGAAGATGTGGATACTTTGAGATTTGGCGGGATGCGCCATGATGGATGTGTTGTTTTACTGCCGCTCTGTCCCCCACACTATCAGGCGAAAGTTCTGCACTTTGGCGGAAGTACCAAAGGAGGTATGGACGCAATCGCTACAAATTCCGCAGAAATGATCGATTTTGATAAGCCAAAGCCAACATGGGACTCGATCAATTTTCCCAAAGGAAAACGTGTAAATGGCGCGGCAATTCTTTTGCCTGATGGAAATATTCTTGCGCTGTCGGGAAATAGTACCGCACGTTGGGATGATCCGGTGTTCGGTTGCGAAATCTTCAATCCTGAAACTGGGGTATGGAATGATGTTGCACCGATGACGATTGGACGCGGCTACCACGGAACAGCCGTTCTTTTGCCTGACGGACGAGTATTGTCTGCAGGCTCAACTCCGCTTGGTAACATGCGATTAGAGATGGAAGTGTATTCTCCCTCCTATTTATTCAAAGGTCCCAGACCAGTAATTAAGAAAGTGAAACAGAATATTGCGCATGCGAATCCTTTTGAAATCAATTACGAACACACTGGCGCGCATATACAGAAAGCAGTGCTCATTACTCCCGGTTCCATGACACATGCGTTTGACATGCACCAACGATATATTGAGCTAAAAATTGAAACACAGGATCGACACAAACTGGTTGTAACCGCTCCGCCGGATATCCATGTGGCGCCACAGGGCTTCTACATGTTGTTTCTTCTTTCAGAACTTGGCGTGCCATCGGAGGCAAAGTTTGTGCAACTATAAAAAGCAGAGTTGGCAGTGGAAATTTGACTAAAACTCGAATATATGTCAAGATACATGAAGAAGTAACTCATCGGAAGAAGATAAAACAGTATTTGTAGAAGATGAGGGTGCGGCAATGAGCAAGAGTAAAGGTAGAGATAAACTACCGGATATGCTGCTTGCAACCGCAGAAGGTAAGGAGAACTGTTGTGTTATCAAGACGATATCAGCCGCAGATTCCTTTGTGCTTCTGGGTTCAAGCGAAGAGGTGATAGAGAAGACAGGTTGCGACGGATGGTTAACGTCTGTCGTGGTCCGTGTTCCCCAGGAATTGGGAAGGGGACTCGTCGGTGTTGTGTTCCGGCATGCACTTGATGCAGTTTGCAGTTCGTGTGAAAAACAGGTAACGGAGAACTCTGTTCTTTTTATTTCTATAACGAATGATCGTCAGGGATTAAAGACGCGCGTTGTGGGAAGTTGGAATGTTCCGGTTTTAGGCGTTAAGTTTTGGATACGTGAGGACATGCACATCAATATCACAACGCCAACAGGATGGTTTACAACTGATTTTCGCGAGGCGCATGAGGACGGTAGTAAAGAAATCTGGTACGTATCGCCAAAGAAAGTTTTTTGCTTTTTACTCCGGCCATCGGTTGAATATCTTCTCGAAGCCGCAAAAGCTCTCTATTTTGAACGTCTTGCGGTACGGCGTGATGATTTACTTCATGAGCTTATGGAGAAGATAGCCGATCAGGAAAAGAGAGCGGAGGAACAGCGATGTTATGTGGTAGGAGTGGAAGAGGAGCTTGAACGGGCGAAAGGCTCCGCGAGAGATTATGAACGGCAGTTTGATAAAGCCGAAAAAAAATTTGCGCTGTGCATACGTAACTATGAGCGGCGATTGGAAAGAGCAGAAAAAGAGTTCGTGACTCTTGAAGATGAGCTGACTGTGGTGTGCCGTGCATTGGATACGGAGTACGATGTGCATATGGCATCGGAGGAAAAACTTTTTTTTGAGAACGACCGTCTTTCCTCTCTGGTAGAAGATCTGGATGTAAGAGTGAAACAAGCTGAACGTGCATATTGTCTTCTTGAAAGAAAACTACCGGACTATCATCTGGATTTGTTGGATGAGAAAGACGAAGAAGTTGCATAAACCCACAATGTCCGCAGTATATCTTTGATATGCTGCGGACGCTTTTTGTACGTGCCATAGTGTGTACGTCCTATTCATATAGCAATACCCCAGGTATTGCGGGCAAAGAGGCCGATTGCATAGGAGATAATGACGGCACCGATGATGATAACGACATTTGTTGCAATGCGGCGTTTTACATCCATGCCGGAGAGGAATGCAAGCACTGCCGAGACAAGAGCGATCATGATGCCGCCACAGAAGAGCGAGAGTATGATACTCTTGGATCCGAAGAATACCGGAACGAGCGGTACGAATGCGCCGACAAGGTATGATATGGCAACAGTCGCACCGCTCAAAAACAGATGCTCCCGTTCTTTTACGACCGTATGGGATCGATGGATGAATGCTTTTTTTTCAGCTTCTAGTTTCGCAACCTCATTTTGCGAGCTAAGAGCGACATATGCTCCCGCTCCCATGGATATCGCTCCGGCAACCGCAACGGTAACGCTCGCGATGAGCACGGATGTGCTCGTATCAAATGCTGCGTAGAAACCGCTGACTGCGCCGAGAAGCTCAACAAGGCCATCATTAAACCCGAGGAAAATGTTGCGAATATGCTGAGGGTTTACTTTTCTCACGACGAGGCGCAGGACGATGATATCTTCACGTTCAAGCTCATCTTCAAGGACGGTGCGGACCGTTTTTTCATATTCTGTTCCCGAACAGATGCTCCAGACACGCAGGTATTTGCGGACGCCGTTGATCTCGATTGCTTCGAGGAAGAGATGGATTGCTCCTTCGCCAAATATCCCCGAAAGAACAGCAAATGTTTTTAATTTGATCTGACGCAGGAGATTGAGGCGTCCGATTGAATATCCTAGGAATTTTTGCCAGAACGCATAGTGTTTTTCTTCGATTGCGATGAGTTCAAGAAGAACCCCTTTAAGCTCGGGACTGCTCTTTGCATACCATCGTCGATAGAGAAGAAGTGCGAACAGCTCATCAAGAATGATATTTTGTGCAAGCTTCTTTGTAATCTCTGGGGGACAGGTTGTTTTCATAGAAATAGTATAGCAGGTGTATGTTATTACAACGTGTTGCAGTATGAAAAAGAGAAAGGAGCAGAGGACGTATGTCCTGCTGCTCCTTGTGTGATTCGGATGGAATTACAAGAACCTGGTGGGGGGGTACTACTTTTTACCGGTAATGGCGGCTGCGCCGATAGCGGTGTTCATAACGGTGAGCGGGCCGGCCACAGTTGCATCGCCGATGTTGATGATTGCGCTGACGGTTGCGTTATTGACCACGTCGACTCGTATGCCGCCGGGACATTCCCCACAATCTGCCGGTACAACGGCGAGGGCGCCAATCGCAGTGTTCGTGAAGTCACCACCTTGTTGCCAAATGGAAAGCGATCCACCATTGATCTCGGCGAGGACAGGCATGTTGTTTGCCACTGCAACAACCGATTCAGGAACCCAGTTACTGTTGCAGTTCCCGTCTTGGCATGCGAGTGCCGGTGTGGCGGCGGTCAGGAAAGCGACAAATGCTAACATAGTTACGGCCATGGATATTGCGAATTTCATGGAATTCTCCTGTGTCATTTTTTGGACGCAAATAGTGTGAACACGGGTACTTTGGAACTCTCAAACCTCCTCCTTGGAACAGAATTTTCCTTTTCCCTCCTTTCTATGGATGGACGATGGTCACATACGCTCCGTAAAACCACGGATATGCATCTTCGTCGCATCCTGCTGACTTTTGGCACGTTGCCCAAAGTTCTTTAAGCTTTGCCTCGGACATTTCAACTGCCGCGGGTTTTGTAACGATGCCCTTGCTTGCGATCCATTCTGCAGGTTTCGTTGCTCGTGCGAGAGCAACGCCTTGTTTCGGCGGTTTGGGACAGCGTGCGCCTTCAATAACTTTGATGACGCAGCCTTTTTTCACGATCCATGCGCCGATCCTTTCCAGAGCCAGTCTTTGGGACTCGTTCTTATCTGGATCGAAGATGTCGTTGTTATGCCCGTCGTACGGTATGACTTCTACAACGGACTGGTTGAGGGGAATGGGACATTCCTTTCGGGCGGGAATAATGACCGGTCCCTTATAACTTGCTTCTGTTGTGGTGGGGCGTGGGAATCGTTTATAGGGAGGCGTACCTTGTGGTTGCGGTTCTCCCTCAAAGATTCCTGTGGCGTCTTTATCGCACGTACGCTCGCCGTAAAACTGGGCGAACGTGTCGTAGACAGCAATATAGACAAGTGCACTAAGCGCATTTAAAAACGCCTCGTGCTCACCAGCTTCAAGATGTGCGTGTACAAGCATCTTTTCGATGACGCCGCTTGTCTTAAGGTAAGCGGTTATGCCAGGCACATCTTTCTTTACGTTGCTTGTTGCAACGATAACACCGGATCGGTGCTCTATACGTGCGTCGACAGATACGAGTCCGCCGTATGTGCGGACGCCCCCCCCAGCCTTGAAGACTTCTGCTTCTGCAACTGCTCCTTTTTTGAAGTCGAGGCCATTGACCTCGACGACAAGTATGAATTCAACTCCTGGGGGAGTTTGCCAGGGCACCTGTGTTTCTTGCTGACCCGCATTTTGCTTCATCCATCCCATAACGGTACGGGCCATATTTGTGCCATCGACCATTTTTATCTGCGGCGCATTGCGGCGCAGTGGGTCCATGGCATATGCAGCGAAGCCTTGGGGAAGGAAAAATCCGACGTTGTAATCCCTCTTTCCAGAGAGATCAAGGCCGTCAACAATCATGATGGTAACAGGTGGTTTTCCCGCAAAAAGGGAGTTTTGCTGGCAAGTGTCGAGTTCGGGGTAGTACGAGACTACCCGCTTAACTTGAGGCACCTCTTTGCCGGGGACTTCTGCCCATTTTACATCTGTGGGCAGCATACTCGTACATCCCGAGGCGAGCAGTAAGCCCGGAAAGAGTATGCAAAAAATGATGCATCGCAATAGAATTCTCATTTGCACTCCCCGGGACATAGGTGCCAATTGCTCTGGGGCGGGTTCGTAACCGCCACAGAACTGCGTTGCTCTATGGACCCCGAAGCAGTACCGCCACGGGATCCTGTGTTTGCTTGGGCATTCACGGGCCCGTTATTGGTGGCGGAGGCGCCCGGGCTCTCGGAAATAATAACTCCGATCGATGTGTTTTGCGTCAGGCCACCCTCAAAGATTTGGACAGTGCTTCCAAGCGGATGACCGCTTGCAAGCTGCTCCTGCATCAGTATCCAGTTGTAGTCTCCTTGCCGCTGCAAGGGGTCTTGGAATCCAACAGAATGAAAGAAATTATCACCTGGGGGAACCGAGGACCCATGCCACTCTTGGGAAACTGCATTTTGGCAGCATAGAAAAAATGCCGCTATTGCAATTACCGTAGTCAGCCGTCTTTTCATTTCATAACTCTCCATGACAACGAACGTTTTCATCCCTCCTGAAGCATATGGTTGCCTCCTATTGACACATGGCCATATAAGAGTGATGACTAAAAACTAGGGGGCATTCAATCACATTACCGATAGTATGTCAAGTCCTCTCGCTACTTCGTTGTAGGTATGGAGTGGGGGGGGTTGACAATCTCTTATATTCGTGTAGTATAGCGGAAGCTTGACAATGTGTTATCGTCTCATTCTGTGGTTTGTCGGAGAAAGTGGACAGAAGAAGAAGGAGGGGTTCTATGAGAACAATGAAGAAGTATGGATGTCTTGGTTTTGTGTTGTTGCTCTTGGTTTTTGGGGTAGCAACAATAGTAGAGGCCCAAGATTCTACCACGGTCATACCGCCTGCAGTTTTGCAGGCGGTGACCGACAAAGGGATGGCTCAAGCGCAGCTGCCGGAGAATGTACGAGCGGCCGTTTTGGGGAAGGGGGGACAATCCGAAAAGTATGTAACCCAAGTTTCCCAAAAGCCG
>JAHFLU010000078.1 GCA_023264615.1 bacterium | reverse complement strand
GCCGTTCCAGTTACCGATTGAAACAATGATACCGGAAGGGTCGATTGCATCGTAGGCAATGGAGAGATGTCCGGCCCAGTATCCTTCGCCTCCTCGGTTTAGGCCTCCGTAGCCATGCGTGTCTTTTTGAAACCAGGTACCGACGAGTCTGCCATCAATATCGTAATCGATTTTTCCAAACCGCGGTTCGACTTGTCGGACGTCTTTACGGAGAAGCTCTGTTTTCAAAGGCTCTTTTACATAGTCAAAAAATTGTGCGGAATGTGTTTTCCACTGCTCGGTATTATAGCTTGCCGGGTTTACAAAACCGCTTAGTGTCTTTGTGAGGTCCCATACGTAAAGGTCGATGCCGTATGCACCTGTTCTGCCGACAAGCTCTCCTTCTGCTACCGGCACACGGATATTTTTAGTTTCATGGGGACCGACGGCACTGCCCGCTGCTTCTATAAGTTTTGGTGCGAAACTCGTCATATTTGAATAGTGCACAAAGAGGGTACATGAAAACTCGATGGTGAGTGCGTAGTCGCTGAAGTCTCCCCGCTGTGTTCTTGATATATCTACCACATACCCCTTTGCGGGGGATTGGATATCGAATGTGTCAGGCATAACATCTGGCGTGCCTTTGCCAAAGATGTAGCCGTGATCAATCGGGGTCACGTGTCCCCCAACGGTTTGTCCCATCGGCTCAATGAGTTCTATTTGGTCGAGTTTAAAAGGCGATGCACCGAACATGACTGCTTCTGTACCTTGGCATTTGCCGCCGCTTGGATCAAAGTTATACGGTGTTGTTGCCTTTGTGCAGCCCGTTGCAGTAGGTGTCGCACAGGGAGGAAGTGCGGTTGGTGTGGGAGAGGATGGTGGGATCTGCGCAGTTTCTTTCTTTGTCGTCTGCAATTCGTTGAGTTTTGCACGGGTTTGAGGACCGACAACGCCAAGAGAAAGAATGCCATATTTTTTCTGAAATCTTTTTACTGCGTTTTCGGTGCGTATTCCGAAATAGTTGCTGATGATTTGTTCAGGGTAGATGTCCACGCCGCCGTAAGGAGGATTTTTTAAAAACTCTTGCAGTTTTTGTACTTCGATACCGGTCGAGCCGCGCTGTAAGTATCGAGAGAAAACGAAGCTTTGGGCTGATGATTTTGAAACGAAGCCCACAAAGAGACAGAGGATCGTACCTACAAAAATAAACAGTGTAAAACGATAATATACCACAGGTGTAAGTGTAGCACAGAGATGCTGTCATCAAGGAAATGTTTTTATCCCTTATTCTTTTTGTTCCTGCATTTGGAGAGCAGACTGTATTTTCCTTTTGGCAACGCCTGTTTTGCAGAAATCAATCCATTTTGATGAAGGTTTGCTTGATTGCTTTGTTTGGATTTCAACGACGTCGCCATTGTGGAGCTTTGTATCGAGAGAGACGAGTTTGCCGTTCACTTTTGCGCCCGAAATATGATTGCCGATATCAGAGTGGATAGCATACGCGAAGTCAATCGAACTTGAGTCTACGGGCAGATCAACGACGTCTCCTGCGGGCGTGAATACGAATACGCGGTGTTGGAAAAAATCTGCACGCAGATTGTCCAGAAATTCTTGCGGTTCAGTTATATCTGCCTGCGCTTCGGCAAGCTGCTGTACCCAAAGCGGTGTTGCAACGCCGGGTTGCTGCGCAGATGTCGCTTTTGATGTCCCACTGTCCTTACTAAACCAGGTGCGGTACGAAAGGAGCTGCATGAGCCGTACGAAATTACTTGTTTCGTTTCCCGGCTCGCCCTCTTTGTAGATAAAGTGCGAAGCAATACCGTACTCTGCGTCTCGGTCCATATCTTCGGTGCGTATCTGTACTTCAATAATACTGCCGTCACCGGTGAAAATAGTCGTATGGAGGCTTTTATATCCGTTCGGTTTGGGAAACGCTATGTAGTCTTTGATACGGCCGGGCATAGGGCGCCAGAGGCCGTGTATGATGCCAAGAACGTGATAGCAGTCATGTACGGTGGGGACGACGATTCTGATTGCTGAAATATCAAAGACCTGATCAATGTCTTTGTTTTTTCGGAGCCACTTTTTATACGTGCTATAGAGACCCTTCACACGATAGCTGATATGCGTATTGCGTACTCCTTCTTTTGCGAGCCCCTTGCGGAGCGAGCGGAGATTTTTCTCGAGATGTACTTCTGTTTCTTTGCTTTTTTGTTTCAGGAGCTTTTTTATGTCTGCGTGTTCTTTTGGATAGACATAGGGAAAGGCGAGATCTTCAAGCTCACGATTGAGTGCACGCATGCCGAGGCGATATGCAATGGGTGCAAATATCTCAAGTGTTTCTTCGGCAATCCGGCGCTGTTTGTGTTGTGGCACATATGCGAGGGTTTGCATGTTGTGGAGGCGGTCGGCGAGCTTGATGATGAGCACACGCAGATCTTTTGACATTGCGACAAAGAGTTTACGGAGACTTTCAGTGTGTCGCTTGAGGCCGCGGTATTTGAGTGTGCCGAGTTTTGTGACGCCCTCAATGAGATCGAGGATTTCATCGCCAAATTCATTGCGTATTTCTTCCTCTGAAACAGCGGTATCTTCGATGACATCATGGAGCAGACCCGCAGCAATCGTGCGTGCGCCCATACCGAGGCGAGCGAGGTTTTTGGCAGTCTCATGGAGGTGTACCATGTAGGGTTCCCCCGAATACCGTTTGTGGTCTTTGTGGGCGTTTTCTGCAAAGGCGTATGCTTTGGTGATGAGGGCCATGCTCTCTTTGGGGAACGATGACACATGAAGAGAGGTGATATCTTTCACTTTTTCCGACAAACTCTGTTCTTTTATATTTTCTTCTGCCATGTAGGCCTATTATATGCTCTGTACACACTCATTTTTTTAGTTTTTGTGGATTGTGGTTTGGGCAGTTCTTATCGCTACAGCGTACAGGAATGGTTTTTGTACCTTCCATCATGAGGGCGCCGCACATCGTACAAAGTGCTCCCGTAGGACGTGCTTTGGTTGTATTCTTGCATTTGGGATAGGCCGAGCAGCTATAGAAGAGTCCGAATTTGCCGCGCCGCTCTACCATTTCGCCGTTCTTACAAAGAGGACATGAAATACCAGTATGGGTTTTCTTTTCCTGCTCCGGATCTTGTTCGATATATTTGCATTTGGGATAGTTGCTGCAGGCGATGAATTTACCAAATTTACCATGCCGTTCGACAAGTTTTCCGTCATCGCATTTGGGGCAGGCGCGTCCGGTCGCTTTCGGTCCCTCCATCGCCTCGCCTTCCATCGTTCTTCCGCCTTCGCATTCAGGATAGCGGGAACAGCTCATGAATTTTCCGGTGCGCCCGAGCTTGATCACCATAGGTGCGTTGCAGGTCGGACATTTCCACTTGTCGTCTGCGGGCCCGAGGTGCGTGAGCTTTTCGATACTTTCTTTTGATGCAACATCTTTGTGGAAGGGCGTGTAAAATTCAGAAAGCGTTTCAATGTAGTGATTCTTGCCGTTTGCGATACTGTCGAGTTTGTCTTCCATGTGCGCAGTGAAAGAGTCGCTGATATAGTCGCCGAAGTTTTTTTCGAGAAATGTACTTACGATTTCCCC
>JAHFLU010000028.1 GCA_023264615.1 bacterium | reverse complement strand
TGTATTGCCCGTTTCCGCAAGCGGCGCACTCATGGGGCTCTCTCCAGTAGAAGAAAGTGCGTTCGTCAAAAATGTTCATGCAGCGGGCAAGTTAGCGACATTCAGTATTGCCGGTGGAGATCAGAATATCGAAGATATTACTGCCGCTGTTATCATCAATAGAACAGACTTTATCAATAACATCGCCGAGCATATTGCAATCCACGGTTACGATGGCGTAACTATTGATATCGAAGGTACAAACATCTTGGCACAAGCCATGACAGACTTCATACGAGCACTTCGTCTAAAGATGAATGCCATCCGCCAAGGTCTGATCATCGGCATTTATACACAACCGCATCAAATAAACACCGTTTGGGCAAGTATCGCGGACGTTGCTTCTTCTATCACCTGGCTCGCACCGATGATCTATGACAGCGAAGCTTTCACTCCTGAGAGCCTCACTTCGCTCACAAAAGCTTGGGAGTCAAAAATAGGAAAAGAAAAACTTTTAAGTGGGGTAGCGGTCAATTATCCGTCTGAAAAGGGAGGATTGAGCCCTCAACAATTCAAAAATGTACTTGATATTATCACTGCTAACGGCTGGAAAGGTGTAGGGATATGGGAAAATACCCTCTACACGCAGCCGTGGCTTGATGTCAGACGAGCAACCTGGCCAACAATACAGTAAAAATATATACACAAAACAACAAACGGCGTTCCCAAACAGGAACGCCGTTTGTTGTTTTGTTCCAAAATTTATTCTTTATATTGCTTCAACCTTTACGTCCCGAAGCTCGAGTGATGCGGAACCAACACCGCTCTGCCATGTCTGAATGCCAATGCCCCCGATGTAAAGATCCGGTGTCGAGATCGTGTATTTGAGATTCTCCTCTGCCCCGAGCGACCTGCAGGTGACCGTATCACCCTTCACGCGCATCGATACTGATGTGCTTGTGTTGAAGAAGTTGTATGGATCACGTCCCACTACTTTCCCTTCCGCAACCGTTGTCGTCACCCCGTTCGCACGTTCGCGAACCTGGATACTATCAGCGGCAAATGAACACCCGATAAAGTTATTTGGATCAATCGAGCGCGCGAGAAGCGTGATCGAGCCATTGCTCACCACAACGTCTGCGCTGTACTCATAGTCTTTCCAATTTCTTGACGCGGGGAAAAACGCTTCAGCGCCATTTGTTGTTGTTTCTGCGTTCAAAAACAAGCCTTTTGAAACACCTTGTTTTACGCCACCCCATGTTCCAACCCAATCAGTAAACGTATCCGTCTTGTAGGGGAGCACCCTCTCTGTCGGTGCCTGAACTGAAGGAGTCTTCCCGCCCGCACAGCTTACGCGAATAATCGCGGCACGCGTAAGAGGCCCGACAATACCCAACTTGGGCAATTTTTCCTGCGCCTGGAAATTCTTTACCGCTGCGCTCGTCACGCGGCCAAAGTAGCCCGTCGGCGCGTTCGGAAAGAATCCTTCCGTATGCAGAAAGTTCTGCAAAACAGTAACTGAATTTCCCGTTTTTCTGTCAGTTGAACCAACAGACATATTTCTCGTAATCACAACGCACTGCGGATTCATAGCCGCCTGTGCAACGCCTATGTTCGCAATCGATACACCTGCGAATATAAACGAAAGAAACAAAATTGATGCTCTATATGTTTTCATGGTAAATAATGATTAATTTCTTGACTCGATACAACAAGGTCTTCTGGCGATGTCACCTGATACCATGCCGTCGCAAACACAGACCGTATCCCCCGTTCCTTCATTTGTATAACGGTCTGGGGAAGTCCGTACTCATCGCGGTTTGGTATCTTTACGAGAGGAAGTGAAAACACTTCCGGAGTAAGGACATAGAGACCAGTCGCGATGACAGCGCCCCTCTCATGCATTCCCTCAACAATATCCTTAACGTATTCTTCCTTCTCATCGAGCATGACCGATCCGCCACTCACCCCTTTTAGAGAACGGTGCACGAGTGAAGAAAAAGGGTACTTAAGACATTCGAGAACATCGTGTTTTGTATAGAGATCATCTCCACACATGACGATAAAGGGACCATCAAGATATTCTTTTGCAGCAAAAAGCGCGTATCCGGTACCAAGGGGCTGCGCCTCGACATAGATGAGCTTTTTCCCTTTATATTGAGAACCAAAATATTCTTTGATCTTGTCGCCCAAATAGCTCACGATCAGAATGATTTCGGTACAATCCTCTGGAAGAATATCCATCTTGTATTCGAGAAGTGTCTTTCCTTGAATCGTGAGCAACGGTTTCGGAGTCTCTTTTGTAAGCTCCCCCATCCGCGTCCCATTTCCTGCTGCTAGAATTACTGCTTTCATGGTGGTAACAATGAAAGATTACGGATTCATAAGCGCCACGCCCTGTCGCATTGTAACGACATCTATATTTTGCGTTGGGACATAGTCAACAATCTGCTGGAGAATCGTTGCCCTCGTACCGAACGTATGCGTCGGATCATCATCGATCTGGTGGAACATGAGGACAAGCCAAACGTTGTTCGCTGCGGCCTGATTGATCCAATTCTGTACCTCTTCGATCGTCGTTGTACGGTTTACCGACTGGATCTTGAGAGCAAATTTGTCCGTTGTCGGCGTATTGAAGCCACGATCAACACTGCGTGCCGCTATATAGCCTGCATTCTGTGTTATCGTTTTAATGCCATCGTTATATCCCCCATGCGGGTATAGAAACGTATCTACCGTTGTAACTCCAAGCGCCAAAAGGTCTGCGCGGGAACCTTCGATTTCCGTATGTTGCTCGGCAACCGTAAGCATCGTCAAGTCCGGGTGCGTTTGCGTATGACCGCCTACTTCATGGCCAGTTGCTTGAAATTCAAGTATTTGCGACGGGTTAACATAGATCGGGTCCGCTGTTTCGTGCGTAATGATGTAAAAGCCCGCTTTCATACCTGCCGCATTGAGAATCGGGAGTGCTGTCGTGTACTGTGAGAGCCATCCATCATCGAATGTGAAAGAAACCATGCCTTTTACAAACTTTGCCGGCGTACCCGGGTTGAGAACAACGTTGTCCACTTCGAGCGATCCTGCTTTGTTGAGGATATGCATGACGGTCAAACTCGAAACTCCTGCAGGTACCGTAAACGTATGCGAGAAGCTTGCCCAAACACCGGATGTAGCGAGAGGATTTGCGACGCCCGTATACTGGATTGTTCCGTCAGTCATTGTGTAGCGTATCGTCACATTTGTCTGTACGTCAGAGCGGTAGAGATCCTCAATGGTATAGATATTTCCTGCAACCACGGGAACATTCTCGAAATACCACTTCGCGTCGCCGTCAGTGTATGTCGTTATTTGTATTTTTGCAGCCCTGCTGCCATCTGGCCCAACAGAAGGATAGGTGTAGACACGATTGTTCGTTCCCCATCCGCCTTTGATCCAATGATCGGGAATACTGTCCGCATTTGTATCTGTTTCAAGAGACCCGTTGAGGATCATGTTTGGTGTTGCAACGGGGTTGTTTACTGTCACAGTTACAAGCGTGGACGTTGTTTGATTCCCTGCTGCATCACGAGCACGGGCAGAGATTGTGTGTGTTCCATTGGGAACACTGTTCGAGTCCCAGTCAAATGCATACGGAGCTACCGTATCTTCCGCTCCAACAGCGACACCATCAATGAGAAGTGTCGTACCTGCGACACGAAGGTTATCGGTCGCATGTACCTGTATCGTATCAATCGTCGAAATAGTACTGCCATTGAGAGGAGACGTAACAGAAACTGCTGGGGTAATCGTATCAACAAAAGCCTGGTCAACCATAACCGTGATCGTATCCGTTGAATTGTTGCCAAACGGATCATGTGTCGTCGCCTTAAGCGTGTGCGCTCCATTTGCAACCGTCGTTGTATTCCAATCGAATGCGTACGGGGCAGTTGTGATCTGTCCTGTTATCGGAATACCGTCTACTGCGTAGAAAATATAGGTAACTGCCGTGTCATCCGTTGAATTCGCCGTTAATGTGACCGTTCCAGAAACCGTCTGACCTGCAAGAGGATTCATGAAATTCACGACCGGAGCATTCGTTTCCGAAGGTATACCCGCCCCAATATCAATAAGCTCTACATCGTCAACTTCGACAAAACCAACTGCGCTGATAAGGTGCAAGAAGGTTACATGCGTTGCATTTACAGGAGGTGCAAACGTACCCGTCACGGTCTGCCATGTTGCTATCGGTTGTATTTCTTTTGCCAAGCCGAAGTAGTGGAATGTTCCATCTGAAAGAGTGTACTCACCGATAATGTCAGAGATAGTACTTGAACGGTAGTGATCGGTATATCGATACTCTCTTCCTGGCGTAACTGGAACTTTCTGAAAATACCACTTTGCATCTCCTGTCCCGTTTACTGGAGAATATGCTGTGATTTCAGTACGTGCAGCCTTGCCGCCGTTCCATCCTGTTACCGGATAGGTATGAACAGCCGTATGGTTGCCCCATGTATTTGCTATCCAGCCAAGCGGTATATTTCCATTTACTGTTTCAAGATCCGCATTTTGGACAAGATTCACTGCCGCCTGCGCATTGTTCACCGTCACATTCACTACTGCGGACGTCGTCTGGTTCCCTGCCGCATCGCGTGCACGGGCAGAGATTGTATGTGCGCCGTTTGCGACCGTTGTGCTGTTCCATGTAAAGTCGTAGGGAAGAGTTGTGTCTTCGGTTCCAACAACTGCGCCATCAATGAGAAGCGTCACACCTGCAACACCGATGTTGTCGTTTGCTGTGGTTGTGATTGCTACGTTGCCGGAGACCGTTGCTGTGTTTGCTGGTGCGGTGACAGAGACGGTTGGCGGGGTGGTGTCAGGCGCAGCGAGAGTTGTAAGACTGTAGTTATCCACCTCAAGAGAACCCACTGCATGAAGAATGTGGAAGACGGTCATTGAAACTGCGTTTGCAGGAACAGTGACATTGTAGGTAGCGGTACTCCATCCTGCGGAAGCAGGTGTCGTTCCGAGAAATTGATACTGGAGTGCACCACCGGTCAGCGTGTAGCGCGCAAGCACTTCTGTTGAAACAGTACTCTTGTATTGGTTTGAGTACGTGTAGGTCTGTCCTGCTGTTACCGGAACATCTTGGAAGTACCATTTGCGGTCACCGTCCGTGTAGGCGGTGATTTCTACCTTGGCTGCTTTTGCAGCGTCGATTCCTGCTGTCGGGTAGGTAAAGGTAAAGGTGTTTGTCCCCCAGCCACCTTTAAACCAAGTGTCAGGAATGTTGTCTGCATTTACATCTGTTTCGAGAGAGGGGTTTTGGACAAGATTCACTGCCGCCTGCGCATTGTTCACCGTCACATTCACTACTGCGGACGTCGTCTGGTTCCCTGCCGCATCGCGTGCACGGGCAGAGATTGTATGTGCGCCGTTTGCGACCGTTGTGCTGTTCCATGTAAAGTCGTAGGGAAGAGTTGTGTCTTCGGTTCCAACAACTGCGCCATCAATGAGAAGCGTCACACCTGCAACACCGATGTTGTCGTTTGCTGTGGTTGTGATTGCTACGTTGCCGGAGACCGTTGCTGTGTTTGCTGGTGCGGTGACAGAGACGGTTGGCGGGGTGGTGTCAGGCGTAACAAGCGTCAAAGAGAAGTTGTCAGTCGTCAATGAACCAACAGCAGTCAGTTCATGGAAGATAGAGATTGTCTGAACACCTGCAGGTATCACAATGGAATACTCCACTTTTGTCGGTGACACAGTGGCGGGAAGCGATGCCATCAATTGATATTGGTTTGTACCGTCCGCCATACCGAGCTGCGCAAACTGCGTTGTCGGTACTGTTGCTGTGTAAAAATTAGAAAATAGATATGTTTTCCCCGGTGTTACCGAAACAGGGCTGAAATACCACTTTGCACTCCCGTCCGTATAGCTTGTTACATCGAGCTTCATAGCTTTTGCTCCGTCATAGCCCGCAACAGGGTAGCTGAAAATCGGGTTCATTGTACCAAACCAGCCTTGGAACCAGCTCGCCGGCGCACCCGGAACAGCACCTTCGATTTCAGCCGAAGGGTTTTGAATAAGATTGCCTCCAACGATACCGTTATCAGCATACAGATTGATACTTTGAGTTCCTGTAAGGCCACCGCTGTCCGTTACAGTAAGTATTGCCTCCGTATACACCGTCGGATCATTGTGCGTATCTCCAATGAACGTCGGATTCTGCACGCCTATAAATTGCTGCATGTAGTGAACGTGCGTATTGTGGTGAAGAAGTATCTGCCAACTGTACGCAGACGCAGGAAGTGTTCCATCTTCCGGATCTGTCGCCATTCCATTCAACTGTATTGTCTGACCGCCAGTATAGAGAGAGCCATTTGCCGGAGCTGTAATATCTGCCGTCGGCGCTTGGTTGCCCACGGCGATCGAAATACTCTTTGATGCAGAAGAACCCTTGTCATCAGTAAGGGTGAGTGTCGCCGTGTACGTGCCGTTTGCAGTATATATGTGTGTCGGATTCGGAAGGTTTGAAAGCGCGCCATCGCCAAAATTCCATGCGTAGGTCAACGGATCTCCATCAGGATCGAGAGAACCCGCGCTTGAAAATCCAACCGAGAGTGGCGTAAGGCCCGAGGTCGGGTTTGCAGCAACAGAGGGAACAGGTCGGCGATTCCCTGTCGTATGCGTAATACGGTTGAGAGAGCTAAACGCAATATCAATATAGTAAACGTTACCGTCAGGACCCGTTGAAAGATCAACTGGCCATGTGGTGTCAGGAATAAACGGTTTCACTTCGACAACCTGATTGCTCGCATCAAGTACAAGAAGCTTGATCCAGTTCTGCGCATAGTCACCGATAAACATCGTATTGTTATACGCCGCAGGGTAGGCAGCGTTTGATGGAAATGTACCGACCGTGATAGATCCAGCACCTGAAGCATCGTGTCCATACACATAGGTCGGCAGTGTCACTGCAGAGGAGGGTGTACAATTGTAGCTTGAAGTAAAATTGCCTTCATAACAGGGCCAACCATAGTTTGCACCGGGGGTGATGTGGTTTACTTCCTCCCATGTACTCCAGCCCACATCGCCTCCAAAAAGCTCTCCGGTAACAGGGTGAAAGTTAAGACGAAACATGTTGCGTACACCAAGAGCATACACTTTCGAACGATTAGCATTCGGGTTGCCGTTATAAAACGGGTTTGTTGCAGGGGCTGTACCATCAGGATTGATCCGAAGTACCTTGCCTCCAAGAGAATCAATGTTCTGTGCACGAAGTGCACGCGGATCAACAGCGCTGAAATCAGCTCCGTCTCCTGTTGTCGCATACAGGTAGCCATCAGGTCCAAACCGCAAACCACCTACCGTATGGCTTGGAGAGTCAGAAGGGATACAGTCCGATCCGGGAACATAGTTTTCACAGGATGGGAGAGCTGCTGTTCCTCCCACTGTCCCAACGAGCACGAGTTTGCTCGATTCACTTGCAACATCACCAACAACCGTCACGCGGACAATACGCCCCGTTTTCTCTCCTCCAAAGTTTGATCCGGGAGAGTTTTCATAGGTATATGAGAGATAGAGATAGCCATTTTGAGAGAAATTCGGGTCAGTCGCCATGCCGATGAGCCCCCGATCGCCAAAACTATTAATATCAGTAAGCGTAATAACCGGTGTGGGAAGAAGCACGCCGTTTTTCACCACACGAACAGTGCCGCCTTTTTCTGCAACAAAGATACGGCCATCGTTGCTAAATGCCATGGACGTAGGCAATGAAAATCCGTCGGCCACAAGTGTAACTTCAAAGCCAGGCTCTACGACAGCCGCTTCGGCGACTGTTCCTGCCTGCCAGAGAGAGAGGCCTCCGAATGTACTAAAAACAACGCCAAGCACGATCGCGTATCGTGCTGCTTTCATGTATGTATTTTTCATAGTGTTTGAATTCATATAATCAATTTAATTCTTTGTAACAACGTTATCCGTTTGCGCCTCAACATGTACCGGCTTGAGGCCCGCCAGTTCTTCGCGAATGTAGATGATCTGCGGTTCCTGCAGTCCTTGATGGATGCCGCTCCTAATCGCTAGAAAGAAAGAGACAAACATGAATGATGTCACAGTAAGGATGATGAGTACCGAGAGCATAGATTTTGACAACAGAACCATTCGCGTCTCTTCTTTACGCTCTTTTCGGAGCACACGGATCTTTTTTTTGAAGAGCAACCCTCGAACAGTACCAAAAGCAATGACGATAAGGTGAATAATGAGCGAGAGACCTGAAAATGGAGTTATCATGGTGAGATTTTTACCCGGTCGGGTTTAAACCAATAAAGATTTCTTTTTCTCAAAAATACTTCCTTCACCATTTGCTCGAGGAATATGTATGAGTTTATGCAGACAAGAAACAGGTACGGGATCGGCACCATAAGAAGCTCCGGACGGCGCTCCTTCCACGCTGCAAACAGACCGAAAATACTCGCAACAAAAAGATACGAGAGTATAAAGACCCCGAAGAAACGGAGCGAGAGAAACGGCAAGATAAAAAGAAGGAGTGAGAACATGATCCCCTCCAGGTACATGAGTGAAAGCTCAAGCGCAACCTTTGGCTGATGCAACGCAATGCTCCAATGTTTCATAAGACACTGCCATCCACCCCCAAACCAGCGACGCATCTGATTGATGTATGCGTACAACGTTGTCGGATCCTGTGTGAACACCACAATCCGACGATCATAAAAAACTTTGAGCCTCTTTTCGTGCAGACGGTAGGTGAAATCAAGATCCTCCGTAAGCGTATCGTGCTCGAAGTCAATATATTTGAAAAAGGCATCGCGGCGAAAGGCGCCTGCCACACCCGGTATTACGAAAAGAAAGTTCATATAGTGCTCCGCGAGCTTGTGGAGATTCTGACCGACAGCATATTCAAATGCGCGGCAGGCGGTAAGCCAGTTGTACCGCAAGCTGCGCACATATCCGGCAACAGCCATCACATTCGGATCGCGAAAATCCTCTTCGACATATTTCACAAAATCGTAGCTAAGCACACTGTCTCCATCGGTCGCGATAAAAATATCCCCTGTTATGTATTTAAGCCCGAGTTCCTGGGCATAGCTTTTATTGCCGAGCGCCGGAGTATTGAGGAGTGTAATTTTTTTGCCGAAACTCTCGAGAATTTTAGTACTGCCATCCGTTGTTCCATTGTTCACCACCACGATCTCGTCCGCAGGACGGCTTTGGTTAAGACAAGAAGAAACACACGCGGCGATCGATTGTTCCTCGTTGTGTGCAGGTATCAGTATCGTGATCCGCATTTTTGATGCGGCAGATTCCCCCTTTTTAGGCATAGTTCAGTTTTTTCAGTACCTTGACACTCTATAAATGTCGTGCCAAAAGTTGGTACATTCATATCATATATTGATTCAAGTGTCAAGATATACCTGTCTTTCCATGGCTTAGTCCTTTTATTACCTCCTTTTGGTATAATTCTTGACTTTAGTCAATATTTATGCTTATATTCATCAAGAAATCAATACGCATCGTTTTCGCTGTCCGATCCATCCATCCAGTTTTAGTCCCTAGGGGAGAATCCTTTATGTGTGGTATTACAGGCATCGTTGCACAGGAGAATGTTGGGTATCCGCTTGTTGAGGCCATGGAGAGCCTCGAGTACCGCGGCTACGATTCTGCAGGTGTTGCCACTTTAAACGGATACCTCGATGTCCGAAAAGACATCGGCAAACTCGCAGAGGTTGAAGACCGGCTTCAACTGAGCGCCATGAAAGGCACTGCCGGAATCGCCCACACACGTTGGGCAACACACGGCGGAGTGACAAGGGAAAACGCCCATCCGCACACGAGCGGAAACGAATTCGCCATTGTCCATAATGGCATTATCGAAAACTACCGAACGCTTCGAGCAAATCTTGAGGCCGAAGGGTATGTATTTTGCTCCGAGACCGACTCCGAAGTAATCGCCCATCTCATAGCAGCGCATTACCGGCGCGGGTTAAGCATTGAGCAGGCGTTGCGGGCGGCAGCACAAGAGCTTCAGGGTGCGTATGCATTTGCGTTGGTTACAACACATGCACCGGAGACCTTGTTTTGTGCAAAAAATGAGAGTCCGCTTGTCATCGGTATCGGCAGCAATGCAATGTATTTGGCGTCAGATGCCAACGCGTTTGCGCCATACACCAAAACAGCGATTTATCTCGAGGATGGCCAGTATGCCATACTCGAACCGACACGGTATGCTGTGCGGTCCACAGAAACAGGGTGGATACACTTTCCTTCTCCCGAAACTCTCTCCGACGACATGGGTCGACGTGCCACGATGGGGCACTATCCAAACTACATGTCAAAAGAGATCGAGGAGGGAGCACTCTGTGTCGAGCATGCTCTTGCCATTCCGCATGAACAAATCCAGACCTTGGCGGAAAAGATTGCAGTCAGCCGACAAACATATTTCACCGGCATGGGAACAGCCTTTTACGTTGCGCAGATCGCGCAATACTACTTTGCTTCACTTGCCGACAGATATATTCCGGCAATCAGCGCAGATGAGTTTCTCGCTCTCGCCAAACTGCGTCAAAACGATCTGGTTCTTGCCGTCTCACAGTCGGGAGAAACATACGATACCTTAAAGGCCCTCCGCTACGCAAAACAGTCTGGTGCAAAAACAGCGGCAGTAGTCAATGTTCCCGGGTCGACAATGACCCGAGA
Organism: bacterium; assembly: GCA_023264615.1. Lineage (GTDB taxonomy): Bacteria > Patescibacteriota > Minisyncoccia > Phycocordibacterales > VMGT01 > VMGT01. Next base: position 3,694 of record JAHFLU010000028.1, on the reverse strand, counting down.
GGTAGATCAAGCAATCATGCAAGGATCGGGTCCTGAAATGTGTGTGCTTTCAACAAAAAGCACGGTTGCACAGATAGCCATTCTCCTGCGGGTAGCGCTTGAGGTTGGAAAAATGGACGGTATCATTCCTTCCCTGGCCTACGCTGAAGCATATGAAAACCTGGTGGCACTGCCCGACCTTCTCCGAGAAACATACGAGGTCGTGATACCGCAAGCACGCAGTATCGCCGATCTTGCCGAAACGAACAACTGGTTCTTTATCGGCCGCGGCATATATAACGCCATTGCCTATGAATCAGCGTTGAAGTTTAAGGAGGTGACCTACCAGCATGCTGAAGGTATGCCCGCAGGATTCCTCAAGCACGGATCAATCTCTCTCATCGATGAGAGTATGCATACGATCGCATTTCTTCCCACCACGGAAGAGAGCGGCCTACTCAACGCCACACTCTCCAACATACAAGAGATTCGTGCGCGAAAAGGTCTCGTCGTTGGTGTCCATCACCAAAAAGACGAAATCCTCTCGCCAAACTTCGATCTCGAAGTAATCCTGCCTCCGGCTCCTGCTCTCATTGCCCCGTTCCTGCAACTCACTGCCGGACAGATGATCGCATATCATGCGGCCCTGCGACTTGGCCGCAACATCGACAAGCCCCGGGGGCTTGCAAAATCCGTAACTGTCGTGTAACTCGTGTTCACAACTAGGCCTACAACTCACATGAGTTGTAGGCCTTTAGCATGTGTCACTCCCGTCGTGTCTGCTCTGTTCTACTAGAGAGGAAACAGTATTTTATATCGTGTGGAGAAGGAGCCGCGACGGTGACAAACCAACAAGAAACCTATGTTATTCGCAAAGCTATTCAACTTATAGACCTTGCGCAGATAGCACAGATCAACAAGGACGTTTTCGCGGGAAGTGTCCATGTTCATAGCGCGTTCGAATGGATACATACCCTCTGCAAAGCCAGGCCAATCTATCAGTACTATGTCATTACAAACACGACGGATAAACAGGCTGTGTTAGGATACGCAGGCTGGCAGGTCCATGGCGGCTGGGACCGCATAGAACCAGTCATCGAACTTGACCAAATCGGCATTGCAAAATCAGCCCAAGGAAAGGGGCTCGGTGAGGAACTCATTCGTAGTTCCCTCGCCGAACTTGCACTTTGGCTTGCACACCGCAGTGCAGGATGCAAAGGCATCATAACGGCCATTGTCTGGGGATATACCGATAACGCTCCAGCAATGCATCTCTATGGTAAAATATTCACCGAGGGTGTCTGCGGAAAACGAATACAGTTTGATAACCGTGAAGAAAACATGTATCGACTCCGTATTACCTTGAAAACGTAGTCTTTCACAAATAACATATCCGTGCCGCAGAAAAATGTCTCTGCGGCACACATTTTTTGAAATATGAAATCAAAAGAATTTGCAGTCGTCGTACTTGCCGCAGGAAAAGGAAAACGTATGGGCCTCAAAAAACAGAAGGCGTGCATTCCTGTCGACGGCAAGCCTATGATCGTTCACGTTCTCAATGCCGTTCTTCCGCTCAACCCCGCGCACGTTGTCATCGTCGTCGGATACGATGCCGAAACGCTGCGCGACACCGTACGCGCGCACAGCACACACACGATCAAATTTGTTCATCAGAAAGAACAGCTTGGCACAGGACACGCGCTTTTGCATGCACTCTCGCCGCTTTCTGATTTTCACGGCGACATTATCGTCCTCTACGGAGACACGCCGCTCATATCAACCGGAACAATTAAAAATCTTATTAACAAACACCAGCGTAAAGGTGCTGTCGTTACAACACTTACCGCCGAGCTGCGTAACCCGTTCGGCTATGGACGCATCAAGCGCGACAAAGATGGCTATGTCGCGAGCATCATCGAAGAAAAAGATGCTACCGAAGAAGAGCAAAAGATTCAGGAGATCAATTCGGGTATCTACTGTTTCCGTGCCGACAACCTTTGGGACGCACTGCGCCTCATTACCAACAACAACGCACAAGGCGAATACTATCTTACGGACGTCATTGCAATACTCGCAGAAAACGGAGAAAAGATACATTCCATTGCTGCACCAAACAGCCGTGAAATCATCGGTATCAATACGAACGAGCAGCTTGAGGAAGCGCGCAAGATTCTCGGAGAAAAGAACAGAAGGCATGTTGGTCAGACAGAGAATATCTTTTAGAAAAGTTTTGTAAAAGGTATACTTTCGACGTCGTTTCACAATTCAAGGTATACTAACCGCATACCTTAATTATATTTTTGCATTATGAAAAAATACGAAGAAAAAAAGTTTGCTATTCCTTCCTTGGTGGGGCTGTCAGAAAAACAGATTGCCGAGCATCTCAAGCTCTACGCAGGCTATGTGAAACATGTTAACTTGATTGCCGAAAATGTCGCAGAGCTTTCACTCAACGAAGAAAAAAATGCGTATCTGATTTCGGAGTTGCGGCGGCGGTTCGCATTTGAATTTGATGGCATGCGCATGCACGAATACTACTTTGAAAGTTTTGTTGGTAGAAAAAAAGAGTACGATACTTCACATGCGCTCTTTTTTGCACTCAAAGAACAATTTGGTTTATTTGACAACTGGCTCACACATTTTAAAACAGTTGCGACAAGTAGAGGCATCGGCTGGGCAATCCTTGCGTATGACCCACAAAGCGGCAACCTTATAAACCACTACCTCGGCGATCACGAACTCGGACACCTTGCCGGCCTCGACATCGTCATAGCACTCGACATGTGGGAACATGCATACATGGTGGACTACACACCCGGAGAAAAAAAGCAGTATATCGAAGCTTTCTTTAGCAATCTCAACTGGACTCTTCCCGAAAAACGTTTCAGAAAAACAGCCTAAATACAACGTTTCACAAGAAAAACACCCCCCGCACCAAATCAATGCGGGGGGTGTTTCACGGGAAGACCACTCTCTAAGAGCCTGTCTACGATGTTCAGCTTTGGGTATACTTCACAGAAGCGCGAGAAGCGAGCCATATTTCTTGTCATTATTGTTTCATTGTTTCGGCTTTGCATCGTGTCCCCCAAACATGTAGCGAAGTGCACTCTGCACCTGTCCGTTATAACTCGGGTTCAACTGCGACCCCACGCGAAAATCAAAGGATGCTTTGATGGCCGGTACAGAAACACCAAGTTCTTTTCCTGTCTGTACTGTCCATTCTCCTTCACCGCTATGTGCAATGGAACCAATACAACACTCCTCGCCGAGAAGATCATCACCGAATTTTTTGTAGGCATCGGCAAGCCAGCCGACGAGCCGCGACTCGATCACCGACCCTCTATTATACAGATGAGCTATTTCTCCAAGATGCAAATCAAGGTCAGCTGTACGCATGATTTCAAAACCCTCGCCGATAGCCTGCATCATCCCATACTCAATACCATTGTGGATCATCTTTACAAAATGTCCCGCACCGGAGGGCCCCACATACTGGTATCCTTCCTGTAACGAAAAATCTTTAAAAATTTGTTTGCATGCTTCAAAATATTTTTTGTCACCGCCAATCATGAGACATGCGCCGTCACGCGCACCCTTTGGACCACCCGAAACACCGACATCCATGTACCCGATTCCTTTTTCGGAAAACAGCGCATGTCGACGCATTGAATCTTTGTAAAAAGAATTGCCCCCATCGATCACCACATCCCCTGAC
>JAHFLU010000077.1 GCA_023264615.1 bacterium | reverse complement strand
TAATGCGCGGCTTGACGTTTTTCTCGCCCTCGCCGCCAAGCTCTTTTTTGAGTGCTTCTTTTTCTATTTCAAGACGCATAATCTTGCGATGCGTCTCTTCAAGAACCTGCGGTTTGTTTTCAAGCGAGATGCGGAGCGCCGATGACGCCTCGTCGATCAGGTCTACCGCTTTATCTGGCAGAAAACGATCGGAAATATATCGAGCAGACAGGTTCACCGCTGCCAAAATAGCATCGTCAGTAATGCGAATACCATGATAGAGCTCATATTTCTCTTTGAGGCCGCGCAAAATAGCAACGGCGTCTTCCACAGACGGCTCGCTCACCATCACCGGCTGGAAACGCCGCTGCAGAGCAGGGTCTTTGTCGATATGTTTTTGATACTCTTTGAGCGTTGTCGCGCCGATGACGCGGAAGTGGCCGCGCGCAAGCGCAGGCTTGAGCATATTTGACGCGTCCATCGCCCCCTCTGCTGCTCCGGCACCGACAATCGTGTGAATTTCATCGATGAAAAGAATGATTTTTCCTTCCGCGCGCTCAACCTCTTTCATGATCGTCTTGAGCCGTTCTTCAAACTCTCCCCGATATTTTGTCCCTGCAATGAGCAAGCCCAAATCAAGCGAAACTAAATCTTTTCCTTTGAGTGTATCGGGTACGTCCCCTGCCGCCATGCGGATCGCAAGTCCTTCTGCCACGGCAGTCTTGCCGACACCGGCCTCGCCAATCAGAATAGGATTATTTTTGGTTCTTCGGGAAAGAATCTGAATGATCCGGCTGATCTCATTGTCACGGCCAACCACCGGGTCCAGTTTATTCTCCGTCGCCATTACCGTCAGACTACGCGTATATTTTGAAATCGCACGAAATTTTTTCGTTTGCGTTACATCCGTCACTTTGCTGTCGCGCAATTCCGCAAGAACACGCAAAACATCCTCTTTGTTGAGGCGAAAACGTGCAAGAATCTCCTGTGCCTGCGACGGCGTTTCGAGAAGCGCTACAAAAAGGTGTTCGGTCGAGACGAGTTCATCATTGAGGCTTGCTGCAATTTTCACCACACGCTCAAGCACCTGTGCAAATTCAGGTGTCAAGTATAGCTGATAGGAGGGCGACATGACCGGCTGGCTTTCAGCACCCTCAATCGCCTCAAGCAAAAGATCAGTGAGCATCGAAGAATCAACTTCGAGCTTATCGAGTATCGAAAAAACCATACTCTCTTCCTGCAAGAGAAGTGCTGTCAGCAAGTGGAGCGGCGAGACGTGGTTTTGCCCACGCTCGATCGCGAGTTCATGTGCTTTCTTGATCGCTTCGCGCGCTTTCGTCGTAAAATTATTGAATGGTGGCGGCATACTGTTTTTATGAAGAATTAAAAGAGATAGATGTATCCAATAAAAATATTATTACCACTAAAAAATATTGCTGTCAAATCATTGTGGCAAAACGGAGGTGGTATTTTCCGCTCCCGAAACAGTGGGCAGTGTATTTTTGTACACCGCGATCCCCTCGGTATGAAATTCTCGAAGCTGCCCCGCAATAGCCATCACCGGTATATACCCAGGGTTGTTTGTTGCACCGATAACACTTACTGCCATAAGTTCACCGTGAATATTGAGAAGCGGCGCTCCCGTTGCACCATCTGTTCTAATGCTTGTTCCAAGACCTACAAGCAAAGATTCTTCGCCTCCCGCCGTCCCTTTACCCGTTTCCGCATACTGCATATTCGCGAGAATGCCGATCCCCGCGTCGTTATGCGTATCACCGCCAAGCATAAGAACCGTTTGCCCTATTTTAAACAGTGCAGGGTCCGCAAACGTCACCGCCGGAAATGCCACAACCCCCGTATCAGCTCCGAGAATATCTTCCGCCCCCTGCACAAACTGCAGGAGTGCTGTTTTTTCTTTCGGATTATATCGCACCAGAGAAAGAAGTTTTCTACTCCCCTCAAAAAGAGTCCCTCCATACATTCGGTCCGAGTTGATAACTGACGAGTCGGTGATAACCGTACCATCAGCATCAATGATGACGCCCAATCCGACAAAAGTACCCGCACCTTCACCATTCTCGTAGATACGGACAAGTGTTTTGGAGTTTTTTGCAAGCGCAGCAGTAATGAGATCTTCCTCTTTCATAACAATGGGAGCGGCAGCCTCTGAAAGACGCTGCTTTTCTGTCTTTATATTTTCTGTCGGCACTTCTACTTTTCGTTCAACCACCCTGCTTAATACCTTGATCACATTCGAGGGCGCCTGATCCATGAGCGTCACCGTCACAATACCTGTTGCAATCGACGATACAACACTCACAAGAAGCGCGAGGAGCACAAGCTGTGTTTTTGTCAAATCTTCCATCTGCATTCCCTAAATTATATGAAGCTCGTGCGAGTTTAGCAAGAAAAAAGAGAAGAGCAGGTATAAACTTGTATAGAAGCGGCCTCGGTGTATACAATAGACGCTTTAAACACGAAGGCAAAATTATCGTGACGCACTTTGTCGTCACAGTTCCCTAACATTTTCCGCCACAACCTCTGCGAGAGCAGAAACAACCTTGTCAATCTCCTCCCGTGTTGTTGTTTTGAGGAAAGAGAATCGCAAAGCACTTGAGGCAAATTCAATCCCCTTGCCGAGAGCCGCAATGACATACGAACTGTCATCACTTGAGTGGCACGCACTTCGACTCGAACAAGCAATACCACGTTCATCAAGTGCAATGACAAGAACATCGCTTTCTATGCCAGGCACTGAAATATTTACGATGTTTCGCAGTACATTCTCCCCTCCGTGTATCTCTGCCCGAGGAACATCACTTTTAAGGCGCGTGACAAAATGCTCCCGCAGCATCGACATGCGTTCGCATGAATGTTCGCGTTCGCTCTCTGCGATTTCAAGAGCCTTTGCTAAACCGACAATAAGCGGAAGCTGCTCTGTCTCGGGTCGCATTCCTCCCTCCTGCGCTCCTCCGTAGAAAAGCGGCGCAATGTGGATACCACGATGCATATACAAAAGACCGACTCCTTTGGGTCCATATATCTTGTGGCCATCGACGGAAACGAGGTCAACACCAAGCTTTTCGACAGGGACAGCACTCCATGTGAGTGCTTGTGCCGCATCAGTGTGAAAGTACGGGTAAGAGCCATTCTCATTCTGTTTGCGTGCATTACGCACAATCTTTGCGATTTCCCTAATCGGTTGCACAGTGCCAATCTCATTGTTCGCAAACATGATACTCACGAGCGTCGTCTGCGGCGTAACCGCCTTTTTCATTTCAGCAAGAAGCACCCGTCCTTCTTCGTCCACTGGAACGTACGAGACACGGGCACCGCGGCGTTCAAGTTCCCTACACACGTTAAGCACCGAAGCATGTTCTATCGCACTCGTCACGATATGTATTTTTGAATAATCGTCATTTTGTTCCCGCACCCTATGCAGAACTGTGCCCATAATGGCAAGATTGTTTGATTCTGTACCCCCTGACGTGAAAACGATCTCATCTGAATGCGCATGAAGTATTTTTGCACACGTCGCCCGTGCATCGCGGAGAATGCCCTTTGCTCGCACACCTTCGCGGTGTATCGAGCCTGCATTTGCAAACTCCTCCTGC
>JAHFLU010000027.1 GCA_023264615.1 bacterium | reverse complement strand
GATTTCAAGAGCCTTTGCTAAACCAACGATGAGCGGAAGTGGCTCTGTCCCGGGTCGCATTCCTCCCTCCTGCGCTCCTCCGTAGAAAAGCGGCGCAATGTGGATACCACGACGCACATATAAAAGACCTACTCCTTTTGGTCCATATATCTTGTGGCCATCGACAGAAACGAAGTCAACACCAAGCTTTTCGACAGAGACAACGCTCCAGGTGAGTGCTTGTGCCGCATCAGTGTGAAAGTACGGATAGGAGCTATTCCCATTCTGTTTACGTGCATTACGCACAATCTTTGCGATTTCCCTAATCGGTTGCATAGTGCCGATCTCATTGTTCGCAAACATGATACTCACGAGCATCGTCTGCGACGTGACCGCCTTTTTCATTTCAGCAAGAAGCACCTGTCCTTCTTCGTCCACTGGAACGTACGAGACACGGGCACCGCGGCGTTCAATTTCCCTACACACTTCAAGTACCGAAGCATGCTCTATCGCACTCGTCACGATATGTATTTTTGAATAATCGTCATTTTGTTCCCGCACCCTATGCAGAACTGTGCCCATAATGGCAAGATTGTTTGATTCTGTACCCCCTGATGTGAAAATGATCTCGTCTGAATGCGCATGAAGTATTTTTGCACACGTCGCCCGTGCATCACGGAGAATATCTTTCGCTCGCACGCCTTCGCGGTGTATCGAGCCTGCATTTGCAAACGCCTCCTGCCAGAGCGGCCCCATAGCGGCAAGCACCCGTTTTCCAACTGGCGTCGTCGCTCCCGCATCCACGTAGACCCGCTCATCTGCATCTTTTTCCATAGTATTGACAGTATAGGAAATTTTTGGCCTTTTGCAAAAATACCTCCTCTCATATATACTGCATGAAACGTGCAAGGCTCTCCATTGTATCAGCATGCGGTGCTGATTGTTTTGAGTTAACACAAGCCGAACCCCACGACATACACTATGACAACAGCAGATAAACAACAGCATATTCCACGACCCCCTGTCATTGCGGTAATGGGGCATATTGATCATGGAAAATCCACATTGCTTGATTTTATCAGAAAATCAAACGTCGTTGCCGAGGAAGCGGGCGGTATTACACAGCACCTTTCCGCATATGAAGTCGTCCACAAAACCGCTACCGGAAAAGAGCAGAAGATCACGTTTCTCGACACACCCGGGCATGCTGCATTTACCGGTATGCGAACGCGCGGCGCAAACGTCGCCGATATCGGCATTCTCGTCGTCTCCGCAGAAGATGGCGTCAAAGCGCAAACACTTGAAGCACTCCGGACACTTGAACAAAAGAACGTACCATTCGTCGTCGCGATCAACAAAATCGACCGTCCCAATGCAAATATAGAAAAAACAAAAGGTGAGCTCGCCGAAAACGGCGTGTACCTTGAAGGCTACGGGGGACAAATACCGTTTGTACCCATTTCTGCAAAAATAGGTACAGGGGTGCCAGAGCTTCTTGATATGCTTCTTCTCCTCGCGGAACTTGAAGAATTGCAGGGCGACCCAACACTTCCTGCCCGAGGAATCGTCGTCGAGTCCCATGTCCATCCGAAAAAAGGTATTTCAGCCACGCTCATCATTAAAGACGGCACACTTCGTTCTGGCATGTTTGTCGTCGCAGGTGATGCCCTCTCGCCCGTGCGCATCATGGAAGATTTCCTCGGCAAAAACATCAAGGAAGCTACTTTTTCAAGTCCAATCGGACTTCTTGGTTTCAGTAAATTACCAATCACGGGAAGTACGTTTACGTCCTATCAGGATAAGAAAGATGCAGAGAAGACTGCACACGAACATGCCATAGCTCAACGCGCGCACACCGCAAAGGCTGCAGACGAACAAAACGACGAAACCATTATCATTCCCCTCATCATTAAGACAAGTGTCCTTGGCACGATAGAGGCAATTACGCAGGAAGTCGCAAAAATGCGTTCACATGCGGTCATCGTCAAGATCATACATACAGGCGTCGGAAACATAACCGAAAATGATGTCCGCGCTGCCGGGGGCGATGCGAATACCATCATTGTTGGTTTTCACGTCACCATCGAGCCAAACGCAAAAGATCTCGCTGAGCGCGCACAGATACCCGTGCATCTTTTCGATGTGATCTACAAACTCACTGAATGGCTCGAGAGTATTGTCAAAGAGCGCACACCGAAAGTCACCGTCGAGGAAATGCGCGGTACGGCAAAAATACTCAAAATATTCAGTGCTGCAAAAGAAAATCAGATCGTTGGTGGCACAATAACACAGGGCACTATAAGCATCGGCGAATCCGTAAAAATCCTGCGCCATGATGCGCAAATCGGCGAGGGAGTCATCATTGATCTGCAGCAGCAGAAGCTCAAGGTAAAAAGCGTTGATGAGGGCAACCAGTTTGGCGTCACCGTCAAATCAAAAATGGAAATCGCCCAAGGCGACAAGCTGCAGTCGTTTACAACCACCACCACATAGCTATGTCTGACATTCCATTCAAAAAAGAAAAAGTGGAGGAGCAGCTCATGCATCTCGCTGCAACATACTTCGGGCAGGAGTCCAGTAGGAGCTCACTCATCACGGTCACTCGCGTCCTCGCAGATAATTTTTTGAAACGCGTGACCATCCTCTTCACCGTCATTCCAGAAACAAGAGAACAGGAAGCACTTGAATTTGCCAAGCGCCGGGAAATAGATTTTAAAAATTACGCCAAAGCAAAAGGACGCCTTGGACGCGTACCATACATCGTTTTTGACATCGACCACGGCGAGCGCAACCGCCAGAGAATTGACGCTGCTTTAAAAGACTCATAATATTGACTCATTGGCCTGGTAGACAAGTGGTAAGTCAAGAGTCTGCAAAACTCTCATGCGGGGGTTCGATTCCCCCCCAGGCCTCAGGCCAATGCACAATTTATAAAATTATCGTCGGGGTGGCGAAACTGGTAGACGCGCGACACTTAAAATGTCGTGAGCGAAAACTCTTGCGGGTTCGATTCCCGCCCCCGGCACAATCAAACTTTCCGATTTTTGAACAGAACTGACCGCCTCCGCTTCGCTAGGATTTAGAAAACAAACTCATTGAGTTTGTTTTCTATTTTTATTTTGATAATTCTCATAATTTCTGCTAATTTTCAGCTAGAACTCTCAACAATAGGAGGTGCCAAATGAGCGATAAAAAGCCTTTGCCGAGAGCAAAATTCGAGGCAATCGTGCGGGGATGTATGGCTGTATTTAAGCGCCACGGCTTCACGCCCCAGCCGGTGCAACAGACCGATTCTCGATTCAGCGACATCTTTGAGGATATCTGCTTTGGTTGGTTCGGTGATGTTGCGCCGAAACCGGAAATTCCGGCTTCGCCGAAGCGGAAAATCAACCTCGCACAGAAACAAATGGACCAGATGACGCTCGAATGTGCTCTCGTCTTTGTGCAACAAGGCGTGAAGCACGTTCATTACAACGAGAGTCTGAATCACATTCGCGGCTCAATCGCCGATCTTCTCGAGGCAATGGGCTATGAGAACTCCGAAAAGCTTTGCTACGCTTCTCAGCCGGGCTGGGGCTGCTACAAGCTCTGGGAAGAAGTCGCAAGGCAGGAGTGTCTCGAAGCCGATAAGATCGTCGAAACGAGAAAGTGGTTCAGAGAGAATCGCACCGAGCACTACGAGGTGACGTGAACCGCCGCCAACGGGTCTCGAAGTTTCTGCTTCGAGACCCGTTTTTGAATTTGAAAGAACAAGAATTTGCCGCAAAAGAAAAAATGGGTTCGGACTAATTCAAGAATACTGCACAAAAAAAATGGGCGCACCAGCAGGTGCGCCCAGGAAAGGGCTGTTGATATCGTTACTGTCCCTTCATGTTATGTTTGAGAAGTACGCGTTCTTCTGGTGGAAGTTTATCGAGAATCGACTGCACGTCATTCGACACTTCCTCTTTCTTATAAACCGCATCAACATGTTTCAGGGCGCGCTCTTCAACTTCTGCCTGAAGCGGTGAATTTTTCAATTCGAATGACAGATTATCAAACTTGTTGACTGGCATCACAGCCTCACCGGAGTTGTAGTACTCTACCCATACTTCGTCGCCAAAGTGCGTGACCGGTACTTTTGCTGATGCCGTGACTGGTACTGCGAAAAGATGATCCATCCCTTCCAATTGGAAAAAATACGTCGTCGACCCATTAACCAAGATCGCACCGGTGCGAAGGACACGTCCAGTTGCCGTCGAGAGCTTCCGCGTCCCGTCAATAGCAACTTGTGTGCCATTCCCAACAATCACCTGTTTGAACGCAAGTTCTACTTCGTGCGCACTGTGGCCCCAAGCGATAACCTGAACATTCATCACGTCCACGATACACACGCCTGCAAAAGCATGACTCGCATTCTGCAGCGGCACAACATACGAGATATGCCCATAGACGTTGTAGAGCTGCGGCGTTGTGCCGTGATATTGGCGATTCCGCACATCACCGATCAGATTACATTGCTCGACCGCACGTTCTTCGGTCGCACCGCCTTGCAGCATATACTCAACCGTTTTCCCCGTCCGCGTATTCGTATAATAAACCGCAACGAGCGAATCTGGAATGGTACTGTCTGAGTTCGCAGTATTCGCAGTATTGTGCGCAGTGATGCCGGTCGCAAACACCGGCTCATCGTTACTCCCGTATCCGAAGTGCGTTCTCGTAGCAGCAAGTACGTTGTTGCCATAAATCGAACGATTCCAATATCCCTGTGCGTACTTGCCGTGATAGTCGATGTTACGATGGACAATCGACTCCGCTTCCACACGATCAACCCACGAAGGTACTTCACCAAGCGGAATAAATTTCTCGACACCTGCTCCAGTCGCCGGATTTATGATGAGCGCACCTACCACCTTTTCACCCCACCAGCCGATAGTCGGCTCAGCAAGGGAAATGATGTAGTGCGGCTCTCCTTCTTTGTCGATTTCCAAATGTTTATCCGCAATGTATTTCTCCGGATGATAACGCCAAACAAGACGATCAAGGTTGTACCCCCAAACTGCCTTGGGCGTATATCGGAATTCTTTGCCTTTGGGAAGCGCCACGTATTCGGCCGGAGTAATTGGATTTTCCCCGGGAACTTTTATGTAGCCCGGAACGCCAGGCGTACCGTTCCACTGCGGACCCCAGCCATTCCAATCGAGCGGCACGATTGTCACGACTTCGTGCCTGTTAATCTGGACCGAAGCTACCTCGTTGTAAACCTTGAACTAGCTGCCAATAGCATTCGGCTGTCCACTCGCGTTAAGCGTTGTCGCTTGACCAATCGCACGTCCGGCGAGAAACGTCGCGTTCTCCCGGGAACTCACACGGAAGTGTCGCGGATCTTTCAGCTGAAAGTCTGCCGACCATTCACGTTGTTCGATATGCGGCACCAGCGCGGCATATTCCTGTGCCCTGAACATGCTACTGTTCCCTAGAAGCATCAACATGTAAATCACAGCGATGCTAACACCCACCGCAAATGGTATGTAGCGTTGTTTGTCGGCTTCCCCGATCAAAGAAAAAAATCCTGCTATGAAGAGAAAACATGCTGTGATTACCCCCACGCCTCCCCACAAGAAACCGGCGATGGAAGGTGTACCAAAGTACACCAAGATAAGCGCAAAAACGAACGCAACAACGAATGTGACGGCAGCGCCGACAAATCGGAAAGCCGCCACCCACGGCAACGCGACTACTACCGCGATTGCGATTGCGAAAGCAAGTGCCAAGACCATTTGTTAATCTCCTCGATTGTCAGAAATGAGATGTTACGAAGTACGGTTCTGTCGGGATTGTAAGTATTTTCGCGTTTTCGTCAAGAGAGCACGAGAGACTTGTGCAAAACAATACCTTTCTTAGTTTGTGGGGCACATGGAGCTATTCGAGTAACATGCATTGTTGCACCAGGTGAAGTTGTACGAAGTACATTGTGCCTGTGTCGTACACATTGAAGGCGTACTCGAACAAGAACTTGTATAGCCTCCGCAATCACTTGCACACGACGAATACGACTCGTTGGATTCGCACGTTCCGTTATTATTACACGTCATCCCGCTACTCGAAGAGCCTCCGCAATCGGCTGGACAGGATTGATATGATTCATTCATATCGCATACGCCATTTGCATTGCAGGTTGCAGCACCACTGGAGGTCCCACTGCAACTAAGTGATGTCCCATAGCACGCATTATTGCACCAGAAGTATGCGCTCGCGTTACATTCTGTTTGTGTCGTACAGGTAGAAGGGTTGCTTGAACATGAACTCGTAGACCCCCCGCCAGTCGTCCATCCGCTTTCACACTGGGACGGAGCGCCGAGAGAAAGACCGCTCGTGCTCACCGGAGCACCCGTAGAACTGCCTTGGTGACAATTATAGTAATCAGACTCGCACCAAACCGTATAGCCCGGATACACGCCGTTGACAGTAGCATTCGTATAGAAACATTTCTGCATACTGCTCGCAGTGCCACCTCCACTTCCTCCTCCACACATCGACGAATTACTTGCACACGTCCCATTACTGCACCAGTAGAAATTATACGAAGTACATTGTGCCTGCGTCGTACAGTACGACGACGTTGAGGAGCACGTTCCCCCCGTTGTTGATGGGCATGGTGATGACGAGCAACCAGCCGGATACCCTGTAGGAGTGCACCAATAGTATCCTGCACCGGCACATTGCGTAGACGTCGTGCATGAAGCAGATGATCCGGAACATGATGAGCTCGTTCCCGGAGGGGTAATCGGCGGCACAGTATATGTCTCATCATTATCATCGGCGCTTGTGCATCCAGAATCGCTCGGATAATCAATCCAGCCGTCACCGTCATTGTCTTTATTATCCGAACATTGATACGTCGTTGGGGATCCAGTCATTGCCGAGGCTATATTTGAGTCCATTGAACAGTTCGTTGCATGGCAGGCCTCTACACGATACTCCAGCATATCTGTCGGTGCACCTGTGTCTACATAGGACATAGGACCCGTAGTTCCACCTGCGATGCCCATTTCACTAAGAAATGCCCAGTTGCCGCTTGTCTTTCTAAAAATCTTAAACTTCAGAACATTAGAAGAAGAGCTAAACCAAGACAGTTTCACAGCCCCCACAACTCTTGTCGCCGTCAGTCCTGTCGGAGCGCCAGGTACATCGCCGAGCGGCGTACTCGTCGATGTCCATGTTCCGCTTCCACCATGTGCTCCATCATCGCAATGCGTACCGTCATAATGATTCGAATACCATGTGCATTGTACATTTTGGCAAGAGCTTTGTGTTGTATATGAACGACATGTTGAGCCGCTTACCATTGTCCCACCACAATCCTGTGAACAAGACTGCGCTGTCTCACTCATTTCGCACGTGCCGTTGCCGCATATTGCGGCTGTCGTATTTATTCCACTGCAATCAGGAATGCCGAAGTTTCTCCAATTATCCGCAGTGTCATTCCCCGCAGACGGACGCCACATAAATCGACTCATCGGTATTTTCAAACACTGTACCTCAATGCTCGTCACATAGTCTTTGTATTCCGCATCTATTCTGCTAAGAATCATTGATTCGCTCGTCATCCCATCGCTAAACTTCCAGAAATGTCGAACCCAGTTGGAACTTTCCAGTTTCGGCAACGTACCATAATTAATGCCGAATTTGCTCTCACATTCTCCCGCTATACCAAGCCCGTTTCCCGGAGGATATTTGAGACAGTATTCTTTTGCACTCATGTAGTCATTCACCACATACCCATTGCTAAACCGGTACGGATATATTCCTATACTTGTGGCATTCGTTTCATTCTGACATGCATAGTACGTTCCACATTCGGGCGAACTCCAGGAAACAACTTTTTTCTGACCCAACGGACATGCATTTACCGTTGGCATCGCCGGACAGATACCGATGGGCTTTGTCTGCGAGTGCGCCCGCTCGCATGATGCACTATCCTGATATACAAATGGGTCCTGGCATGCACGCGCATGTTCCATTCTGCAGGTACGCGACCCACTATCAAATATGAAACCTTCAAAAGAGGTTTGACACATATTTCGATTTTCAGAAACACACTTGCCAAACGCATCCGCAACATTTGAAGGATTATTTTGCTCACAATACAAACCAATCGGACACATATATCCAGCAATACCGCCACATGCCATCGGATCGTTAGGATTCAACCGCAAATTTCCATCGGTGTATGATTCGCAGCGTGCCGGAAGCACACATCCTCGCTCGTCAGTGCCATGTACGATCTGCCCTTTTGGACAAAAGTCCACAGGCGTCGCAAACACGGCAGGGCATTTTCCGCCCTCTTGCGGAACCGATGTCACAGAATCAATGCGCGGTATAAACTCTGGAGGGACTTCGATCGGAAATACCTTTCCGCGCACATCAAAGACGCGGCCATCAGTAAGTGCACAATACATGCGCGCCTTCATAAAACCGCCTACGTAGAAACAATATTGACCAAACTCATATTCATTATAGAGGCGCATACCACTCTCTGTATCTTGTTGTGCCGTTCTCTGTGGCTCAAAGAAGATTGGCGGGGGAGGAGTTCTCTTTTTCCCCGATTTGTACTCCTGTGCCATACGCAAACCGTCACGTGCAATATTCTCCGCACCCATTGCTTCATTGTACGCTCGTCCGACATCGTTATAGCCAAGCACAGTCCGCGCCATCTCCACACGCCGATCGGCAATCTCGAGCATTCGGCCGATTTCTTGCGCAGCAGAGTCGAATCCCCCATTTGAAAACGCAGTGTCAAGCGAAAGTGACTTCACCACATCTCGAAAATCGGAAACGACTACTTCAGCCGCCCGCACTTTTTCAAGCGCACGATCGGGAGATTCAAGTACTTTTTTCTTGTCCGCAAGAGAACCGAAAATACTCCCCCAATCAAAAGGAGATTCTTTAAATGTCGCCTCGCGTTTCTTTACTTCAGTCTCGAATGCGGCCAACCGATCCTTATCTGTAATTTGATCTGCACGATTTTGTATTGCCTTAAATTGCGCTTCTGCAAGAACATCAAACACATTATAGTGGGTTTTATCCGTGCCTCCCTTCACCCATTCAATCGCACCAAGCTCATTCGGATGGTCTCCTGCAAGCGCATGCAAAATCACCTGCTTTTGTGCATCATTTCGCGCCTGTTCGATGTCTTTACGAATCTCATCAGCAGCACGCTTCTTTATCTCTTCGAATGCCCCTTTCTGATCTTGCGGTATAAGCCCCTCAAGCTCGTCAAATATCGCAATCGATTTTGCATCATGGAACTTTGTCACTGTTTCCAGAATCTTTTCTTTTTCTCCTCCACCTTGATCGGTGGATTCAAATTTTTTGATTAAACTCTCTCTTACCGCTTTCTTTATACCCTCCAAATTTTGAAAAACCTCCGGCTTAATATTATTTTCAAGCTCTTTCACAACACGCATGTCTTCCAAATTGCCACCATCGGTCAAATGCACGGAAAAACGGGCCTGCTGTTCCGGCGTGAGCAGAGAAAGACGCGTTTCAGTTTTAGCGAGCGCTTCATCCTTTGCATCTCCTATCGCCTCTCGCACTTCATCTGAAACGGGACGTACTTCCAGTTCACCGATGATCTCGAGATGCCGGAGCTCGTTGCCGCCGACTTCTTTCACAAAATCTTGAAAAATCGCTTTCTTCGAAGCATCCAATCTTTCGAGCTCATTTTGAAACGTGAGGAGTGTGTTCTCCTCGGTAAGCTGTACCGCCTCTTTCATTGCATCAGGAACTTTCTCTCCTATTTCTTTGAGTACCTCTGCATTCTTAAAATTCTTAAATTCCGAGCCTTTC
Organism: bacterium; assembly: GCA_023264615.1. Taxonomy (GTDB): domain Bacteria; phylum Patescibacteriota; class Minisyncoccia; order Phycocordibacterales; family VMGT01; genus VMGT01. Next base: position 4,636 of record JAHFLU010000027.1, on the reverse strand, counting down.
TGACGATCAAGTATTCCTATCAGCTTCTCTGGAATCGTTTCTGCCGGGACTAAACCTTCCACAGAACCAAAAGCTGTGAGTGCTCTATCTTTGGCATCCTCAACTTCGGTAAAAGCTCCCGGCGGAAGATTTTTTTCTATTTTGTCGAGAGATTTTGAATACTTTACTATTGAATCCATAATATGCTCTCCGAGAATCTCCGATTTTTGAGCATCTCCGCCTGCTGCCACCGCCTCCGCACGCACTTCTACGCGCCGAAGCTCATTTTTAAAATTAGTGAGTGCCTCGTCTACGTCAGCCTGCGAGACACCTTCCTGTTCCGCCAGTGTTTTCGCTTCAAGAAGCTTTTGCGAGGCATACTGTAGACGCAGTTCCGCTTTCTTTACCGGATCAAAAGTAAAGAAACTGGTGATGCCCCTTCCTGCGTCTTTCACAAAATAGAATGGACTGTTCGGTAACATGCCAACAGAGCTCACGCCAAAATCCCCCGGAGAAAAATTCTCATCAAGATTAATTTTTTCCCCGACATCCATCTGCTGCTTCGTCTCTTCCGCAAACGCAACAGCAAGCGCCGCCGCATAATTCTCGTCACTTGGCATAAACTGAAAAATCTGTGCAGATGCTGTGCCTATACCGATAAACAAGAAAAATAAAAAGCATGCCATGAAGGCATGCCATACTTTTACGAAACCGTAGAACCGAAAAAAAGAAAACAAGTGAGATGATCTCATCTTAGTGACACTACTCATGATTAGTAAATTTACGTACTTTTAGTATAGAACGCACTGACAAAAGAGTAAAAGTACCTAATCCACAGTTTCTTTTGCAAGAAAAAAGAAAAAACGCCCTCTCAAAATTTTGTATTGTATGGTATGAAATGAGAGGGCGACGGTGTTACAGAGGAAGTTGTTTTGTGGACCAGCGCATACGCCCACGCTTGCACGAGCGCATACACGCAAACATGCTTCCCGGGGACCCGATGCGTCCCCCATATCTATGTATATTGTTTATAAAACGGGTAACTGCCGTCAGTGTATATCCACGATACACCATTGTCAGTATTGCTATAAGACCATTTTTATTGTTTAATTTTGTTGCAAAATATGGCTCAAGTTGGTACGATTCGAAAGTATCGACACAAAAAGACATCCGCCCATAGCTCAGTCGGTAGAGCATCCGCCTCTTAAGCGGTTGGTCCCAGGTTCGAGTCCTGGTGGGCGGACAAAAATGAGGCTTGCCGAATTTTTGGCCCGCCCACGAGAAGCGGAGCTTCGAGAAGGACGAGAAAACCTTGAGTATATCGCGCGGAGTCGGTACGCCGACGAGCACGATCCGAAAGGTATACCGTTCCTGTAAGGAAAGAGTCCTCTTGGGCGGACAATTTTGAGCGCACCGAAAAATTGGCTGCCCAAGCAAGACGCCTGCGCGTCTTGCGCCCAGGACTCGAACGCCGGAGCATACATTTTTCAGCAGAAAAATGTGCGAGGCGGTGCCTAGCCCGAGGCGAACGACGGCGAGCCGAGAGGCGAGGGAGAGATTCCTTGTGGAAGGCGGACAACTGTAGAGCCAAGAAAAATGTTCATGGTATAGTAGAGTCATCAAAAGCTATGGATCACAACGTGCAACAAGACAATATAAATATCTGCGACGAGTATATTGATGAAAAAATCACACCGCTTCGCCCACTCTTTGCAAAATCCGCTTTAGGAGATTTCTCTGGAATTCTCCAAATCCCTGAAGGAAAGGGTGCAGTTACGGAACTCTATATCGGCATTCAAGTCATGCTCCAGGTGATGAAAGATCAGCTTGCGCAGCTGCGTGGATTTAATCAGTCCCTTGAACAAAAAGTGCAGGACCGCACAGAAGAGCTCGAAGAGGCATATCGACAACGCCAGGAAAATGAGCAAAACATGAAATCTCTCCAAGAGAAATTTTCCTTTATCGCGGCGCATGAACTACGTTCACCGGTCACGGACATCAACATTGGCCTCTCTGCACTTCTTGAAAGCGGAGCAGTGAAAGAACCACAGCACATCACGCTGCTCAAACGTATTCAGGCAAAAAATTCTATGCTTGTGCAGTTACTCAACGATCTCCTCGATGTTGCAGGACTACGGGGTGAGGAAAAAGAATATAAGCTCACCAAAGTACCACTTGACATGCTCTTTCGAGAAGTTGCCGAAGAAGTATCTTCTACGGTCAAACAGCTCGGTATCCAAATTACATTTCCCACTCCCGGAAACCTTCTTTCCGTACTCGCACATCCCCGATCGCTGAAAGAAGTTCTCCTTAATCTGATTACAAACGCTATCAGATACAATAAGAAAAACGGTTCGGTCATGGTGGAAATCGAAAGCAACAAAGCGGAAGTGATCATTCACGTAAAAGATAGCGGTATCGGGATCGGTCGAAACAATATAGATAAGCTTTTCACGCAATTTTATCGCATAAAAGAGGAAGAAACCAAAGAAATCGATGGAACCGGGCTTGGGCTTTTTATCTCGAAAGAGCTCATGCGGCGCATGCATGGCAACATCTGGGTCGAATCAAAAAAAGGAGAAGGTTCCACATTTAGTTTTTCTCTCCCCATATACACCGCACCATGATATAATCATACGGTCAAGTTCGTTTGGGCGGGTGGTGAAATTGGTAGACACGCTAGCCTTAGGAGCTAGTGCAGTAATGCATGGGAGTTCGAGTCTCCCCCCGCCCACAGGTACAAAGCGTATCAAAAAACGCCTCAACAAGGCTCTTGAATAAGAGCTTGGTTCGTTTGACTTTTCAGTCGTTTTATGATATAGTCTTGCCAGTGCATGCTCTATCTGTGTTCATTGTCATTACCATAGATTATACCGAGTCTCATTTCAGTCATAAATCTATTGCAAAGGAGTGCGCTATGCCGATGACAGACTACGAGATCATCAAGCTCGAGGCAGGTTTTGCAACCGGGAAAATTGAAAACCCGGAAGCTAGACCAACGCCAGACTTCGAGCGATCTACAAATGTTGCAGGAACAATTGAAACCGAAGACTACCGCCTAACCGTCACACCAGCCACCCGACTGCGCGAGGATACTCCGGGACAATACAAGTGTATGGTGAAAATTCAGCTAGGCCGCGCACAGCGAGGAAAAGGCAGTGGAGGTAGGGTATACATACCAGACCTCAAGGTCAGATTCTCGATCGATGGAACAAAGATCGGTAACGATGAGGACTTTTCTGGCGGAGAACGCCAGCACGAGCTGCGTGGGCTTCAGGTCGGCATGAACCGTGTTGAAGTGGAGATTGTCGGATATTTTTCATTAATAACCGACCTCAACATTGTAAACAATGCAAAGCCGATCCCGATCCGCCTTACCATTGAACCTGGCGGTCTCGAAGAAGTTTCTCCGAATGTCTGTAGGTCTGATATTGCAATCCGTCTCATGAACACAGATTTGAGCAAACTTGCTCTGATCCCTGACCTTAAGGTAATCCTCAAGGTCAACAATGTAGACGTAAGCGGTGAACAAGACCTCTCGAGCGGACAACTCAACTATACCCTGACCAATCTCGCGCCAGGCTACAGCCGCATCACAGCGGAGTTGGTTGCACGAGGACTTTCCGCGTCAGGTCTCATTCAGTTCGCTCGCAAAGCGCCATCGTTGCTTCCCACAAAGACAGATTCGTACGCGACAGGGACGGATAGCATTCGGACTCAAGTTGAGCCCGCAAAGGCGGGCTATCCGGTTACCTACACGCGCGACGACTCAAGTTGGACGACAACCGTAAACACCGATCAGTATGGGATGGCCATTTGTAATGGCATCGTCATTAAAAAAGCGACATTCTTTACGATTGTTGCTCCCACTTCGACTATTAGTGAACCGGAACGGATCTGCGTCGTTCCGCCACTCGTGGGAATGCCCAAATGGGCAAAAAAGTTTTTCCTGTTGAGTGCCACTGCATTCGTCCTCGTCATTGCGTGTCTCCTTCTCTATGCATTCATTGGTCCGGAAGGCAGTCAAAACACTGTTATCACTGCCCCAATCGACCCTGAACTGGCAAGAGAGATACAAGCTCGCAATCACTATATGACACCACTGCCTACGCAGGAGAACACATCGGGCACATCTGTTGTCACAAACAGAATATTTTTGAATATCCTGTGGTGGATGTTCGGAATTTCATTCTGTTTCGTATTCGGAAGCACGATAACGTGTTTATGGAAAGCAATATTTGCAGGCATCAGGAACTGGAAAAATCGCGGTCAGGAAGACCGGATGGGACGTACCCCGCAGCAAGTTTCTTCTCCTGTTACCGTGGGAGCCACCGCTCTTCAAAGCTCAACCTCGCCGGTCTCCAAAGGGATCACCGAGCAAGCGTGGGCGATTATACGAGAGATCATTGCGGAAGCGTTCGTTGATGCTTCTGCACGTGGTATACGATCATTTAAGATGCCGAAAATGTTCGGGGGCGCCGGTATGCCGTAAGTAGGAATTTTTCCTGCATTACACATTCGCGCGCTTTGTAAACGCGATCTGAAGGAGATTGAAGAATGAGTGATGCAGGGAAAAAGTATCTGTGGTTTATAGCAATTGGTTGCGCGCTTGTGATCCTCATGCGGATCACGGATTTCATTGGAAGCTTGAAGTTCG
>JAHFLU010000076.1 GCA_023264615.1 bacterium | reverse complement strand
GGTCTCAAACCGGTGCACCGCAGGATTTTATTTGCGATGCAGCAAATGGGACTGACGAGCCAGGCAAAATTCCGAAAATCTGCTGCGGTCGTTGGCGATGTGATGGGGAAATATCATCCGCACGGTGATACGGCGATTTACGACTCGCTCGTACAGATGGCGCAGGACTTCAAGTATCGCTACCCCCTCGTCATTGGACAAGGAAACTTTGGTTCTATTGATGGTGATCCCCCGGCAGCAATGCGGTATACAGAAGCCAAGATGGCACGTCTTTCAGGTGAGCTTCTGCGTGACCTTGAAAAAGATACCGTTGAATGGCGGCCAAATTATGACGCAACGCGCAAAGAACCGGTGATGTTTCCTTCTCCTGTACCGAGTCTTCTCCTCAATGGTACGCTTGGTATTGCTGTCGGTATGGCGACGAATATTCCGCCACACAATATTGGTGAAGTGTGCGATGCAAGCATACACCTGATTGATCATGAAGATGCGACGACGGAGGACCTGCTCCAGTTCATTAAAGGGCCTGATTTTCCGACGGGAGGCGTTGTGTTTGGAGTGAAAGATATGCACCACGCTTATGCGAGCGGTAAGGGAGGCATTGTCTGTCGCGGGGTTGCGGAAATCATCGAAAATAAAAAAGGCGATATACAAATTATCATCTCTTCGATCCCGTATCGAGTGAACAAAGCTGATCTCATTACAAATATCGCCGGCTTGGTTCGTGACAAGAAACTTGAAGGCATTAAAGGCTTGCGTGACGAATCGGCGAAACAGGGAATGCGCATTGTTATTGATCTCAAAGGAACCGCTCACCCGCAAACAGTACTTAATTTTCTCTACAAGCATACGCAGCTTGAAGATACGTTTCATTTTAATATGGTGGCGCTTCTTGATGGTGTGCCGCAGATGTTTAGCCTCAAGACGATTTTACAAGAATTTATCAAGCATAGAATCTCCGTTATTAAGCGTCGGACGCAGTTTGATCTCGATCGTGCGCTTGAGCGGGAACACATATTGGTTGGCCTTAAAAAGGCACTTGACCATATCGATGAGATTATCAAGCTTATCAGAGCATCAAAAGATGTACCGGTGGCCCACGCTGCTCTGATGAAGTCGTTTAAGTTTTCTGAACGGCAAGCAACGGCGATCCTTGAGATGCGTCTCCAGAAGCTTGCGGGCCTTGAACGCAAAAAAGTTGAGGATGAATTGCATGAAGTACAGGCGCTTATTGAAGAATTGCGCAGTCTTCTCGCGAGTCCAAAAAAGATTCGCGGTGTTATTAAGGACGAATTAAAAGAAATGAGCGAGAAATATACCGATGAACGCCGTACAAAGATCATCAAAGCAGGAGCAAAATTGCTCTCGCCTGAAGACCTTATATCTGATGAAGAAAGTGTTTTGGTACTGACGGCAGGCGGATATATTAAGCGTACAAACCCTTCAGAATACCATAAACAAAAGCGCGGGGGCGTAGGTGTGATCGACTTAAACACAAAAGAAGAAGATTTTGTTACCATTCTTCTCACAACGACAACACACAGTGACCTGCTTTTCTTCACGGATGCCGGCAAGGTGTATCAGATCAAAATGTATGATGTTCCGGAAGGGAAGCGTGCGACGCGGGGTAAGTCTATCATGAATTTCCTTCCGCTTGCTGCCACTGAAAAAGTGACGTCGGTATTGCCTATGCCAAAGCAGGTTAAAGAGTCAACGCTCTCTCTTGTTATGGTGACAGAACGTGGAACGGTGAAAAGTGGGGCTGCCAGCAGTTTTCATGATGTGCGTCGGAGTGGCCTCATTGCGATCAAACTTGTCGAGGGAGACCGACTTATTGCGGCATCTTTTGTAGATAAGAGCGACAGCATCATTCTTGCGACAGCGAAAGGCCAGTCTGTGCGATTTAAAGCGACGGATGTACGCGATATGGGTAGGACTGCGGGGGGTGTGCGTGGTATGAAACTTGGCTCGGGCGATATTGTTATTAGCGCGGGGAAGATTGAAAAAAGCTTTGAAAAGTCTGAACTTCTGGTTATTTCAGAAAATGGGTACGGTAAAAAGACACCGCTTAAAGAATATAAGATACAGAATCGAGGTGGCAGCGGTATCAAGACATTCAAGAATTCCTCGAAGACAGGCAAACTCATGATTGCTGAAGTGGTTGAGCCCGCTTATGACGCTGAAGTGGTTGCTATGTCGAAAAAAGGGCAGGTGATACGCGTTGACCTGACAGAGATTCCAAGTCTCGGTCGACAGACCCAGGGTGTTCGTGTCATGCGTCTGCGCTCGGGGGACAGTATTGCGTCGGTAATTTGTCTATAAAAAGGAGAGTAGGTGTTGATAACACAATACAGGTTCAAAAATTTTAGAGGTATACTGGTTTGTATACTGACATGGCATTTGCAGAACCGGAACAGAATATCAACCAATTCATGATTCCCCTCGGTGCACGGGTTGCAGACCTTGGCGCTGGCTCGGGTGTCTACTCGATAGTTGCTGCACGTGCTATTGGCCCGAGCGGAACGGTCCTTTCCGTTGAAGTGCAGAAAGATATGGCGACACGTCTGCAAAAAGTAGCCCATACGGAAGGATTGAATAATATCGAAGTTATATGGGGTGATATCGAACGACTGGGCGGTACAAAAATACGGGACATGTCCATTGATGCAGCGATTGTTTCAAATGTATTATTTCAAATCGAAGATCGTCGTGGATTTATCAGTGAGCTGAAACGGATTCTTAAGCCGGGCGGCAAAGTTCTGGTGATCGACTGGGCTGATTCATACAGTGGCATGGGGCCGAAACCCGAAGCGCTCGTGCCTGAACAAGATGTTCGGATACTATTTGAGAAAAGGAACATGATGTTTGAGCAGAGTATTAGCGCGGGAGATCACCACTACGGTCTTATTTTCCGTAATACTTAAATGACCCATGAAAAGTAAGTTCCAAATAATCATGATCGGCGCCTTTATACTTCTCGGCATCGCGGGACTTATTGTGATGGGTGCGGCGCGTTATACGGGAGAAAGCATGGGAAATGAGGTGGTTGTTTGGGGTACAATAGAACCCCAAGTGTGGTCGGAGTTTCAAAAGAAGGTTGAGGCTAAGATTGGCTCGAAAAAATTCAGAGTAAAATATGTTCGGAAGCAAGCGGCTGCGTTTGAAGCGGAAGTTGTTGAAGCACTTGCCACCGACGCAGGGCCCGATCTTTTTTTCTTATCGCAAGAAAAAATTCTGCGGATGAAAAATAAGATATATGTGATCCCGTATGCAAACTATCCGGCGCGTCTGTTTCGGGATACGTTTATTGAGGAAGGGGAGCTCTATCTGACAAAAGAAGGTATTCTTGGTTTTCCGTTTGAAATTGATCCCCTCGTACTCTATTGGAATCGGGACATATTTTCTTCAGCGGGAGTTGCTGTTCCGCCAAAATTTTGGGATGAATTGTTTGAATTATCACAGAAGATTACACGCAAAGAGTCCGACGGGGACATTGTTCGCAGCGCTATTGCTCTCGGAGAGTTTGATAATATAACGCACGCAAAAGATATCATCTCAGCGATTATTATGCAGTCAGGTTCTCCGATTGTAAAAGAAGCTGATATCGGGGCAGGGTACCATGCTGC
>JAHFLU010000026.1:14308-14874 GCA_023264615.1 bacterium | reverse complement strand
GGGTCAAACTTCCCGTAGAAGTTATGTGGGAAAGGTTTCTCGGTCATAACGATGCGCAGCTTCCCTTCATTAGACGGAAGGCACGTGGAGAGGGCAGAAACGAGGAACACCACTCGATTTGCGCACAGATTCTTTTAGAGGATAATATGCAGGGAAGGGTCATGCTTAAAAACGAATGGGGACTATTTGTCACCACCAGTTTTCTCAAACGAAGCTCTCGTGTAAACGGTGGCTGGGGTGTACCAACGAGCACAGCACCGCAGTCCGTCGTTTTTGATGTCGAGAGTTGCTATAAATTCCGTGGAGAAGATTTTGCAGAGTATCTTGTTGGGCGCAAAAAGATATTTCATGCAGAGCGTTTTTCGAATTCTCACCACACATGGAAGATCGGGAGCCGGATAGTTCCTCATGCTGAACAGAGTACTGTGGAGGGAACATATAAGCCACATGAACAAAGCATTGAGGATGTTTTGCTTGATATAGAAGGAGATCTACCAAGTAGCATTGACTGTGGCGCAACACTTGAGCATATGTGCGATATACGAAAAATGGGTGTTAAGCTTTTT
>JAHFLU010000026.1:0-14298 GCA_023264615.1 bacterium | reverse complement strand
GGGATAGAGTTGTTTTACGGGGGTTCTCATAGAGAGCCCCCGCTTCGTTTTTGTCTGCAAAATGCGCTATGATGAGCGCACATGAAATTCTTTTCGAAAAAGCTCGGTATTGACCTTGGCACGGCAAACACGCTCGTGTATGTGCCAGGAAAGGGGGTGGTGCTCAATGAGCCCTCGGTTGTTGCGGTTTCGGAGTCTGACAACCGGATTCTTGCGGTGGGCCTCGAGGCAAAGACGATGATCGGCCGCACGCCGGACAATATTGTCGCGTATCGTCCGATGAAGGATGGCGTGATTGCGGACTACCGCGTTACCGAAGCGATGCTGCGCTACTATATGGAAAAAGCGATGGGGAAATGGAGCATGTGGAAGCCCGAAGTGATGGTTTCGGTGCCTGCAGGTGTGACCTCAACAGAGCGTCGTGCGGTGATCGAAGCGACGATGAAAGCAGGAGCCCGAAAAGCATACGTCATACGCGAGCCTATTCTTGCCGCGATTGGTGCGGGTATTCCTATTCATGAAGCGCGCGGGCATATGGTCGTTGATATCGGTGGTGGTACGACTGATGTTGCGGTGATTTCGCTCGGGGGTATTGTTTCATCTGCGTCGGTAAAGTGTGCAGGGAATCGCATTGATGCATCGATCATCGACTACATCAAAAAGACATTCAATCTGGCGATTGGTGACAAGACGGCGGAAGATATCAAAATACAGGTGGGCTCGGCAGTGCCGGTTGACGAAGAACTTTCGATGATGATCAAAGGGCGTGATTTTGTCTCTGGTCTGCCCCGTTCGACCGAAATCAAAACAAACGAGATCGTCAAAGCGATTACGAAAGAATTGCGTGAGGTTATCAAGGCGATCAAAGACGTGCTCCAAGAAACACCGCCTGAACTTTCTGCCGATATCATTGACCAGGGGATCATCATGACCGGCGGTTCATCGATGCTGCGCAATCTTCCCGAGTTAGTGTTTCGGCGCACGGGCGTGAAAGCAACGCTTGCCAAAGACCCCCTCTTTTGCGTGGCAAATGGGACGGGTATTGCGCTTGAACATCTGGATACATACAAGAGAACAATTATCTCGAAATAATGAAAGAGGCTCTTAGTCAAATACAAAAGGTACGGGAACACTATCTTCGGAATGGAATGCTGCATCATGCATATTTAATCGAAGGGGGCACCAAGGATACCTGTGTCTCAATCATTGATTTTCTTGCACAGGATCTTGGTATGGCAAGAGCGGGGAACCCTGATCTTTGGAGTGCCTCGTTCGAATCATTTGGCATTGATGATGCACGCGATTTGAGCGAACGTGCATCACGCGCTCCATTCGGAGAACGGAAAGTCTTTATTATTCAAATGCAGTTTATCACGGTGCAAGCGCAAAATGCGCTGCTCAAAGTACTTGAAGAGCCGACGGACAACACACATTTTTTTATACTGATGCCGAATGCGGATATTTTACTGCCGACGGTACTTTCTCGCCTGATGCGCATAAGAGAGGAGAGCACCTTTCGGCCTGCTGTTGATCAGCGCATTCATTTGTTTCTTGCACAGGATACATCAAAACGTATGGCGTTTCTTAAAAATGCTCCCGAAATAAAAGATAAAGGTGCTGCTGTAGTGTTTATAAACGCTCTCGAGAGAGCATTGTACACAAAAAGTGTACAGGCCGCGTCCCTCGTGGAATGTGCTCAAGGGTTTGAAGAAATAGCACTCTGTCGAGGATACATATATGACAGCAGTGCCTCGGTGAAGATGCTTCTTGAGCATCTCGCGCTTTTGTTGCCACAGGTGAAAGAGCTAAAAGAGTGAAGCGGCGATCCTCTTTGAATCGCCGCGTATGTGCGGAAGTATTATGGCCGTTTGAGGGGGAGTATGTCTTGAACAAATCCCCATCGTTTAGCATCAGAGGGTGTAATAATGCTCTCTTTGTTGCGCATGCTCACGATTCTCCGGACAGAGAGTCCCGTTTCGTATGCAATGATCTCGTTATATTGTGTATTTCCCCACTTGAGGCTTCTGTTCATACCATCAACTTCTGTTGAAGAATAAGCACCATCCGGGATAGGAGCATTGCTCTGATGAAGATAAATCATTGTGTTTGGGGTGAGGAATCGTTGCTCTTTAGGAACAGAGAGGAGCGTAATGACTGCGGCTGATGCAACCATTCCGGTGCCAATCGCAATAATGTTTGGCCGCGGAGAGAGAATATAATTGAGAAGATCATAAAAAGCGAATGTGGGAGAAATCTCGCCACCAGGACACATAATATAAAGAATGATGGGCAGTGCATCTCCGAGCGGCTCCTCACCGTCTTCAAGAAACGACATAAGCTTTTGATATATATCCAAAAAGAGCTCTTCGCTCGAAGGGCCTAACCAATTTAATCTGCGGGCGCCCGTTAGCATAACGTGCTCCTTGTTTATAAACGGAACAATCGGGGAATATTTTGCTTCTACTTCCAGCATAGAGGTTTATGAGGAATGGTCAATACTTCTCCGGGTGAGTTTTCTTGCGGTTTTGAGGTATTTGTTGTGTGGATAAGTCTTTTTTTAAGAGAGTACAAAGAGGGTATACTGGAAGCAAACACTCGGACGCTGATTTTCTTATTAATTACATAATTTAATGCGAGTATGGAAAACAAGAAGGATACAAATCCTATGGTCGTTTGCGCGGTCGTCGCGCTCATTGTGGGGATTGTAGTAGGGTACAGCTATGGCTTTGGAAAGGGAAAAATTGCTGCGGTTGTAGCGGCGCAGCAAGCGGAAGAACAGGCTGCGGCACAAGCGCAGCAGCAGATAGTGGAAAAGGCGAATCCGTTCGGTACGGAAACAAACAGCTCGGTGAATCCCTTTACGCAAACATATGTGAATCCATTGGAGGGGAGCGGAAACTTCAATCCTTTTGCGCAATAAAGAAATTTTTATTATTAGCATGGTACGTATGAAAAAGTACATAGGGATAATTTCAGTACTTGCAGCTCTTTTCTTTGGTGTAGTACTTGCAGCGCAGGCACAGAGTAATGCATTTGATATACAGTTTCCCATTGCAGAGCTCGGTGGTTGCGGGTCTATGCAGGAGTGTAAGATATTTTGCGACAATCCCGTAAACGGAGATGCGTGTTTTGCTTTCGCACAAGCAAGGGGACTCGTGAAAAAGGAGGATGTACAGAAACGAAACGAAGAAAAGCAGTTTGAGCGACAAAGGAGCCAAGTTTTACAAAAGGAGAGCGGACCGGGAGGTTGTAATTCGGAGGAGTCATGCAGGGAATTCTGTTCTGATCCGGCAAATGGAGAGGAGTGTCTGGCGTTTGCTAAGAAGCATGAGCTTCGTTCTCCGGAAGAACTTGCGAAAATAGAATCACAAATTCAGCATATTCGTAAGAGTGAGGAGGTAGTACAGGAGGGAAATGGCCCCGGTGGATGTAATTCTCCGGAATCCTGTCGTGCGTTTTGCCGTGAACCTGCAAATCGAAAGATATGTTTTGAATTTGCAAAAGAGCATAAGCTGATTGAAGAGGAAGAGCTTGCGCGTATCGAGAAAGAGGGAATCGAACGACAAACAGGTCCCGGAGGCTGCGCTTCAAAAGAAGAATGTGATGCTTTCTGCCGCACGCCGCAGAATATTCAGGCTTGTCTTGACTTTGCGGTTGACAAGGGGCAGATCACAGCGGAACAGGCAGCGCAGTTTAAACAGATGCAAACGCGTGGTGCTCTGGATCGGACACGGCCGCAGGTGCGCGGGCCCCAGATACGCGGAACGCAACAGCCCAAAATAGATGAGGAAAAAGCACGGCAACTCCTTGAAACGACGGGGGGTCCCGGGGGATGCAAATCTTTTGAAGAATGCAGTGTATTTTGTGGTGACCAGGCGAACGAAGATGTCTGTTTTAGTTTTGCAAAAGAACACGGCCTTATGTCATCAGATGACGCAGATCGTATTGATCGAATGCGTAATGTGCAAGGACCGGGGGGCTGTCGCGGACGTCAGTGCGAACAGGTTTGTGGAGAGCAAGGGCGCGAGGAAGAGTGTTTGAATTTTGCGATTGACCAAGGATTGATTCCGCCTGAAGAAGTAGAACACGCCAAGAAATTTATTGAGATCGCAAAAACCGGCGGACCGGGAGGATGTAAGGGACGCCAATGTGAAGATTTCTGCAATCGTCCTGAAAATCAGGAGCAATGTTTCGCATTCGCGAAAGAGAAAGGCTTGCTTGGGCAAGATGAGATTCAAAAAATTGAGAAAATCCAAGGAACGTTGAAGTCAGGTGGTGGACCTGGTGGCTGTACATCCGAGCAAGCATGTCGGAGTTATTGTACCGATACGAGTCATTTTGAAGAGTGTGCTGCGTTTGCAGTTGGCGTGGGGTTAGTGAAACCGGAAGAAGCGATGACGCAGCTTCAGCAATTTGTTGGGGCTGGGCAGCGAGGTCAGCAGGGACAGCAAGGCTTTGGTGGCAGTGGCGGACAGGGATTCGGGCAAGGATTTCAAAGCGGAGTTTCTGGTGAGCAAAGATTTGGAAGTCCTCAACAGGGCGGGTTTGACCAAGGACAGCAGGGCTTTGGTGCCCCAGGCAGTCAGGGATCAACAAATTTTGGCGGGCAAATGGACCCGCAAATGCAGCAGCAGTTTGAAGCAAGGTTTAAACAGTTTGAGCAGTTTAGAACACAGTTTGAAAATGGCGGACAAGGCGCTCCGGGAGGTCAAGGGGGTTTTCCCGGTCAGGGCCAGTTCCCGGGGCAGGGTACTTCAGGCGGATTCCCCGGCGGTGGAGCGACAGGTGGTACTTTCCCCAGCGGTTCGAGTATGCCGCCTGGTCAGGCAGGAAATGGCACACAGAATCGCGGTCCAATGGGAACACCACGACAGCCTCTGGGTGGTCAGGGTGTTCCGGGAGGAATGAAACCTTCGGATAATGGAACTGGACAAGGTTTCGGACAGCAGCAATTTGAACAACAAATGAAAGACCAGTTTCAGAATGAATTCAACAAGCAATTTGATCAGCAAGCGAACAAGCAGTTTGAAGAAGAAATGAAGCGTCAGATGATGATGCAGCAGCAAGGTGGAATGCAGGGGCAGCCGGGAGGATTTCCTCCACCAGGGAGCCAACCAGGCATGATGCCGCCGCAAGGAAGTGGTAGTTTTACGCAACCGATGCCGAGCGGTATGATGGAACAACCACCAAGTGGATCGTTCATGCCGCCGCCTGGCGGGGAAATGATGTCTCCTCCTCCGATGATGTCATCTCCACCCCCCTCTGATGGTGGTGGCATGATGCCGCCAAGTGGCAGCGGGGGTATGATGCCACCACCAGGGGCATTTGGTCCGCTGACGCAGGTGTTTGCGGCAGTATTTAGTGCTCTTGCGCAGATGCTCTCAAGATGAAACTATAGATGAAACAAAATCACACCTTACGGGTGTGATTTTGCGATATGCTATGATGATTGTATATTCTAGTATTTTCATTAATGTATGAGCTTTAGTATTTATGACATACGATTTTACAGCGTTTAAAAAAAGCACAAAGAGTGTGGAGGAGTGGCTTCAGAAAGAATTTTTATCGATTCGTACGGGCAGAGCATCAGCGAGTCTTCTTGATGGTGTTGTTGTTGATGCGTATGGTGCAAAAATGCCGATCATGCAGGTCGCGAGTATGGCGGCCGAAGATGCGCGCACATTGCGTGTTGCGCCGTGGGATGCAACGCAGATAAAGAATATTGAAAAAGCAATAACGTTCGCAAATCTCGGTGTTTCGGTCAGCGTTGATGACCGTGGTATCCGCGTGCATTTTCCCGAGCTTACGGGGGACCGGCGAGCGATGCTCGCAAAGCTTGCGAAAGAACGGCTTGAACAGTCGCGGATTACGCTCCGACAAGAGCGGGATAAAGTATGGACCGAGATACAAGAAAAAGAACGTGCGGGAGAAATACCGGAAGACGACAAATTTCAGGCAAAAGAAGTGCTTCAGAAAATAATGGATGAAACGCATGCGCGTCTTGAGGAAATGACGGAGCGAAAAGAAAAAGAAATTTCATCATAATTGTATGCCTATCATTATTTTCATTATCATATTGGGGACGCTTATACTCGTTCATGAGTTTGGTCACTTTATTATGGCAAAGCGCTCGGGAATCCGCGTTGATGAATTTGGCATTGGTTTTCCTCCGCGACTGTTTCGTTTATTTAAAAAGGGAGAGACAGAATATACCGTTAATCTCATTCCTTTTGGCGGCTTCGTCAAGATATTCGGTGAAAATCCGACCGAAGAAGCGTGTGCAGAAGGGCCTGAGAGGCATCGAAGTTTCGTGTATAAATCGAAATTTACACAGGCGGCTGTCATTGGTGCCGGGGTTTTTATGAACGTTGTTACCGGCTGGATCCTTCTTTCAGCCGTTTTTTTCGCTGGTTTTCCGGCACCGGTAGATCTTTATCCAGAACGTACGCTTGAAAATGTAGGTGTCACGGTGACGGAGGTTCTTGCAAAATCTCCAGCGGCACAAGCTGGTTTTAAAGAGGGAGATGTGCTCAAGAGCGTTTCTGCCGAGGGGATTGCTTCGAGTCCGGTCACGACTGTTGAAATGGTACAGGAATATATTGCTCTTCATGGTGTCGACGAGATTTCAATTGCAGTCGTTCGTAACAAAACGTCACTTTCGTTTACTGTTGTTCCGGAAGAGGGAATTGTTTCGGGGAAGCGGGCAATCGGCATTGCAATGGACAATATCGGTCTGTTGCGGTTTCCAATCCACGAAGCCCTTTGGCAGGGTGCTCGACTTACCGCTCAATATATCGGACAGATTGCTCTCGGTCTCGGGTCGCTTATCTATCAGGCGATTGCCGGTACGGCAGACTATTCGCAGGTAACCGGTCCTGTTGGAATCGTGGGTATTGTGGGTGACGTTGCTGCACTCGGGTTTCTCTACGTCGTTCGTTTTGCGGCGATTATTTCCATCAATCTTGCTGTGCTTAATCTGTTGCCATTTCCGGCACTTGACGGTGGCCGTCTTTTCTTTCTGCTCATTGAAGCGATACGACGTAAGCCGCTTCCTTCTCGTTTTGTCGTGATGGCAAACACCGTTGGATTTGTGTTGCTTATCATTCTCATGGTTGCGATTACATGGAAAGATATCGCGGCATTATAATATTTGCATAGAAACAGCACAGAGATTTCTCCGTGCTGTTATCTGTATCCATTAAAAAGAAATAGCGCACAGTTGCTGTGACCGCACATGTTCAAAGCTACGGGATTCGAGTGCTTTGCGAAGTGCATAGATATGGGCTGCGCCGAATTTCATACCGATTGT
This sequence comes from bacterium, assembly GCA_023264615.1. Classification (GTDB taxonomy): domain Bacteria; phylum Patescibacteriota; class Minisyncoccia; order Phycocordibacterales; family VMGT01; genus VMGT01. Next base: position 6,989 of record JAHFLU010000026.1, on the reverse strand, counting down.
ATGAGATTTTTTCCGCTCCGATCTTTCGAAAAACTCGACGCAGGTACCAGTCACCTTTGGCAGGAGTACTTTATCGAAAAGAGCGCGCATTTGATCATCGGACCAGAAAAAAACGAAGCTTTCTCCATACTCCGGAGCAGAGTATTTTTTCTGTTTCATGAGTGCAAGGGCGCTTTTTACATGCGCTACAACCTTATTTTGTCGCTCTTCCGGAATATGTGTACAAAACTTAACCAACTTTTTTTCTAGGTCAGCACAGCTTTCCGGTCTGACTGAGATCCATTTTTTTGATGAAGTTTCATTTTGAAACGCATGTGCTTCCATCAAGAAACGGTTGCAGAAATAGAGGTCGGTTGCAGTAAAGTAGAGAGAGAGGGCAGAAATGAACCGCTGTATGAGCTGTCCGTTTCCGCGGATATCATTTTCGAGATCGACGAGATCTTCGGTAAGTTGTTCTTTGCTGTCGATCGAGAGATGCTCATGGAGGATGAGACTCATATCGTGGAGCAGTTGCCGGATCTTTCGGTAATATGTGCGCTCGCCGAGATGCGTCGTGCCGATGAGTTTGACGGTAGTTTTTGATGCAGAGTGGGAATATTCGTGGCAATACGTAAAGATTCCAGTCTTTCCAATGCGCATTTCACCGCCAAAAAGCGAAACATCGTTCGACATGGTTTCCCTCGTCGTGTGTAGGTTTTTGTTCTCGTTCGGGAACGTCTGTCTGGACTATACACGAGAGGTATGTTCTTTGCACGGCCCGATTTTTGACCCACTGTTTCTTTTTCTATACAATGACGTGATGCGCCAGAGTATACTTTTTACAAAGACACAAAAGGAAGCACCAAAAGGGGAAGTAGCGCGTAATGCGATTCTTTTGATTCGTGCGGGGTATATCTATAAAGAGATGGCCGGTGTTTATGCCTACCTGCCACTTGGTCTGCGCGTATTTCGTAATATCGAAAGAATTATTCGCGAAGAAATGGATGCGGTAGGAGGACAGGAGCTCCTCCTTACGTCGCTGCAATCGCAGGCAGTATGGGAAAAAACGGGACGCTGGAGTGATGATGTGATTGATAACTGGTTCAAGACAAAACTTGTCGACGAGACGCCGCTTGGTATTGCAAGCACGCACGAAGAACCGCTTACCAACCTGCTCACGCACTATGCGAGTTCGCACAGAGATTTTCCTTTGTATATTTATCAATTTCAAACGAAGTTCCGTAATGAGTTGCGTGCGAAAAGTGGCATTATGCGTGGGAGGGAATTTGTGATGAAGGATTTATATTCATTTTGCCGCAACGAAGAAGAGCACGCGGCTTTTTATGCCCGCATGAAAGAGGCGTACACGAATGTGTTTAAGCGTGTAGGTATCGGCGAGCAGACGTATTTCACGTACGCTTCCGGGGGTAGTTTTTCTAAAGCGTCCGACGAATTTCAGACGGTGACGGATGCCGGGGAGGACACAATTTATATTGATGAGGAAACACGTTTTTCAATCAATGAAGAGATGCTTGATGACGAAGCATCTCTCAAAAAATTTAACCTATCGAAAGAAAAACTGGTTGCGAAAAAATCAGCAGAAGTGGGAAATATTTTTCCGCTTGGTACAAAATTCTCGGAGGCATTCGGCCTCATGTATCGTGACGAATCAGGAAACGAGAAGCCAGTTATTATGGGAAGCTATGGTATCGGTCTCGGCAGGGTTATGGGAACAATTGTTGAAGTATGCGCGGATGAGAAAGGTTTGCGTTGGCCACATGAAGTAGCGCCGTTTTCAGCACATCTCGTACGCCTTGGAGACAGCGAGACAGTTCTTACAGCCGCAGAAAAAACGTACGAGGAACTATTGCGCGCAGGCAAGGAAATTTTTTATGACGATCGCAAGGGGGTGTCTGCTGGCGAAAAACTTGCCGATGCAGACCTTCTCGGTATGCCGATGCGCATAGTGGTGAGTGAAAAAACTATCGCTGCGAATGCGGTTGAATTCCGCGACCGCATGGATAGGAGGGTTTCTATGGTGCCCTACGGCGAAGTTTTTGCACGGATCGGGACGTGAGTTGATCGAGGAGGGCAGTTTCTTGTATCGCCCTGGAGAAATATGACAGCAATTCTTTTACAGCAGAACAATGTTCAAAGATTACATCGAGAAAATATACTCGCTTTTTTCCAATCATATCGGCATTGATTTAGGCACCGCTAATACGCTGGTGTATTTTCGCGGAAGGGGCATTATCATTAATGAACCTTCCGTTGTTGCTATTAATCAGAAAACTGGCCGTGTCGTGGCGGTTGGAAAATATGCGAAAGAAATGCTTGGGCGGACACCACCGCATGTCGTCGCAATACGGCCTCTCGTTGAGGGTGTGATTTCTGACTTTGAAGTAACGGAAGAAATGCTTACCTATCTCGTTAAGAAAGCACAGCAGCATTCAAAGAAAATTCTGGGGCCACGTGTTGTTATTGGGGTACCATCCGGCATTACGAACGTGGAGACGCGTGCCGTGCGGGATGCGGCACGCAACGCCGGAGCGCGTGAAGTGTATGTGGTTGAAGAACCGATGGCTGCCGCGCTTGGCATGCGCTTACACGTGAACGATCCGATTGGCACGATGGTAATTGACATCGGAGGGGGAACAACGGACATTGCAGTGATTTCTCTTGGAGGCATTGTGACGTCGCGCAATGTCCGTATTGCGGGAGATAATTTCGACCGCGATATTTCTTCGTATATTCGCAGCGAGTTTAAGATTTTGATCGGGGAAAAGACGGCAGAACAGCTCAAAAAAACGATTGGTTCCGTGACACCGCGGACAGAAAACTCCGAAGCATCGGTACGCGGACGCGATCTCATTACAGGCCTGCCGCGTGAAGTGGTGATTACTGACGCGGATATCCGCGAGGCGATATCGCAGTCTGTGGAAGCGCTTCTCGATGCGGTGAAAGAAGTGATTGAAGCGACACCGCCGGAAATTCTTGCAGATATCATGAAATATGGCATTCATGTAGCAGGTGGCGGTGCACTTTTGCGCGGTTTACCGGAACTTTTTTCTGAATGGCTTAAGATGCCGGTGTATGTGGCGGACGATCCGCTTACTGCAGTTGCGCGTGGCACGGGAGTTATCCTTGAAGATATGGAACTATACAAAGATCTTCTCATAGAAAACGAAGATGATTTACCTCCGAAGAGATAATAGAGAGCGGTCAGAGCGAAGACCGCTGTATATAGGCATTGTCATTTTTACGGTACTTCTGTTGTTTTCGGTATTTTCTATTAAGCCGCCTGCACCGTCTCGTTCCCTTGTTTATTTTATTGGGAGGCCGGTATGGGCACTGCAACGTTTTATGAGCAGTGTAACAGGGGACGCTTTCACGGTGCTGCGGACGAAATCAGCGCTTGTACGCGAGAATAAAGAGTTACGAGGAGAAGTACAGGAACTTGAATCTGCAATGCTCGACGTTGATCGGATACGGAGTGATCTTAAAAAGTACGAACGCATGCTTGGTCGCAACAGCCCCGCTGCATTTGTTGCGGCGAATGTGCTTGCGAAGCCGAGCACCATGCCCTACGACACGTTTATTCTCGATGTTGGAGAAGAAGGCGGCATTGCTGTGGGCGATACGATTGTGGTTGGCAACGATACGGCAGTGGGAAAGATTATTGATGTTCGTGGGTCTATCTCAAAAGCGCAGCTTCTTTCGTCGGCAGGTGTGACGACGCCCGTACTCGTCGGAGAAAAAGCACTTTCTTTTGATGCGCATGGATATGGCGGGGGGAATATTGTTATTACGGTGCCGCGCGATCTTGCTCTTGCGGTCGGTGAGGCGGTGTATATTGGAACAAACCCGCGGATGTTTCTTGGCGAGGTTGACGTGGTATCAGTAAGCCCGTCGGATGCGATGAAGCTTGTTGGTATACGCCTACCGGTGAATATCTTTGAGATTTCACAAGTAAAAATACTACATTCGCAGCCGGTAGGAGATACTTTGTTTTCTAAAGAGCCGGATAGATTATGAACAGGTTTTTAGCAGATATTTTTTTGTTCATTATTGCGCTCGGAGGATACCCGTTTCTTTTTGTACCGCTCATGGTTGTACTTGTGTTTCGGTTCGACCGGCACTACGAGTCTCTTGTTGTGGCAATTGTAGTCGACGTTTTGTACGGAGCGCCGCTTTGGCCTGGCGGGGGCATGGTGTATCTGTTTGGCACTGTTGCCGCAGCTGCGTTTGTTGTGGCGCAGATATTGAAAAAGCGTTTGCGCTATTATTCAAAACATGCGATCTGAAATATATGCGGTGGAAATTTTTTTCATTCCGTAAAAAACAAGATATTGCGCTTGACGAGATTTTTCTTGATTCGAGCAATCTTCCCGAATTTAACACAGACCAGTTTGAAGGACGACTCGAGAAGCCAATCAGCAAGTACAGTGTTTTTATTATGGCTGGCGGGTTCTTTCTCGTTGGTATTATCGTGCTCGTACAATCCTGGATTTTGCAGATTGAAGAGGGGGAGGCCTACGGGATTCTTTCGGAAAAGAATCGACTGCGACATCATCCCATCTTTGCCGAGCGTGGTGTTATCTATGATCGTGATGAAACAGAGCTCGGATGGAATGTTGTCGATCAGGGAGAAGATTTCTTTTTGCGCAAATATGGCGATCGCAGAGGTGTTTCTCACGTACTTGGATATGTAAACTATCCAAAACGTGACCGTTCTGGCGTGTATTATCAAAGCGAGATCATTGGTAAATCAGGTATTGAGAAGGTCTACAACACGATGCTTGCAGGGGAAAGTGGCACGCAAATTATTGAGACCGATGCACTCCAGAATATTCAGTCAGCATCCGTCATGCTCCGGCCAGTGACAGGGACAAATGTGCACCTGTCGATTGATGCGGGCATAGAACAGAAGTTCTATGAAGTGATCAGCGATCTGGCGGGGCGAGTAGGTTTTGATGCCGGGGCGGGCGTTATCATGGACGTACATACGGGCGAGATTCTCGCGATGACCAGTTACCCGGAATTCAGCAGCAATATCCTTGCGGCTGCGACAAACACGGCTGCGATTACAGAGTATCAGATTGACACGCGCAAGCCGTTTCTCAACCGTGTTGTTTCAGGACTGTATACGCCAGGATCGATCATAAAACCATTTTTCGCACTGGCCGCGCTCAACGAGGGGATTATTTCACCGACAAAGCAAATTCTCTCTACGGGTTCGATCTCAATACCGAATCCGTACGATCCTGAAAAAGAGACCGTTTTTAAAGACTGGAAAGCGCATGGCTATGTTGATATGCGGCGGGCACTTGCGGTGTCATCGAACGTATATTTTTATACAATCGGCGGAGGGTATAAAGATCAGAAAGGATTAGGTATCGCAAAGATCGGAGAGTACGCGCACCTCTTTGGTTTTGGTAAAGAAGTGGGTATGGAGATTGCGCCAGAGCCGACAGGGGTGATACCAAATCCTGCATGGAAAGAAGAGCATTTTGAGGATGGCGTGTGGCGTCTGGGGGACACCTACAACACGGCGATTGGACAGTATGGTTTCCAAGTGACGCCACTTCAGGTAGTACGGGCGTTTGCTGCGATTGCAAACGATGGGAAAATACTCCAGCCGAGTTTGCTTAAATCACCGGACGGGTGGAATGCTCTCGGTGTACAGCTTGCCATACCGCCCCAGTATTTTGCAGTGGTGAAGGAGGGGATGCGCGCAGGAGTTACAGAAGGGACGGCGCAGGGACTTTCGTTTCCAGATGTTCACATTGCCGCTAAAACGGGAACTGCACAGGTCGGCGTTTCGAAAAAATTTGTCAACTCATGGGCTGTGGGTTTCTTTCCCTATGAAAACCCGCGGTATGCGTTTGCAGTCGTTATGGAACACGGGCCGGTTACAAACTTGACCGGTGGCGTATTTGTCATCAACCAGCTGATTAACTGGATGAAAATCTACACACCGGAGTATCTGAAATAGAACCTATGAAGTAAAGGAAAGACCACCGAGCGTGTGCTTGGTGGTCTTAATGAGTGAGTGATATCGTTTTGAGTCCAGAAGCTACTCTAGAGAGGGCAACACAAATGCCTTTCTTATTTGCATTTTGCTGCAGCAACAACCCAGAGCCGCTGCATTCTTTTGCATGCTGCGTTCCGCCGGATGTTAAAACAATACCTTTTTACGAGCAGAAATCCATGTTTTCGCTGGTCGGGAGTATGGTAGAGGCCAAGCAGTGTCAAGTTGTCATGGTACGTGCCTTTTCCGATACATGAAACGATACACTTGGTTTTGTAGCTAAAATCAAATTTTGACGAGAGCACATACGGTACCCATGTATTCCGGAAACCGTGTTTATTGAGAAGTGCAACTCCAGCGACGACAGCGTTGACTTCGCTTTGTTTTCGTTGCCACCAGGGGAGCGATTGGGCAAGCTGTTGTTTGAATGCCTCTGTTTCAGAGCCTGTGTTCAAACATAACCTCCTTGAGATATACAGAAATGATCTGATAGGCAGGACTGAAAGGATAGTACACGAAAGTGACTGAAACATCAACGGTAACGTGTTTTATTGTGGGAAGGGTCGTTCTATAATAGTGCTATTTCGTAAATGCAGTATATCCAAATGAAGCCAGATAGGGTTCGGCATATATTTGTATAGCACGCCGTTCAGTGTGTGTGAGTTCTTTTGCTGTTGCGTTATTGGCACTGATCGTCGGAACGCGAATGGTTCCCCACGGGTATATTTCCTTGAGTTCCTGTCCATTGAAGCTTGGATAGGTCAGTATTTTTTTTGGTTGTACCTGTAGTTTTTTCAGTATGGTTCCAAGCGTTTTTTGCGGATCGGCAATGATATCTTCAAATCGTAGGATTGAGACTTGTTTGGGATATAGTGCAGCATAGGCACGTGCAAAATACTGACAAGTGACCCAGGCGCTCATATAGTGTTCGAGGGAGAGGGGAACAGGTCTTTTTTTTGTGTCGGCATAGGCTGAAAAT
>JAHFLU010000025.1 GCA_023264615.1 bacterium | reverse complement strand
CTGTTGTTCTGCCGAGGTCAACGAAAAGATTCCCCCGCTCGACGCGCTGGACGGTGCCATTGATGATTTCATGTTCGCGCTTACTGAATTCGTCAAAGACAGAGATTTTTTCTGCTTCGCGAATCTTCTGAATGATGACTTGCTTTGCCGTTTGTGCTGCAATACGGCCGTAGTTGTCATGTGGCTCAAGAGGGAAAACAATTTCTTCCCCGACGAGAACGTCTTTTTTGATCTTCTGTGCATCTTCAAGGAAAATATGGTGTTCGGGGTTAAAGTAAACACGCTCATCCCTATCGGTTCCCGATGTTTCTTCTTCGATTTTCTGCGGTTCATCGGTACTCTCTTCGTCGTCAGTTTCCCGCATTTTTACTTGCGTTTCATCGACGACAATTTTTACCTGGAAAAATTCAGCTGCACCGCTGTCGATGTTGAATTTCGAGCGTACAATTTGGCCGCGCTTGCCGTACTCTTTCTTGTATGCGGTTGCAAGAGCTGTTTCGATGGCATCTATAATTTTTTCTTTTGGAATTCCGCGCTCGTCTTCAAGTTGCGTGAGAACGGAATTGATGACTTTAAGGTCAAACATAGTTAATTGTAATTACCATATGCTAAGTATACCCTATGCGTGAGGTTGATTAAAAAAAATGGCCCGTGGGAGAGCCACGGACGACTGACGACTAGGGAACACCGCTATCATACACCGTGCGATTGAATGTGTCAATAGCTGGTTTTCATTCCGCAAAAAGAAAAACTTTTTCTTTTTCGTTCTAACAATACGTCCATGATTGTGTGTGGCAATCATGGACGTATTTTATTAGAAATCATCTCGGGCGATTTCACGCCCGTCAAGCGTTACGCCTGGAATGATTTCAACTTGTTCTCGCTCCCACGCGAGTTCTTCATCGTACATGTCGCCCAACCAGTCGCTGATTGGTCGGTCAGCCTCTTGGTCATCATAAAGGTCGTTCTCGCCATAGTTATCAAACTCGTTGGCGTAAAAACCATCGCAGTCGTCTGGAAACAATGACATTGGAGTCTTCCTTTTGGAGACTAGAGCAGGGAGGTTCTCTCTGGGAGAGTCATAGCATGAAGGTTAAGTATTGTCAATCGAGCTGTATCGATTGAATACATGGACACCACTTGATAGAATACATATTGTGTTTGTCATCAGTAAAGCATGACAATATTCAGTCGCGAGAACATCTGTTCTCGCGACTGAATATTGTTTTAGCGGTGGCCGGTTTTTGATTGTGCCACCGCGTTTTGTAAGGCTTGCTGCAACCGGCGACCAAAATCATTGGTTGGATGGTTTCGTCGGGTAAGGTAGGTCCAATAGATCGAAATGAGTGTTTCCACAACCTGCGGCTCGGTCATTATAGACCAAGCAAGCTCTCGTTCTCGTTGCTCACGACGGAGCTTTGTGTGTGATCGGTGTGACACTACAAGCAAGGTAATCCCGACAAGGCAAGAGATAAGAAAATTTTGGAAATTCGTAAGCTTCATGAGTGGCTGCCATGTTTCAGCCATAGTCATAGTAACGAGTGCGCCGATGGAAAGGCTGAGCAAAAGGTACCCCAGTACTTTTGTGACCGCGGTTTCTCCTTGTGCAACAGCATTTTCTCGAAGCTTTTCAATATCCACAAGAGTCTCCTTAGTGGTTGACGACAGGTAAGACGGGATTTCTGGCTGAAAGATACGATCGAAATAAGAATTTGTCAAATCAAGGGGGGAATAATAAAAAGCAGCCCCAAAGTAAATACTTTAGGGCTGGGCGATGTGCTTTCGAGGAAGAAACAATATGCTTTAATCTAATGCTATTCTGCACGGCAATCCTCAAATCCAGCACAACCATAGCGTTCCCGATTGTCTTCAAGCTCAATACTCTGCCAAACCAGAATTGCTCCGAATACGATGGCAAGTATTGCTGCAATTATGACTACGCGCGAAAAGAATTTCACAGGTACTCCTCCGTGTTGGTTTTTGCTCGCAGAACAGAAATGTGAATTGTGCACCCCAACGGGAGGTGAAGAAGATAAGAGATACCTTCTTCACCTGGGAAGTATTAATTCCCATGCAAGTCAACTTCTCGGGGGGTCGGCTTGTGCCTCCTTAATGCCTGTTGTTATTACGCCGGCCTGACGCGTCCTCTTCGTTATCCCGAAATTTCTTAAAGGCTTGAAAGAACGGAGAGGACGCTTGCCGCTCGGCTTTTTCCTCTATTTCACGCTCGGCTTCGAGCTCAAGCGTTCCGGCGAGACGGAACACGCGAAGGTCGTTTTTGCGAGCCTCATGTGCGTGTTTGCCACAGACAACAACGAGTTTGCCGCCGGTGTGGCGTTTGCCGATATTCCACATGTCGGCTGCTAACCCGGTTTTGCCACAGACCTTGCCGCTTGCCACAGGGGTTTGACAGGTATAGGTCATGGTTGCCGTATCCATAGTCCACCTCCGTAATTGTGTTGTTGTCGATGTCAAAGAAACTTGGGTTATTTCCCCATCAAAATGTGCGAGATTACTGTTAAACCGCCGAATTCTCGTGCATTTTGATGGAAGGTCGAGAACAAGGTTCTCGACCGCGCAACCCCATACATCTCAAAGGACAGGCGAAGGCGCCCCTGCTTTCCGCACGGATGAGGACACAGTCACAAACACAGTCACAAACACAGACGAGCTTCCCCTGCAGACACTGACGCAGACTTTGGTCAAATCTTGCGGGGTTGCTCCGAGGTTTTTGTGTTATATGTAAATGATTGTTATCCATTTATTTATTCTCCTTGCGGAGAATGAATAAATCCATGCGGTAGGCAAGGTGGCTTTGGCAGCAAATTATTTCGATTCGGCTACGTGCCCGTTTCAAAACAACTGCTGCCGCGACCCAAACCTTCGCCTCAACCGCCTATCTCTCGCGGATTCGCAGTGCCGCAAGTTCGACCTGCGCCTGTTGCCGCAAAGTTTCGGCGGCGGAACGGACGTGTTCCGCTTCGTGGGCATGTTGCTCTGCTGCGAGCCGGTACACGCCAAGGCGGACTTGGTATGCGCGCTTCTCCTCGAGGTTATATGCGCGCACCGCGTCTTTCATCTGCTTGCGGCAGCCGTTAAGCTGCCTCTGCAGATCCTCATACTCAAGCCGCAAGGCTTCGCGCGCGGTGGCGAACCTGTCGAGTTCTTCCGGAGCGTATTCGCGCTCCCACTCGGTGAGTAGGACGCCGGACTGCGTTACCTGCTCACTCCCCTTAGGGAGAGGGCGTGTCAGCTCGCGGAAGAACGCTCCTTGCGCGGAGATGAGCTTGCCAATCGCGGCGGCCTTGCTGTTGAGCTCGTTCGCTCGCGCGTAAAACGCAAACTCGAACTGCTGCAGCAGGGGTTCTTCAAGGTTGTCGACCATCTCGTCGATGTTCGACAACCCCATGAACAATTCAGTACGACATGTCGTGCCGCTCTTAGCCGATGCCGGACGGGGAGGAGCTTCGAGTGGCGCGTCTGTCACGAGGTACTCAAGATCCATGCACTCGAGCTGTTGTTGCACACTCTTGTGCATCTTGAGTGCGCTCATGAGCACGGCGCTCTGCGCGTTGCGCGTTGCAACCGCAGCGTAGCTGCTCTCGATGTCCTCGACCGTGATCCTGCTGCCATGCAGCGGTCGCGACGGTGCTCCGTTGCCGAGGAATGTGAGTGTCTTGTGAAAGACACCGGCATGCGCGTCCGAGACCATAGCCCAGAACTTATCGTTCTGTTCTTTGTTCTCGGCTTGGATGCGGGCTACCTCCGAGAGCGATACGCCGCCGGATGTCGTGAAGAAAATTGCCACCTTGGCGCCGAAGATTCTTGTCAATGTTTCCATGAGCCACCTCCTTGGGGTGTTTAGGATGTATATTCGATGACGAAGAACACTTTCCGTCTTTCGCTCAGCGCTCCGCCTACAAGAGCACTGAACGAAAGACGGAATGGGAATTCCTTCCCTCGAAGAAATTCACGAATGTGCATTTCTTCGAGGGAAGGGCAAGTGTGTTAATGACTTGCCCCAAGGGTGGAAGACTACTTTGGAGGAGTATCTATATACTCTTCCCAAAGCGTTTCCGCGAGATCCCATGCTCCGCGGTTCATGAGGCGCAGTATCACGGCTTCCGGGTTGCGTCGAACCTCAGTGGTCAAGTTCTGACGGTAGATCGTAGAAGGCGTGAAGCCTTCCACAAAAGACGTGGTACCCCACTGATCGCCAATCCTGGTCGGGTGTGGAACCGGCATGGTCTGTCTCCTGCAGAGGTTACGAGAGGAGGAAGATACTTTTGGTAAGTGTCATCTGCCGGAAATATGGGCAGATGACACCTCGGGGGAATTACAAGCCGCCCATGGGCATCTCCTCTAGAGAGGTGTTGTACGTTCACCCGCGTGAGGGGCCGCGTTATATTACTAGGCGGCACCTCGCGTGGGTGAACGTGCGTTTGTCAATTACTGTTGTCAAACTTTCTTGGGGCATTATAGCGAAAACGAAAACTTTGTCAAGTCTTTTTGACAAATTCATCACAATATCTATAAATAATATTGTTAAATATAGCTAAAAATGAATATATAAAATGTTTTTTATTATAATAAAAATGGATAAAAAATATTTGAAATGCGAATAGCAAGAATAATAAAATGTTATATAGTATTGACAAAAAAATATCGTCGTGTATACTTTGGCGTAGGGAGAGTTGTAGTATGTGTTAAGACGAGTGTATTGTTGCACCGGGAGGAAAAAGTTATTTGTTGAGCCATATTTTTTTTGGCAAAGACACAAAATTCCTCCGGTGTATTAGGAGGAACCATGGGCGGCCGCTAAAAATAATGCATCCGAAGGCGATTCGCACCAATTCTTCGGTTTTTTAACCAATTTTCAGGAAATTTGGAGAAGAGACTTGAAACAAAGTACAAAAATAGTTTAGCTATGTTCGCGTAGAACATAGCTAAACTATAACGAACAGGCTGGTTCGCATATTGTGAGCCAGCCTGTTTTTCATTCGAGGCTATTCCAGACGAGCTGAAAGAGCGTCTTGAACGAATTTGCAACTTCTGTATTAGTAATAATCGTTCCGCCAATTTTGCCTTTGAGGGAAGAAATAGCGATGCTGTTGTCAAAAACGGTGATATCAGCGGTAAAAGGCATTTTTTGAGGGGACAGGAATTTTGCTTTTCGTAGGGTTTGTGTGTCATTTGCAGCAAGGGTCGGGCCTTTTTCTGACGTGTAAATGATTTTTGATGCAATCCCTTTCTTTATTCTTCTGGCAGAGTAATCGTCACTGTGTTCTGGGAATAGGTTATATACGGCATCCATGGAGAAAATACCAAGAATTTCTCGCGTCTTGATCTTGAGAAACTCCTCTTGCATGCGCAAAAGGCCTTCTTTGCCCTCAAAATAACGAACAAGCGGCTTTTCGTCGCCTAGACGGAAGATTGTTCCGAGTTCGGGAAGAATAGAGCGCAGCTCTTGTTTTTGTTGTTCAAGTTCTTTATTTCGTATGTCAAGGATGTGTTCAAGCTGGGAAGGGGATTCAGCGATAAAAAGTTGTTTTTTGCCTTTTGTCTGTGAGCTGACAAGGCCGATTTTTTTAAGGGACTCGATCTGTACATATGCGGTAGGTCGGTTGATACCTGCTTTTGCAGCGATTTCAAGAACGCTTGCCGGTCCGAGTTCAAGCATGGCAAGGTACACCTTTGCTTCTTTGTCAGAAAGGCCGACATTTTTAAGTTCGGTGATCATAATGCGTATATCGTACCATGCTCCGCATCTCTTTCCACAAGTACTTACGCGAGAAACCTGCTACAATTACTCGTGTATAACAGGCCGCACTCGTGCGTGTGTGCGTTTCGCGCAAAGACTACCCCTATGCATATTGACGACAAAAGACTGAAAGATTTTGTTATTGACGCCGGACTGGTGTCAAAGAAAGATATTGATGCTGCGCAGAAAGTCGCAGAAGGACGAGGTGTTTCTCTTGGAGAAGTACTCGTCAGTGAAGGGCGTATCTCGGAAGATGATCTACGAAGGGTGCAAGCGTATATGCTTGGCATCCCATTTTTGCATCTAAAGGGGCAGAAGATTGACCCTGAAATTCTCACGCTTATTCCGGAGCCCGTTGCGCGTTCACATAACATTGTGCCAATACGAAAAAGCGGCAATGCGATTGAAGTTGCCATGCTCGATACAGAAGATCTGGAAGCGATTGAATTTGTAAAAAAAAAGGTGGGGCTCAAGGTGTTGCCGCGCCTAACAGACGTGGAGTCGATGAAAGATGTACTGCTTCAGTATCAAAAAAGTCTTCGAGCTGAATTTGGCGATATTATCCAGAAAGCGGCAGGTTCGCTTAAAAATATTTCTGTTGTGGAGGGCGAAGAGGTGGCGCCCGGGGATCTGCGCAAACTTGCGGAAGATCTGCCTGTTATCCGTATTGTTGATACGCTGCTTAAGCACGCAATCATTCAGAGTGCCTCTGATATTCATATAGAACCAATGGATAACCAGCTTCTGGTACGGTATCGCATCGACGGTATTTTGCGTGATGCGATGGTACTGCCGACATCTGCAGCAGCGAGCATTACTGCTCGCATTAAAGTCCTTTCAAAACTAAAACTTGACGAAAAACGTCTTCCGCAGGACGGTCGCTTTAAGGTGGATGTGGATGGCGAGAAAGTATCGTTTCGTGTCTCGGTGTTGCCGACATACTTTGGAGAAAAAACTGTTATGCGCCTTCTGCGCGATGGTTCGGCAGGTTTTACACTCGAGGGGCTTGGATATCACGGCAATGCTCTTGAAGCAATTCACAAAGCACTAAAAAAAACAACGGGGATGATTCTCACGACAGGTCCTACAGGATCGGGAAAAACAACGTCGCTCTACACGATGCTTGATATGTTGAATACGCCGGAAGTGAATATCTCAACGATTGAGGATCCGATCGAATATCAAATGAATCGTATTAACCAGACCCAAGTGCGCCCGGACATTGAGTTTACGTTTTCAAAAGGATTGCGCTCGCTTGTGCGCCAGGATCCGGACATTATTATGGTGGGCGAGATTCGTGACAACGAAACTGCATCTCTTGCGATTAACGCGTCGCTTACCGGTCATCTCGTGCTTTCGACGTTGCACACAAATTCGGCTGCAGGAGCAATTCCGCGTCTTTTTGATATGAAAGTTGAGCCGTTTCTGATGGTTTCGACACTGTATCTTGTGATCGCGCAGCGTCTTGTCCGGCATCTCACTAAAGACAAAGAAAAATATGTGCTTTCAAAAGATGAGCTTGCGGTGCTCGGGGCAAGCGTTGATCTTGACGATGTTCTCGCGGCGCTCAAGGAGGAATCTATTGTCGAAAAAAGTGCTGTGTGGGGGAAAATACCTTTCTATCGTGCAAAAAAAACGGAAACAGACGACGGGTTTAGCGGTCGTGTCGGCATTTATGAAACACTTTTAATTACACCGACAATTAAGGAGCTTATTATGCGGGGTGCGACAACGGAGGCCATCAACGAGCAGGCCCGAAAGGAAGGTATGCTCACAATGCTCGAAGATGGTATTTTCAAAGCAGTACAGGGATTGACCACGATTGAGGAAGTGCTTCGAGTCATATCTGAATAGAGGTTTGATGAAAATCGCGACTATCTATGAAATACAAGTACAAAGCAAAGAAAGCGGACGGCACTGAATATGAAAATACACATGAGGCAAAAGACAAATTTGCGCTCTATCGCGATGTTCGGGCGGAAGGAGGAACCGTTGTCTCTGTCAAAGAGGGTAGTTCCGGGGGCATTGATTGGAAAAAATTGGCAAAGACGTCTCTTGGTGGGGTGAAACTCTACCACAAGATTACGCTTGCGCGGAATCTTTCATCAATGATATCGGCGGGTTTATCTATGGAGCGTGCGCTTAATGTGATGGAGCGTCAGTCAAAAGAAGACTCGCTCAAAAATCTTTATCGCGATCTTGCCCAATCGATATCAGAAGGAAAAACACTCTCGGAGGCGATGGGAAATCACAAAAAAGTGTTTTCATCTTTGTTTATTTCAATGGTGCGTGCAGGTGAAGAGAGTGGAGCTCTTGCCGACTCGCTTTCGATTGTTGGAACAGAACTTGAACAGGCGTACGAACTCAAACGAAAAGTACGTGGGGCTCTCATGTATCCGATGGTGGTAATGTTTGCAATGCTTATTGTTGCGACGCTTATGCTTACGTATGTTGTCCCGACGCTTGCCTCCACATTTCGTGAAATGAACGTGGACTTGCCGAAAATGACGATTTTCATCATGACGGTAAGCGATATTTTGAGCCAGTATTTTCTTATTGTTGCAGTATCTGTGGTTGTTTTTATTACAGCCCTTTTTTATGCGAGCAAAACAGTATCTGGCAAAAAATGCTTTCATTGGCTGATACTGCGGATCCCAATCGTAGGAATGCTTGTGAAAGAAGTTAATTCAGCGCGTACTGCCCGTACGCTTTCGTCACTCCTCAAGGCGGGTGTGGATATTACAACAGCTTTTCAAATCACACAGGATGTTGTTCAGAACGTGTATTTTAAAGCAGTTATAGTAAAAGCAGGTGATGCGGTAACTCGTGGTAACCCGACATCACTCGTCTTTCGAGAAGCGGAACACCTCTATCCGCCGTTGGTGAGCGAGATGATGGCGGTAGGAGAGGAAACAGGCAAACTGCCCGCAATGCTCGAACGCATCGCGCTGTTCTATGAGTCAGAAGTAACCGAAAAAACGAAGAACATGTCAACGATCATCGAGCCGTTTCTCATGCTTTTTATCGGCGGTGGAGTTGGATTTTTTGCCGTTGCCATGATCCAACCCATCTATAGCCTTTCTTCTGCAATTTAGCAGGATGATCATGTTTGGCGCATTTCAATGTCGAATTTTTTAAAAGTTGTTCGAGATAAACGTGGATCGAGTCTTCTTGATATTTTGATTGCGGTTTTCATATTGACCGTTTCTTTTGTGGCAATTCTCGGTGTTTTACAGCTTTCTGTGCGTCTTGTTGGCCAGACGCTTGCGCGAATCGGCGCTGTGGCGCTTGCAAATGAAGCGATTGAATACGCCCGCTCACTCCCGTACGACAGTGTCGGCACGGTAGGCGGTATTCCTACAGGAAACATTCCGCAGAGCGAAACCATTTTGTTAAACGGTTTGACGTATATACGGCGCACGCTCATACAGTACGTTGATGATGCAAAAGATGGAACAGGTCCTGCGGATGCGAATGGCCTTGCTGCTGACTACAAACTCATAAAAGTAGAGTTGTCGTGGATGACCTACGGAAGTCCGCGCACGTTTTCTGTCATATCAAATATTGTGCCGAAAGGCGTTGAGACCATTGCAGGAGGTGGAACACTTCTGATTTCCGTGATCGATGCTCTCGGTGCTGACATACCTGCTGCAAATGTGCACATTGAAAACAACGCTCTTGTGCCGCCGGTCTCGATTGATACGTTTACGAACGCATCAGGAGATGTATTGTTTCCCGGTTCTCCGGCAGGAAGCAGTTACGAGATTACAGTGACGCGTTCCGGCATGAGTACGGCACAGACGTACGACACAGATGCGGCAAATCCGAACCCCAATCCACGGCATCTTACCGTTGTCGCAGGAGCAACGACAGCATCGACATTTGAGATCGACTTTTTGGGGTCGAAAACCATCCGTACATTTTCGCCTATCACGCAGGCGTCGTGGGAAGATACCTTTGCTGACATGGGAAAGATTTTTCAGTCGGCTTCGACGAGCGCAGTTCTTGGAGCACTCGAACTTGCCCAAGATATTGAGTATGAGCCGACGGGGTACGCGACTGGAGAAGCAGTACATCCTCAATTCCTCCGTTCGTGGGTCTCGTTTTCGTGGAATGAAATGCTTGTGCCGGGGACTGCAACGCTCTACCGTATTCAGTACATGAATGGCGGCAATTCTGTGCCGGTTCCGGATGGTGTTTTTCCGGGGAATGCGGCCGGGTTTACAACATCTCCAGTGAGTCTTGCGTCGATTGACCCAGTTCTGTATCCAGAGCTTCAGGCGGAAGCAACACTTACGACAACGGATGGTGCCGTTACCCCGAGGGTTCTTGACTGGCAAATTGCGTATACGGAAGGACCGATTCCTATTCCGAATGTGCCGTTTACACTGCGCGGCAATAAGACGATCGGCACGACAGGTGGGGGTGCTCTTATTTATAAATACAATCAAAACCTGCAGACAAATGGCCTGGGAACTTTTTCTATTCCGGCGCTTGAATATGACACCTATACGATTTCTGTGGCAGGGGCGACAGGGTATGATGTAAGCGAAGCTTGTCCACCCCAGCCATATGTTCTTAACCCCGGCGTTTCAACGACGACGAATGTGATGCTTGTGCCGAATACAGCGCACACGCTACTCGTTGTTGTTAAAAGTGGTGGTGCGGTACTCTCGGACGCAGTTGTTCGGCTCTATGGAAGTGGCGGTATTGACCGAACACAGACAACGAGCGGTTGTGGACAGACGTTCTTTAAGGCTTTATCGCAAGGTACTGTCGCCGGAGGCGACCCATATTCACTTTCTGTGACACTTGCTCCATATCAGCCGTGGACGAGTACAACGATTGATGTTTCAGGAGTATCGGAACAGACAGTGATGCTCTCTCCTTAATGTATGATTAAAAAAGAAAAATCCGGCCTGACCTTAGTAGAAGTCATCATGACGATTGGAATTTTGACCATCGTGCTTCTTGCGGTGTCACAGGCGGTGTTGATGTTTTATCGATCAAATAACTATGTGGTTGATCAGGCAGTGACGATTAACAATGCGCGAAAGGGTATGGAAGCACTTTCGCGCGATATTCGTGAGGCAACGTATGGCGATGACGGATCTTTTCCGGTTTCGGCGATTGGGCAGCAGTCGTTTACTTTTTTCTCGGATATTGACGGCGATATTGGCATTGAGCGTGTGCGCTATTTTGTGAATGGCGCTGATGGAACACTACGGCGTGGTATTATTGATGCAGCAGGATTGCCGCTCTCGTACAATCCAGCGAGCGAAATAGTGACCATTATTGCGGGAGATGTGCGTAATATTGCGCTCGCAACGACGACATTTCGCTACTACAATGAAGCGGGAGCGGAGATTGTCAATTTTTCTAATGTGACGGAAGTAGCACACGTGCGCCTTAATTTGATTATTAACGTGAACCCGCAAACTGCACCGAACGATTTTATGTTGAGAAGCAGTGCAACTATTCGTAATCTTAAGACAAATTTGTAATGAGAAATAACGGCAGAGGATTCATGACGCTCATGGCACTCGTGTTTATGGTTGTTTTTGGCATGATTATGATGTCACTCACGAGCTTCATTTTTGTCCAAAACAGCCTTCAGCGGGGACGGGAAAATCGTGAAATTGCGCTTCAGGTTGCTGAAGCAGGCCTCGACTACTATCGGTGGTTTCTTGCACATTATCCTGATGACCTACAAGACGGTACGGGTGTTCCGGGACCCTACGTACATTCATACAATGATCCTGAAGGTGGAACGATTGGCCAGTTTTCTCTCGATGTGCAGGGTACCAAAATGTGCGGGGATGTGACGACGATTGAAATAACATCAACGGGCTCAACATTTGAAAACCCATCCCTTACACGGATTGTAAGCGGCAGATATGCGCGCCCCTCGATTGCCGAGTTTGCGTATGTCCTCGATAGTAATGTGTGGGCGGGACCGGACCGACAAATCCATGGACCATACCATTCAAATGGCGGTATTCGCATGGACGGTACCAACTACTCAAGTGTGACGACGAGTATTGCAGACATACCTCCCGGCCCGGGGTGGTTTTGTACGAGCTCATTCGGTTGTTCTGCGGCGGGGCAATGGAAGCCGGGTATTTTTGGTGCTGGTACCGGATCAGCACTTTGGAATTTTCCGATACCGAGCGTCAATTTTGCCGGTATTACAACCGATCTTGTGAATATGAAAGCGCGGGCAGTGAGTAATGGCGTCTATATCGGCCCTGCTGCACCCCTCGGGGTGGGATATCGCCTTGTTCTTAAGAATAATCGTACCTACGATCTCTACCGTGTAAACACAACGTCATGGGTTTGGGGAAAGCACATAGATGATAATGTGTGGCATCATGATGACCATGTGATAACAAGTGAGACATTTTTGGGGAATACGCCGATACCGGCGAACTGCGGTTTGATCTTTGTTGAAGACGATGTGTGGCTCCAAGGGGTTGTGAAAGGCAAGGTAACGGTGGCTTCGGCTGATACGATTAATGCGGGTGTTAACACAACGATCGTTCTCAATAACAACATCACCTATACCACAATAGACGGCTCCGACGGTCTTACAGCAGTTGCGGAAGCCTCCGTGTTTATACCTTTGATTTCTCCGAACGACATGCTTTTGAACGGTGTTTTCATTGCGCAGAAAGGATATTATGGCAGAAATCTATACTTGAGCGGGGGTTCGAATCCTGTGCCAGCCGCCTATAATTCCTATGTTTTGAGAAACTCTCTGACGACGAATGGCACGATTGTTTCTGCTGGGCGCGTGGGTGAAAAGTGGACCTGCGGCGGGTCTTATTGTTCCGGATATAATACGAGAACTAATAGTTATGATCGGAATTTGGCAAGCGATCCTCCTCCGCTTACGCCATATTCTTCGACTGAATATGAGTTTATCGAATGGCGCGAAGATAAGTAGAATAGGACGTACGCACTTGGCGCATTTCTTTGTCAAAACGTGCGATGCTCGCGTCGCCATATAAGGAATACGGCTTGCTCCGCTTCTCGTTTTTCCTCGAACTGCATCCAAGTGCGTAAGTCCTATAGAAAATAAGGGCGATGGATGCTCAATATTTCGGCATGTGTGTTTGTGCTACAATATTTTGATATGGGAAAAATAAAGAAATTTGTCATTGGAAACTGGAAAATGAATCCGATTGACGCTGATTCCGCAATCGAGATCTTTTCTGGGGTTCGAGGAACTGCTGCTCGGGCAAAGGAAACGCGCACAATTATCGCCCCCCCTTTTATTTTTTTGAATACACTTACGCGGATGGGCAATGACAAAAACATATCTTTCGGAGCACAAAACTGCTATTTCGAAGAGAAAGGTGCATATACAGGCGAGATTTCCCCGACAATGATCAAGGGTATGAGCGCGGATTATTGTATTATCGGCCATTCGGAACGGCGCTCTCTCGGTGAAACGAACGATATTGTAAACTGCAAGGTGCGCGCTGCTCTGCGCAACGGCCTTACTGTAATTCTTTGCATTGGGGAAGCGGAACGTGATGCAGAAGGGGTATACCTTGGATTTCTCGAGACTGAATTGCGCGAAGGACTTGCTTCAGTGACAAAAAAGCAGCTTCCGCAGTTACTTATTGCATACGAGCCGATATGGGCAATTGGGAAATCAGCAGAGAAAAGTTGTGCTCCGCGAGATGTTCATGAAATGGTTATTTTGGTTCGCAAAGTGCTTAAAGATATATTTCGCGTGAATGCTGCGCTTGAGGTACCCGTCGTCTATGGTGGTTCTGTAGCGGCACAGAATACAGAGGAACTCGTGCGAGAGGGGAACGTGAACGGTCTTCTTGTCGGCGGGGCAAGCCTCGTTGTTGCCAATTTTTGTAAAATTATTGAGATTGTTGATGCACTATGATACCGGTACGCCCTGAAGAAATTCCGGAGATTACGACGGCACTGAACATTGGGGGACAACGTGTTTTTTTGTCGCTCGGTATTGACGTTCCTTGTCGCGGCGATGAGGTAGTGGACGACTTTCGCCTGCGTGCGGTTATTCCCACGATTCTTTTTCTTGTAGATCGTGGAGCAAAAGTACTCATTTTTGGGAAGCGGGGCAGCAAAAAAGATGAGTCGTTGCGTCCTATTTATCGCTATTTTCAAAAACTTTTCCCTCTAACATTTGTTCGCAGTATTGACGATGAAACATCCAAGCGGGCGGTAGCGAACATGAAAGAAGGAGAAATTGTACTTTTTGAGAATATTCGTGCGTATGACGAAGAGACAAACAACGACCCTGCATTTGGGAAAAAGCTCGCTGCTCTTGCAGATATATACGTGAATGAATGTTTTCCCGTGTCGCATCGTGAAGAAGCTTCCATTGTAGGCGTACCACAGTTTCTTCCGTCGTATGCAGGGTTGCGTTTCATGGAAGAAGTACGCGCGCTTTGCCACGCTTTTACACCAGCGCATCCATTTTTGTTCATTGTCGGCGGCGCGAAATTTGAAACAAAACTACCCCTTCTTGAGCGGTTTTTTCCCATTGCGGACCGGATATTTGTCGGCGGCGCATTACAAAATGATTTTTTCAAGGCGTATGGGTATGAAGTTGGACGTTCAGTTGTATCAAAGGGGCAATTTGATATGAACAATCTACTGCATCACCCAAAACTTCTGTTGCCTACAGATGTGGTTGTCTCGCGCGAGGATACAACAACAGCGATCGTCAAACCTGAAGAGGTGGGAAAAGGGGACTGTATTGTGGATGCAGGTCCTGCGACAGTCACGACGCTTAAAAAGTATGTCGACGAGGCGAAATATATCATCTGGAACGGTCCACTCGGCTATTACGAGAATGGATTTGAACAGCAGACGAAAGCACTTGCGAAACTTATTGCTGCGGCATCGGCGGAGACGGCGATCGGCGGAGGGGATACTCTTGCGGCACTGGCCACACTCGGTCTTGAAAAAACGCACAAAAATCTGTTTCTTTCGACAGGCGGGGGTGCGATGCTTGATTTTCTCTCGAACGGAACACTCCCGGGAATCGAGGCGCTGCTCGGAAGATATCATTCGGGATGAGCATTTGATTTTTTACTTGAGAGCCGCGATAATTTGTTGCTGAATTTCCTCCATTTTTGTGGCAGTCATCTTTTTACGCTTTCCGAAGTTGAGCGAAGAACCGTGACCATCTCCTTTTGTGCGTGGTATGAGCCAGACGTGCGCATGGGGGACTTCTTCGCCGATGACGACGCTCGTTACCCATTCGGTCGCAAATGCTGCGCGGAGAGCGTTTGCGACGGTGGCAACAACTTCGTAGTACTTG
>JAHFLU010000024.1 GCA_023264615.1 bacterium | reverse complement strand
GAGGCGCTGCAGCTCGTTGCATTGGTTGCACTCCATGTCAGGGTGGAGGATTGGCCGGAGGTGATCGTGAGAGAAGTCGCGGTTAAGTTGGCTGTGGGGGCTGGCGCAGTGCTGCTGTTATAGCCGGCTGGAAGCGAACAATTGTTGGTATTCACATTTAAACGGATATTCGCGTCGAAACAAGATGATCCCGCGATGTCATTGACTCCGGTGACGATAGCACCGCAGGGAAATTTTCCGGTTACCGGGTCCCACAAGGGCTGGTTCGTTAAGACTCCGTCTTGATAACGGTACAGCACATTGGCGCCGATATCCGTGCCGCCAACACCCGCGCCTTTTGCGGGACTTCCACTCGGAATAAACACTTTACACGTCCCGAGATTTGGATTGGAGGTGAGAACATTTGAAAAATGGGAATCGCCTAACGATGGAGAATTAATCCCATTCCCGTTGACAAGAATATGGTCAAATGACCATGACCCTTGGCTAGAAATATTTAATCCACTCGCCGCATAATTCATAACTAAAATATTTGTACCAAAGATACTTGGCCCAATAACAGCACCTGAGCCACTCTGTAAATCAGCATCAAGACCATCACTACTTCCGCCCAAGAACGACATATTATCAAGATGGGTATTATTGTTTGTACGGAAGTAGCCTCCTACGCCATTGAGTTCACTATTCATCGTGACATTGTTTTGGAGCACTTCATTGGTTGGTTGAATATCAGGACCTGTCTGAAAGTCATTTCTTGCCGCGAATAGGAACCCAAAACGGGTATGATTCACTATGTTGCCATAATATTTATTATTACCGCAATTTGTCTTGCATTGAATATCAAATCCCGCGTCCCAGTCTTCCGCAATATTATTTTCAAAAATGTTATTGTTGCATGGATAACACGTATAGCCCGTATCGCCCCTGACTTCTCCAGGAGGGTCAGAGGCAACCCCGCCAGGCATATCAAAGTGGTCACGAGAATGGACATAATTTCTTCGCACTGTAAATCCACTCGATCCTTCAAGTAAGGCAATCCCGTGTCGATGCACATAATACACCTCATTCTCTTCAATGAGCCCTGTCGTCGATGTAATAATTGAAAACGCGTGGCTGTTGAACCACGCATTAGGGTTGTAGGCGAGATTACGCCGAAAGGTCAGATGGTCACTGACCTCAGCATAAAATGTCGATCCATCAAACCCCGAAGTGGCGACATCACTATTGCTCGCATAGAGTCCCTCAATGACCCAATAGGAACATCCATACAGATATACAACAATTGTCCCATTCCCCTGCAGATGGGCTCGGCGCTCATTCAGCGCTTTCAAGGTAATCGGTTGCGACGCAGTACCGCTATGGATGCCACTGCTACAATCCATACGCGGCAGACCACTATTGCTGTTGGTATACGTGCCATCCATCAAGAGAAGCGTATCGCCGGCATTCAGACGCGGAATCGCAAAACCGAACGTTTGCCATTCCGCTCCCGCTGAGAGGCCATTATTTCCGTTCGAGCCGCCGGGAGCGATGTAATACGTCGCCGCCAACGCCGATGAACTGAAAACAAACAAGGGGAGAATGATGCCGAACACCATGCCAAATACAAGCGTAGCCGCTCGTACCATGTGCCTTTCTTTTACGTGTGCATCCGTCGTATCAAGACCACTACTCCTCTTGCGCTTCACTGTATTTAAAAAAGAGGAAGCAATAGATTTAAGCATGGTGTGTAATATTATTTAAATTTATTAAAAAGCCTTTTGGCCTTTGGTGGCTAAGTATAAAATTACATAGCTCTGTACATACTATCACAGGTAGTTTTAGTAAGCGGCAATTCGCACTAGGCAACAATACCTCCACCGAGACATTCTTCTTGGTCGTAGAGGACAAGGGATTGTCCCGGGGCGGCTGCTTCTCGGGGACTCGTGGCACAGATGCTCCATGCTTCGTTTTTTTCCACGAGAGTGCAGGTAAAAAGTTTTTGGCGGTATCTCGTGCGGGCTGTATATGTTTTTTCAGATTTTGGTTTCATGCCAGCTATCCAGTTTGTTTCGGTGAGGTGTATGATGTCTTCTTTCGTCCTTTCTGCGGGAGTATTTGCCTTTTGTGCAACGGTGATTGTATTTGCTTTCATATCTTTACGCACAACATAGCGCGGAGTTTCATGCGTGCCTTGTCGATCGATTGTAAATCCATGACGCTCACCTATTGTGTAAAAAAGAGCACCGTCATGTTTCCCGATCACTGTTCCCTGTTCGTCGAGTACGCTTCCTCGCGATGTTTCGACAAAGTGTTGTAAAAATTCCTGAATATCGAGCTTTCCCATGAAGCAGATACCTTGACTGTCTTTTTTTTGTGCCGTTGAGAGTCCAAATTTTTGAGCAAGCACACGTACCTCCTCCTTTTGATAGGAACCGACAGGAAACAGAATGTGTGGAAGCTTTTGTTGCGTGAGTGTCCAGAGAAAATACGACTGGTCTTTGTTGGTATCAATTCCTGTGAGTAATCTTGCGGGATTTTTCCCGTCGGTGCGGGCGTAGTGGCCTGTAGCGACAAAGTCAGCGCCCAATTGCGTTGCTTTTTCAAAGAAACTGCCAAATTTGATGGACTTATTGCACATGACGTCTGGGTTTGGCGTTCTTCCTGCCGTATATTCCGCGATCATATAGTCTACGACGTGCTGTTTGTATTCCTTTTCAAAGTCGAAGGTCAAAAACGGAATATGCAAGTGCGCCGCAACGCGCATGGCATCAAGCCGCTCCTCGCGCCACGGACATGGTGAGAAATCAGGTTGCCATACCTTGATGAATACACCCATTACATCATAGCCCTCCTTCTGGAGAAGTGCGGCTGATACGGAGCTATCAACTCCCCCCGACATACCGACGAAGACCTTTCTTTTAAGAGGGGTATTATTCGATTGTTTGTGCTTATTCCAAATTCGTTCCATTTTTGTTTGATTGGCGAAGCCGATCAAAGAGTCAAAGGGTCAAGAAATCATAAAAGCGACCAAGTATCTAAGATTCAGACTTGCGGAGATGGAAAACGAACCCGCTGACCGGACGCCACTCGTTACCGGGCCTCGCCAAATCGTCGCTCAGCCGCAAACCGTCGCCGCGGCGTTCCAGCGTGAAGACGCGCGGGGTGCCGTCGGAGTCAGTAATTTGTTTCATTCCCACATAAATCCATTCCTTTAAGGGTTGATTCCGATACTTGAAACGATAATTGGGGCCGGTGTCGGGAGGACACAGTTCCAAACCGAGAGCTTGGGCTCGCTCGAATATTTGGTCGGTTGTCGCGTTCGTTTTGAATCCGAGATCGGCCACGGTAAGCCTGATAAGAGTCGCCTCCCCCGGATTTTTACCCGGTACGAATTCCCTATTCTTAAGCATTGATTTTGCATAATCGGAAATGTTGATTCCGGCAGCAATCATTTCAGAGATGAGTTGTTCGGCAGACTTCCCTCCTATCTCCACGTTTTCTCTGCGGATTTTCTTTTCTGGAAATGATGTATATACGTGTTTGAGGCTCTCCGGCAGTTTTTGGAATATGCCCGGTTCGAGCTGGCCGACATACGCTTTGGTGTTTTCGTTTATTTGGCTCGGCACGTGAGCGATCTCGTCTCTGGTACATTCAAATATGGTAAGCATATCCTCTTCGGTATTTCTTCCCTGGCGAAGCTCGGTCACGCGAGGGTCTTCTTGGTAACCGAAACCTTCGATCTTTGAATTGACTTCGTACAGGAATATCAAATCGTCTTTGGTGAACGGCTGGTCGCTTTGGTGCTTTTTCTCAAGCGCGGTAAGAATACGCATATCTTCGCTTTTCTTCCTGTATGCGTCCGCCTCTCCTCCAAACTCTTGAAGTTTGCCGTCAAGAGCTTCCTGCATGACCGGTTCCACTTCTTGATGCGGAAGAATTCCTCTTACTTCACCGATCCTATTGTCTCCGTCCATACGAATCGCGAGACGCGGCTGGGTCGGAACGCCCTCCGCATTATTGGTGTAGTAAACATAAAAGTCGCCGCTTTCTATCTGCGTCTGCGCCGTGGAATGTCCTGCGGTGCACCAACCGGTGCCTTTACCCTCGAGAGATTGAAAAAGTTTCTCGGCTTCGCCGTTTCTCCCCTGTTCGTATTTCACCCATTCTCCCAGAATTTGTTCGCGGTTCTCCATCGAAGCAGCGAGGGATTTTGAAATAAGCTCGGCATAAAGATTCGGAAATTTCTTTGAAAATGCCTCTCTGATCTCCGGTTCCTTGAGATTCTTATTGTCCGCTTTTACCTTTTCATAAACGTCGGCTATTTGTGCGAGCGGCTCGCGATAAATGTCGGGGTACGGAGCGACCGTGCTGTCGGTGCGCTTTTTGAATTCGCCGCGCTCTTTGTCGAATTGTGATAACTTGATGATTTGATTCCACGCATAGTACTTGAACCACGCTGGATAGACAGCGTCCTCGGATGTCAAATAGTCCATCCATGCGTCGAGCGAGACTTTCTGATCTTCGATGGCTACATCCATCATTTGTTCGCGGAGGTTTTCCGGAATTTCTTGTACGGCTTGTCCACGTTCTCGCGCAATGCGCCTTTGGAGTTCAAAATAACTGTCCGGAAAATTCTCGCGCTTTATGATGAGCGCGTCATATATCTTGTCCTTGAACATTTCGAGATTGCGCTCCCGAATACGCTCGTCTGGATTGAGAAAGATGTTCTGCAGACGATCCATGTATCGTTCTATGCGCTCGGATGGATCGTTTGGGACTTTAACGTCCTCGCGATCCTCTTGGCGTTCCACGGCCCGATTGACTTCGGGAGAGGTTTGGAGTTCGGGGTTTTTCAGATGAAGCGGATGCTTTTCCATGACATTACTTTAGCAAAAATGAATTTTTTAGCTATACGGAGGTAGTATAGTGCACAAATCAGGGCTTTTTGGCCAGTTCGGCGTTTCCCGAATATGACACTTTCGTATCAATCGCGAAAGTATGAACCCATAGTTCTCAAGCTCTCAATTTTGGACAAACTGGTAGTTAGGGTTCCAGATCGGTAAAGCTCTTACTTTGTCTCAACCGCTCGCCCCAGGGGCAATTACGTGGGAACAAGCTAACACAAAACCGCCTCTTCAGCGGTGCATTTGTCTATATTCTGGCAACTGCCACTTTGGCGTGTTATCCCCTCTTGTGTGGTTCAAACTTCAGTGGACCGATAACCATTTGAAACTTAAGCCCCTCATTCGTGTATGTGGCTCCACCAGGGGCGAGGATGAGTTCTTTTGCTTAAGGTAGGCATCAACTTTATAAAGTTACGTTGATTTGCAGAACTTTATAAAGTTTGTTACAATGAGCATATCCTTATAAAAATTAACTTAGCATCATGACTACACGCCAAAAACTCGAAGTCATCCAAAAGATGCTTGGTCTGACCCAAACCAAATTAGCTCAAAAATTTGGGGTTTCTTTCGCGGCTTTCAATAGCTGGTGGACCGGGAAATCAAATCCAAGACCAAAAGCGCTTGCCGCTATAGACGAGCTATTTTTGGAAGTAACAGGACAGAAAATAATTCCCCAAAATATTCTTACCGCCAAAAAGCAGGCACTACAGCAAAAATCAAAAGAGCATAAAAATGTCATGGCTGAAATTCTGGACAACCCCGATGTCCGCGATCAATTCATCCTCAAGCTTACCTACAATAGTAATCGCATCGAGGGTAGCACGCTCTCCGAGCCGGATACTGCGGCGATTCTTTTTGATAATGCCGCTTTGCCAAACAAAAGCTTGACCGAACAACTGGAAGCCAAAAATCACCAGACAGCTTTGAACTATCTATTCAGTCATATTGCGGATGGAAAAAATATCGACGAGAACTTTATTTTCAAACTCCACGGCATTCTCATGAATGGCGTTCGTCCGGATGCGGGTGTTTATCGTAGCTACGGCGTCCGCATTACCGGAGTCAACTTGCCAACCGCCAATTACATAAGCGTACCCAAGCTTATGGGAGAAGTCATGGAGCAAGTCCGCAAAAAGACCGAAGATATCATCGAATCGTCCGCCAGTATTCATAGCAGGTTCGAGCAAATTCACCCTTTTTCCGATGGCAACGGTCGCGTCGGACGCTTGCTTATGAACGCGATGCTACTCCAAAAAAATCTCGCTCCGGCCATCATTCGACAAGAACAAAAGCAGCCTTACTACACATATCTCTACAAAGCCCAAACCAAAGATGACACAAGCCAATTGGAAAATTTTATTTGCGAGTGCGTAGTGGATGGCTTCAAGATTCTGGAGCGCGCGGATTTATAACAGTCTGTGTCTAGTCGTCTTAAAAAATGATCGCGATGAATAAACAACAATTTGAATTGTTTATATCTCTGTTTCGAGGAAGAACGGATGTTTATGCGCGTCATTGGGAAAAGGATGGTCGGTCTGGATATAGTCCCGCCTATGAGTTTAATTGGGATGAATTCATGGCGTATAAACGCGGTGGCGGTTTAATGAAAGATTTTGAAAACAAGAAACTTATACCACTCACCAATGACGTAGTGAAAAAACATCTTATTGGCCAGCATATTGTTGGTGTCTATCCGATTCTTCCTGATAACACTTCTTATTTTATAGCCGCAGATTTTGATGGTGAAAACTGGTTAGCTGATAGTCAGGCATTTATCGGTGTTTGTAAGGAGGCCGAACTCTCTGCATATCTTGAGCGATCTAGATCCGGAAATGGCGGCCATGTTTGGATTTTCTTTTCCGAAGTCTATCCATGCTACAAAAGCAGACAAATCGCACTTGAACTTATTCGGAAAGCATTCCATGTTTCAGAGTTTGAAAAGGAAGTTAGTTTTGATCGTTTATTTCCAAATCAGGATATTTTAACTGGAGCTGGTTTTGGCAATCTCATTGCATTGCCGCTTCAAGGTAGATCAGCGACAAATGGCAATTCTGTATTTATCGATCCACAAACCGCAAAACCGTTTTCTGATCAATGGCAATTTTTAAGCACGGTTAAAAGACACACAATCACCGAATTGGATTCAACGCATCAATTGCTTTTCTCTGATATCGGAAAACCCATTACCAAGATGCCGGCTGATGGCGGCCTAGAAATTTTAGTGAACAATCAAGTTGAATTGCGCCGATCCGAACTAACTCCTAACCTCATCCATTTTCTGAAAGAAGAGCTTAATTTCCTTAACACTGAATATCTCACTAAGCGGAGATTGGGAAAATCTATCTATAAAGTTCAAAAATATTTTAAGTTGATTGATGAGGATGGCGATATTGTGTCCTTGCCCCGTGGATTCTTACAGATCCTTGTCGCTTTTTTGAAAAAAAATAACATCACCTACACCATACATGCTGATACTCCACACCCCGAGAAAATTCCTTATCAAAGCCAGATAGCATTAACACCGGCACAAATTCCAATCGTGCAAACAGCGATTGAATCTGATCAGGGTGTGATTGTAGCTCCATCCGGTAGCGGTAAAACGATAATTGGTTTAGAGCTGGTAGGAAGGAAACAATTACCAACACTGATCCTTGTCCACCGGAAACAGTTACTGGATCAATGGGTTGAAAGAATTCAAACATTTCTAGGAATTGCAAAAGCTCATATTGGTCAATATTCCGGAATAAAGAAAAAACTTGGCAAGCAAATTACTGTCGGTTTATTGCAAAGTCTCGCTCGCAAAGGCGACCTATCAGAATTAAAAGATAAATTTGGCATGATTATTGTTGACGAATGTCACCACATACCAGCGGCAACATTCCGGGAAGTTATTGCCCAATTAAATCCAAAATATATTTACGGCCTTACTGCTACGCCGAAACGGAAACACAACGACGAGAAATTGATCTATGTTTATATCGGCGAGATTATTGCTCGTATGGAAGCCTCCGATATCGCACCAGTTTCCAATCTTCCACACCAGCCCCCAGATGTTTTAATCCGCACAACCAACTTAGCTGTACCATTCAAATTTACAACCGACCTTTTTCAACTCTTGGCCAAAGTTGTCTGTTTCGATACCGCCAGAAACCAATTAATTATTGAGAATATCTTGAAATAGGTCGGAGAGAGCAAGCGAATACTCGTACTATCCGAACGTAAAGAGCATTTGGAGATTCTCGCGATGTATCTCAAGGGCAAATGCGAGACTATAGTAATTTCTGGCGATGATTCAGCTCGATCGAGAAAATCTAAACTAAAACAGATTGAGTCAGGGCATTATCGAGTGACTCTTTCCACTGGCCAGTTTTTTGGCGAAGGTATAGATATTCGAGGTATTTCTTGTCTCATACTGGCATTCCCTTTTTCGTTTGAAGGCAAACTTGTCCAATACATTGGTCGACTTCGAGATATTGGGGAACAAAAGACAATCATTGATTATCGAGATTCACAGATTCCATTTTTTGAGAAGCAGTTCAAGCAACGCCAGAGATATTACAAAAAGTTGGGAGCAAAAATAGATATTGTTTAACTTAAGCAAATCGTCCTAAGCTCTCAAATTTCGTTTTAGGGCTCGTCAGTGTCGCAAACTCTTACTCTCGGCATAAAGCTCGCTCCCGGGGCAAATAAACGGCAAACTCGGTGTCCAAAAATCGCCTTTCGGCGGTGTATTGGTTTAGATCGTGGCAACCGGGGATTTTTTGGATGTATAGTCCCCGCCTTTCTTGCTTCGCTCGAATTTCAGTGGGCCGATGTTTTGAGATATACCATGATTTTGCAGTCTTGACAAAAAACGGTATTGTTGATTGAGGGCGTTTTCTCTCCCTTTTTCATGAGGACCGAAAAATGTCTGAATCTGAAGCTCAAGGTATTGATGTGGTCGGGGCCGTGGACGCGGTCATTGTTTCACATAAAAAGTTTGTAGATTTTTTTGTCACACTCGAGCGGGCATGCACGACGCCTCCCCAGTGTGTTGCTACCATTGATGGATGGATTGCTGTTGTTGAGTATCTTGATGGATGTACGGATGAACTGGTTAATCTCTCTCGTACAATGCGCACATACGCGGAGCATGTGAACGGAATGCGTCGGCAACTTTTTCTTGGCGGTTTCTACGAAGCGTTGCGGCAGACAGACCGGCTTGATCTTCTTGACATGTATCCTGAAGTTGAAAAAATTGCGGCTGTTGTTGAAGCACAGAGGATTCTTATGGAAGAGGAACCTCCTACGATGAACGACAATGATACTAAGGAGCAATAAGAA
The DNA here is from genome assembly GCA_023264615.1 of bacterium. Lineage (GTDB taxonomy): Bacteria > Patescibacteriota > Minisyncoccia > Phycocordibacterales > VMGT01 > VMGT01. Next base: position 5,960 of record JAHFLU010000024.1, on the reverse strand, counting down.
CGAGAGAACCCGCCCATGGTATCATGGGCGGGCTTTGTGCTATGCGTTGCACTTTTCTATGTTTGCGAGGAGGTCTTTATAATCATCATCACTCGAGAGGATTGTCATTTCTTTGAGGGTAGGACCGGCAAAGTAGGTATCGGCAGAAGCGATCCTGCCTTCCTGTGACCAGATATTAACGATATAGACGCCAACATCGCATCGTTTGTTTTTGCCGTCTTCGAAAGCGGTTCCAGAGGTAATCGTCGGAGCTTGGATAGTGACGCGTTCACCCAAAGAATGGGACCATTCTTCAAGCGCAATACCTACATGGAAGTTTGCGAGAACAACGACTTGGCCATCGTTTAAAAATGCCATGGTCTGCTGTGCCCGGCCGGAGGGTGTCATACGCCCCATTTCTGGATGCGCGATAGCGAGAGTAAGGCCTGAAGGCAGGGTATGTTTGGGCGAAAAAACAATCTTACGTGCGATGATCTCTTCGACTTCAAACATGAATGAAAATCCAGGGTCGAAGTTGAGAGCGGCAAGAATGACGCATATTTTTCTGCGGAGCTCGGAAGTGAGATGCGTATTGAAAGAATCGAGGGGGTCGCGGCTCTCGTCCAATGCCCACTTATCGTGGTTACCCTGCCAATAGCTAAAGGAGATAAGGGATTCTTCAATGATACTTCGCAGCAGTTTTTTGGAACCGTCACCTTTCCATTTTTTTCTTCGAATCTTTTCAAAACGTGCCTGGAAAACTTTCATGATGACGATAAGCACCATTTCCGCGGCAAGTTTTTCCTGCTTCGTGTTGTTAAGGCCTCGAAAGACTTCGCCGCGTGGGACGAGGTTGTGTTTTGTGCCAGCGATGTAGTCTCCTGCGCCGACGAGACGTTCGATATCGTATTGTAGAATAAGGCGTGGCAGTTCTTTAAGGAACCATTCATACTGCACGCGCAGATAGCCAGCATGTAAACAGCCGAACGCGATAAACGAGTCGCGCACGAGGCCTTCATGTGACGGCAGCACATAGGTAAGCTGCCGTTGAAAGAACCCCTTGTCGATGTCGTATTTATCAGAGTTAGGTAGCTTGATGATGGCAGGCTGGAGGTTTTGTGTTTGGTATGAGGTGATTTCCTGCTCGATCGTTTCGCGTTTCCAAGGAAGTGCGCGGTCGAGCATGCCGATTGTTTGTGGTCCTCTCGCGAGACGCTTAAGGATTATATTCTGACGCCTTGTTGCTTCTTGTGGGACAGGCAGTTCTCTTCGTTCGAACGAGACGAGATCTTTCAGGCTATGCGTTACTACTTTCGGCTCTTTATTCCCCGGAAAGAATTCAGCAACACAACCACCGATTTCGGTTTCCGCACTTTGTACTTCCTGTAGGCGGTTGCAGGCCGGTACAACAATAACAGGCCGGTCAAATTCTCCCTGTGGAATGTGGAACATGGCGCCGCTGCATCCGATGACCCAGGCGCTCGGTGCTCCTTGTGCAGACTGGCGTTTTTTATCTTTAAGCGAACGTACGGGCCCCGTTGAATAATATTCGGAACGCCACGGTGTTTTTTTAGGTGTGAGAACCCAAAAATCCATGTCTTCATGTTCGCCATAGAACTGGAGTGGAAAGCGACCATCGCACTCGTCCCAGTAGGTAATATCGGGTCGAAGGTTGTGCAGCCGGATGGCTACTTCTTTGCCGATGTCGCCGTCATAGCTGTTCGCAGGGGACGTGACAATATAGATCTTTATTTGTTTCCCCTTACGCAGAAGCACAGGGATGGTTTGTGCCAGATCTTTTGCCCAGATATCGAGCATGCGTTCACGGACATCACGTTGGATACTTGCAAAGCTTGCTCCTGGGCGGCGACTTTCCCGAGGAAGTGTTGTTTTTTCACGAGTGACGCGATCATGTTCGCTTGTCTTCGTAACATTCACTTCCCGATTAAGCTCGGCAAGCAAGTCGCTGCGGGAGACAAGGCCTCCTGCAAGAACCGCAAAGCGAACATCGTTTTCCATAAAACGAACAAAAAGCGCCTCGATAAGCCCCTTGCGAAATCCGGGACTTCCATAGTCTATTCTTGAAAAGAGGCCAACGCGTTGAGGTTGCATCGACCCTTTTTTCTTTGCCGTTCGTGTCATGAGAACACCCTTTCAACGAAAGGTGTGGCGGACAGTAGTCAACGTATTACTCAGACACAGAAAAAAATATGTAAGAATTTTTTGTATCTTTCGTTCTTGTATTTCTGACAAAGAACTTTTTTGATACAGATGTATAGCTTCATTGTAATGGAAGATATATCAGGCCACAATAAAAAACTGTGTACAAAGTTACTCTTGCATATATTTCTCCCGATTACGTTTGTGTTCATTAAATGTGCGAGCGTAGTATGTCTTTCCGCTTTTGTCTGAAAGATAGTAGAGATAAGGCGAAGTCATGGGAGTAAGGGCAGCTTCGAGCGAGTCAAGACCGGGGTTCCCGATAGGCCCGATAGGAAGCCCTGCATATTTATAGGTGTTATATGGTGAATCAATGGCAAGGTCGTCAACAGAGAGATCGTACGTATTTTTGCCGTTAATATAGAGAAATGTCGCGTCAACCTGAAGTGGCATACCGATTTTAAGACGCTCCCAGAGGATACCGGAGATAATGCGTCGGTCATCGGACGTATGCGCCTCTTTTTCAATAATGGAAGCCATGGTCACGATATCCTTGAGCGGTCTGTTGCTTTTTTTGATTTCTTTTTCCAGTGTTGCTATTTTCTGCGAGAATGTGTCCCCCATTGTTTTAATGATTTCTTCAGGAGTTGCAGTCGGAAGGAGAAAATATGTGTCGGGAAAAAGATAGCCTTCTTTTTGCTGTGCCTCTGCGACAAAGAGACCCTCTGGGAATGCTACAAGCGACTTGCCGAGGATGGTTGCGATATCGTGTATTGTCGAACCCTCCGGAACCGTAATGCGAAGTGTTTGAAGCTGATGGTCGCCTGCTACAATACGTTTTCCGATGGAAAAAACGTTTTCCGGCTCAGGGAGAGCATATCCCCCCGCAATAACACCCGTGGAGCCTCCGAGTACATGGATATACAACTCAAGAAACAGAGCGGAGCGGACTACACCCTCGGCTTTAAGCTGTTCTGCGATTTGCTTGAGAGTCATCCCGCGCACGATTGCTGTGATTGTGCCGGTTGGAAATGCTACGGGCGCTCGTATGCAAAACAAATATACACTTGTCGGAAATATGAGAGCAAGGACAAGTAGGGAAAATTCTTTCCAAAACCTGCGCAAAAAGCTTCCGTATTCTGTATCGGAGGAATCGTACATATCGTAAGTGTACTATATCGGCAAGTCTGCGGGAGGCTCCGATTTTTTTGACATAATTTTTCGAAACGACGGCGTCGAAAGAACGCCTCCGGGAAAATGAAAAATAGTAGCGAGTTCTTCGACGTTGAGTATACCGGGCTTTTGACGGTAGGGACGGTGAAAATAGGACCGGCGTTTGTAATACTCGATAATTTGGTGAGAGAATTTATTATGCCGGATATTGAGAAAATCTTGCCAGGGGTAATCAAAGATACTGTGCCAGCGCACCGGTCTAAATCCGTTGAGCGATACAGATGAGTATTGTTTCCACGCAGAAAGCATTCCCACGACATTGACGGGCTGAAAATCGTCGGGCGGGGCGATGTACATAGAACGGATACCCACATTGAACGCCGGTTTTGCAATGGAACGTTGTATTGCCTCAACAGCTTCAAGTTCGAATTTTGAGTATTGTGGACGTACCGCGACGAGAGATGCGGGGTCCTGTATGTACGCTTTTGTTTTCGGATCGCGATTGAGCAGCCTGTTCACTTCTGCTTCTGCAAGTGAAGACCAATTTGTTTTCTTGTTGAAAAATCTGCCGCTTGGTACAGAAATATCGTTTTTATGCGACTGAATGAGTATCTGGACCCACAGCTGTCCTTTTGCATGGACGCTGCCGAGAAACTCGACCATCGGTGTTATGGGATCAGATTTGAACTCCTCTTTGACGCCCTCTTTATCGAGGCCGTAGTCAACATAGGTTTTGATGGGGTACACCTGCGGTTTTGTGAGATCCCATTCGCAACCCCAGACGACCATGCTGTTCTTGTCGTATCTAACAAGCTCTGCATAGTCGGGCACTTCGTGAACTTCAACGCCCGGGTATTGTGAGTAAATAGCGTTCTCGATAAGGCTTTTAAACGCGCTCCGCGTCCAGATAAAAAAATGTACTTCCCCGCCGAACGAAACCATTTCAAGGGAGAACCAGGCACGGCGCTTGCCGAGCCAGTAGCGATCAACGAACGTTGATTCTCCTGAAGTTTGATGCATCACAATAAGCGCGAGCTCCATAGCAAGCGGCGTTTTAAAGATTTCCTGTGGCAATTTTATTTCAAGGAGTGTGTGTTTCCAGTGGGCGAGAAAATAGGTAAGGGTATATTCACGCCACATTTCCCAAAAGAACCATCCGAAGGCGATCGGTGCCCACAGCGGAGAGAAAACATATAGTTGATGTATGACTTTAATACCGAGCCCGTGGCCACTATATGATGCGATAAAAATAGAAAACATCTGGTGGAACATAACGGATGTAATTATACAATATAAAAACAAAACCGGCAGCGGGCGATGACCGCCGGCTGCCGGTTTGAATTTTATTTATAGGTAACTCATTACCACTTCTGCAATACGATCCTCTGCTCCGGGCTCGAGTAGAGTTCGAAATACCGCACCATTTTTGCGCGTCATTTCGCGATATTGTTCGGGAGCGCACAGGATTTCATTGAGGGCATCGTGCAACAATGTGATATCTGTTGGGCCACGTCCTGCTTCAGCCATAAGCAGCGGCGGTACTCCGTCCGGGTAGCCGAGGGCTACACGACGCTCGCGATCATTAGGGAACATGCACATTATCGCTGGCACCCCGAATAGAACACTTGTGTACATGGTCGTACTACCCCACTCGCCGATATTGACATCGGAACTCACCGTGATGAAATCCATATCGAGATCATGGGCCATAACCACATAGGTCCCCACGGTGAAGGAAAGTATCCGCACATGCTGTTTATCATCGTCAGAAAGTTTGGGATGGAAGCGTGGAACAAAGATTACCTCTTTGTTGGTGCTCAACCCAAGATCCCTAAGCGCCTGAAGATGAATGTAAACCCGTGCGGGAACCTCGCCGCCGGAACCATAGGTGACAATATGTCCATTGAAGTTTGTAATGCCGAGGCGGGCGGCAAGCTGTGCACGGGTTGTTGCGCGAATCTCCTCAAGGTTTTCGAGTTTTTTTGCGAGTGCAGCGAAAGACGGCTTTCCCACTACGTTAACCTGCATGTGCGGACGGACATTTTGTGCAATTCGTCCGGCGATAGTGTCGATGACACACATCGTATCTGGTGAAACGACCTGTGTCTTCTCGGTCTCGCCCGCGCCCCAAAGATCTTCGATCCAGAGTACGGGGATACCCCTGTCGCGTCCAAATTTCGTCCACCCGATCTGGCCCTGGACAGCTGTGGCATTCGTACCAACAACAATAACGGCTGGTTTGTCGTCCGTTTGCGGTCCCCGCGTTTCGTATGGGACGAGAGCTTTGTCGAGCACATCGATACCGGCACGGGCCCGATCACCAGAGACGAAATGTCTTACAACCACGCCTTTTTTGCTCACTGCCTGCATAGCAGGGAGTGTTTCTTTTGCACCGCCAATATCCCCATAAATCGCATATACTGTAGTCATAGTGAGAGAGAACCCCATGTATCTCGCGTTATTCTCACAAACAGCTCACGGCGAGCTGTTTTCTGGATGTATATAACATTACAATAAACCTTGTGTCAAGAGGAACGAGCTTGAGGACGGTACCAAAAGTTCAACCAATTAAAACAAGTCCCACTCATATGAGTGGGACTTGTTTTAATAAAAAATATTTATGCAATAGAATATTTACCCGAGCGGTC
>JAHFLU010000023.1 GCA_023264615.1 bacterium | reverse complement strand
CCCCGCTGTTTCTCCTATCGCAAGAGAAGAAAGCATCACCCCGCCAAGCGGCATAAGTCCAAAACATGACGCAACCGGCCTGCCAACGCGCGCGGCCATCCCACCAACAGCTCCGGCACTTCCCGCAAATCTTCTTGCCCGCCGTATCTTGCCCACTTTCACACCTGCTGCCTCTTTAACCTTATCTTCTCTCGCAGCACGCAGTTGGATTTCTGCTGCAAGCGCATCTTTTTCACGTCTGCGGGCAAAGACATCAAGCACTTGGTTTTTGTCCCGCATCCCAGCGGGTATCGCTCGCGCAAGCATTTCACCGGTAAATTTCTTGAGCGACCAGCCCCAGTTGCTCATTCCTGTACTTATCTTTTCGCGCTCTTCTGTCGAAAGCCCCGCATAATATTCTTCAACTTTCCTCCTAGCCTCTTTGCCTATTTCTTCCGGCGTTGTCGCAACTTCAGGACGAGCAGGAAGTGGTGCGGGCGATGCCTCCGTCCCCGCTCTTTCAGGTGAAAGCGGAACAACAGGAGCCGTTTCGGAAGCTCTCTCTGCAGGCGCGGGAGTGCTCTCTCCGGTAGAAACAGGGCCTGCTGCACGCGCATACGCTTCACCACCGCGATCATATATCGCCTTACCGTGCGCATACGCTTCACGAACCCAACTCGCTTTTATAGTTCCAATGCCACCACCACGGACACCAACATTTTCCCCTGCTTCTTCGCACGCATTCCGCAATCCTTCGGACATTTCCTCTCCAAGTCGCCCTTCATCAAATGCAAGCTGGACCATCACCATTACTTCCCGGTCATTTCGCGGATCAAGGGGGTCTGCTTCAGGCCGCAGTAATGTGAAAATCGAATTGAGTTTTTTTCGTTCTTCGCTTACCTCCGCCATTGTGGAAACAACTTCAGGAGATGGCTCCGCTGTCGCAGATGTTTCCATCGGCACTTCCGGGGACGCTATAGAAGAAGTTTCTGGAGCAGTTTCAAGAGCTTCTTCTGCCTCAAATGCCGCATACAGTGCAGCTATTTCCTCTTCGCTCATGCCAAAAACTGATGGTTCCAAAGTATCCCCCGAAAACAACATCTGCAGCTCATTGTCTCGTGCGTCTTGTTCTTCTTGTGTAACAGGACCCTCTTCCGGGACAAGCTCTTCCACACCTCCGTCCGCTGCAGTGGCTAAAGCTGCTTCTGCTTCAGACATAGAAGTAGGCAAAGCAGTGCCTTCAGCCGCCGAGTCGTTTTCGTCAACCGCAAGCTCTGGATTACTAGCTTCTCTTGGCTGCGCTTCTTCTTCATCCGGTTTTAATTTTTCTATTGCTTCAACGATTTTTCTTGCTTCTTCGCCGAGTCTTTTACGTTCTTCAACTAATTCTGGAGAATCTTTAACAACTTCTATGTACCTCTCCGTGTTATCTGCAATACCTTTGAAAAATTCATACGGAGATACTTCAGTTGCATCTCTTGGTTCTCCGTCATACGTTGCAGAGAAAACAACCGGCTCGAAAAATTTTCCTTCTCTAATATTTTTTAGGTATGCTTCGCTTCTTGCGATATCAAAATCTCCACCTTGAACGGTCGTAGCCGTGTCCCCCATGCTTTTTTGTACTTCCTGCATACGCTTCGTCCAATATGAACCCGCAAAATTTTCAGCAACCTGTTCAGGGGTTATGTCTTGAGGCTCAACAGGTTCTGAAGTATCCACGACTGTACGCTCTGTGTCCTCTGTAGAGACAAAAACAGCCGGAGGCGGTAGTACTTCCTCAACAACAGGAATCGTTGGGGAAGGACTGCCAAACCTTTTTGCGTAGAGCGTTCTATACAGAGCAAGTTCCTCTGCATCAAGCGGTCTGCCACCGCGACGATCAACAATCATTGCTAAAAGATAACTTTCATCAAAATCTGGTGGATTCGTATCTCCAGATTTTACGAGCTTGCCTGCCTCTTCATTAAACAACGCAACGAAAACAAGCGCGGCATTTTTCTGTTCAGGATTATTTTTTATTTCTTCCTCCACAGGTTCATCTGCAACCTTAGAACTATCTCCTTCTTCAAGGTTGCTTCCCACCTCCTGTCCCCCTGCCGCCAAATTCATTTTCGTTATATCTTCTTCTACAACAGGTACAAATTCTACAGGAAGTGCAGGCTCTTCAGCAGAAGTAGCTGGAACAGAGGGTATCTTCGCCTCTTCCACTCCTATATTCGACACTGAAGCAACGTCCTTGAAAACATTTCCCATTGCTAATTCATCATAGAGTGTTTTAAAAGCCTGTCGTTCCCGCTCATCGAGAGAACGCGTGATCTGCGCACGAACAAGCTCGTAGGCCGGCATTTTCCCTTCATACTGCTTCGTCGCTTCATGGAAAGCAGCAACAACCATCTTCTTAAAAAGGGTGTTGCTTTCCGCTTTTACCGCCTCGGGTAAACGCACGGTTGGAGGTGCCGGTACTTTTAGAGCTTCGAGGCCCTCCTTAATGGTATCTATAACATCACTTTTCTGTTCATCTGTATGGTCACTTTTTCTGAAGAGTTCCTCGTCTTTTTCCGACACCGCTTGAGCCTTAAATGTCGCTTCCATTTCAGAAGGTGGTTCGAGGTCATTCTGTTTTTTGTGAACATCCACGACATTCCCATCAATGCCAAGAACAATCGGTTCTTCTGCTTTTTTTACTTCCCCTCCCGGTGTGGGAACTTCAACAACGCTTGGCGGAGTCGCCACGGACACAGGTTCAACCGAAGTATGTTCGACGGGAGAAGCAGAAGAATGTTCCTCCAAAACATCAATGCCTGTAACGCCTCCATTCACCCGCGCACTCAAACGCGCAATAATGTCATCGTGCGTTGAAAGCTCTTTATTCGCAGGTGTATCATCCGTAGAAGCAGTCTTCGCTCTCTCCTCTTCTACTTTTCGGGCTCTTTCACCAGCCACTTTCAGCTTTGCAGCAAGAGTAGGATCATTCCCCAGAATGTGAAACCCTTCTTTGTTGGAACCATCGTCACTCATAGTATTGTTTGCTCTTTATTTTACCATCACACACAGGTGATACGAAGCAAAAAATGGGGAGAAAAGGTTGCATAAAATAAAGCCGCACATTTCTGTGCGGCTTTATTTTGTCAATATTTCAGGTTTACCTTCAGTAATAACAATCGTATGCTCAAAATGCGCGCTCCGTTTACCATCAACAGTCTTCCATGTATACCCATCCGAAGCAAGTTTGATGTGGCGCGACCCTTCATTTAACATTGGCTCGATTGCAAGTACCATATTCGGCAACAGGCGCACTCCTTTACCTTTTGTACCAACGTTCGGAATATACGGCTCCTCGTGAACAAAATGACCTACACCATGGCCGCCAAGCTCCTCCACAATGCCGTACAGAAGCGGCGCCGCATAGTCTTCAATGGCAGCACTGATATCGCCCACCCTGTTACCCCCCTCTGCTTCAGAAATCCCGCGCATCAGTGCCTCTTCCGTAGCCTGCATAAGCTTTCGACTCTTTGTATCAACCTTGCCAACAGCCACCGTCCTTGCCATGTCCACCACTAAGCCGCGGTGTATAAGACCAATGTCGAGTCCCACAATATCACCTTCTTTAAGTGTCTTGGGGTGTTCATTTGGAATACCGTGCACAACCTCATCATTAACAGAAACACAGAGCGTCGCGGGAAACGGTCGATTCGCACCATACGGCTTGTATTTAAGGAATGCAGGTTTGTCTCCAGCCGCCACAATATATTCATACGCAACCCGATCAAGTACGTCCGTACGAACACCAGGATGCACTTCTTTGATGACCGCATCGAGCGCAGCAGAAAGACGCCGCCCCCCTTCGCGTAATATTTCGATCTCATCTTTTGTTTTTATCATACTCATATCATTACCCCTTCTATGAATGAAGCACGCTTCCAATGAACGCTTCCCCCCGTAGATATTTTTCAAAATTTTCTATATTCGTCCCATTTATGATCGCAACTTCGATACCAAGTTCCTGTGCTTTCTTTGATGCAATTGGGTCAAATGGCGAGCTCAAACCGGGGTCCCATTCAGACGGAATCAATTTTCGATATTCTTCCCATGAAATATTCTCGATCGGTTTCGCATCAGAAAATTTCTTTGGGTCTTTGTCGTACGCGTGGTCAATATTTGAAAGGTTCACGATCTTTCTTGCTCCAACCACTTCCGCAAAATCGACTGCATCAAGATCCGAACTTGAGCCGGGGGCATGTGCCCCGCCAATAATCACACTCGCATCAACACCAGAAAGCTCGCTTGGCACATTTACCACCTCTTCATAGGAATACCCTTTGAAAATTGTCTGGAGAAGCCTGCCATTAAGCCGAAGTGCATCAATGCCAATCCAGTCAAGATCAAATTTACTCGTCTCGCCCAGTTCTTTTGCAGCATATTGATACTTGCGGCATGTCCTTCCGCCACCGACAACAATGACAAAGTGCTTGCCTTCCCCAACAAACCGTATGACCACCTCTCGAAAGGCTCGAAGAAATGCCGTGTCCACGTCCTCCGGCACGACAAGCGATCCGCCAAGCGATATGACGATAGTCTCTTGTTGTTCTTGCATAGATAGACAAATCTAAACTGACAATTTTAACGCAGCAGTAATGTCTCTAAAAACATCTTCTCTGGTCTGCTCGCCATTCACGTCGATGAAGTTATAATAATCATTCTCGCGAAAATAGTGTATAGCAGGTATTACTTCAGTCTCGAACCAATCGAGACGCTTCGCGATAGCACCCGATGTGTCGTCATGCCGTCCCCGCTCCTTGAGGCGTTCTGTCGCCCATTCTTCCGAAACATTAATGTTAACGACATCCGGCCGTTCCCGCTTATAGAATTGCATCGCACTATCAAACACGAGTGCTTCCGGGTATCGCCGTACAAGACCATCGCAGAAGAAATGTTCATTCCCTTTCATGTTTGTAACGAGCATGCCCGTCCATATCCATATTGGCAGAAATGCTGGCTGTAATCCGCCCGTATCTGCAATTTTGCGCGCCAGAGTACTCGTATATGAATCCTCCCCAATAAATTTACGGAATTCATCCCCTGTTTGGATATAAAAAATAGACCTCTCCGGGTCTTTCTGCGTCAGCGCGTCCTTAAGAAGCCCAAGTTGGGTACTCTTCCCCGATCCTGAACGTCCATAAAAAATGACGGTACGTGGCTGCATAGCTCTTTTTTTATTAGCTTCTAGGTCATTACTATACACTATAAATTAAAGGTTCGCAAGCTCTGAAAAACAAACAGAGGAGTGCCATATGCGGTAAAGACGTACAATCGTTTGACAAAAGACTACTAGTATGATAGTATGGCGGAAGTATCCCATATTGTTCCTTGTCCTTGGCCAAAATCCAGTTTCGGAAAGGATCCACTGTGAAAAAAATAGCAGCATTGTTCGCTGTCGTTTTTATTCTTGCTCTTGGCGTATATCTCTCCGTTTCAACAAGTCCGGCCGCACAATCTTCTGTCGAACAGAGAGTCGCCGGCCTCGACCAAACTGCTCCGTGCCCCGCTGCCCTTAAGCCCTGGCTCTTGACGACCAGCTACTCGAAAGAAACACTTGCACAGGCCGAACAGGCCCTCGTAACGCTCGCCGGTGGCCAGCAAAACGCCTGCTTCTATTATGATGACGGGTACTCGAAGGGGTTGCTAATCCTTAGTGAGGCAACAATACGAGACCTGCTTGAGGCCCTTCGTGCCGAACTTGGCAACAAATCGATCTGACCCCGGCCAGAAAACCTGCTTCCACGACACCGCACACCCGCTCTTACTACAAGAGCGGGTGCTTCTTTTTGTATACAAATTCATAGTATCTTAGGACTTACGCACTTGGATGCAGTTCGAGGAAAAACGAGAAGCGGAGCAAGCCGTATTCCTTATATGGCGACGCGAGCATCGCACGTTTTGACAAAGAAATGCGCCAAGTGCGTAAGTCCTATATCTTTTATTTCTTCCACTCCACAATTTTGCCCGCTTCTATTTCTACTGCATCGGCAAGACGGAGCTTCCGAACCGTTTTTTTTTCAACCAGAGGAATATGCCGCACGGCATCAATATCTTCGTAAATACCCCACAGATCGTTGTCACTCGTAAGCCAGTCGTCTTGATATGCGAGAAGCTCAAACGGCAAAGAAAAACTGCGGAGTGTCTTTTGCCCGCTATCGAGAAAATATTCATTAAAATAGGAAGCTGCAAGCTCCCGCACTGATGCATAGATCGGATCACGGTAGCGCAACACTGCGTGGTTGGTCTTGCTCACCGCGCCCCATCGCGCGTCTCTGCGAAAAAGCGCCACGACATGATCATCGTCACCTTTCGCTGTTTTGAGATCAAGGAGGAGTGGCTTCTCTCCGTGGTACCACAATATCGCCGCGGCAAGAATTGCGCCTTCGATACACTGCGCTGTATCATTGCGCAACGCACGAAGCGGCGACTGGCAGGTATTCCCCGCTTGTTCAAAGTTTATCGGTATCGCATTGATAAAATCCTGCACCTTCGCAGGTGTCGTCAGTTTCTTAAACACCGTAAATTTAGCGCGATCGCGAAGAGGAAATACACGCATACATTCTTTGTGCGCTGTTTAATACTCGCGCATAGAAACCTGCGCCTCAATCTTACGAATAAGATCAAGCACAACGGAAACCACGATGAGGAGAGCAGTGCCGCCGAGCGCAAGCGCTTGGAATCCCGTAAGAATCTGCATCACGATTGGAAGAACCGCAATAACACCGAGAAAGAGTGCACCAACAAGCGTGATGCGCGTAACGATTGTGCCAAGATATTCCGCAGTATGATAGCCCGGGCGCACGCCTGGAACGAAACCGCCGCCTTTTTGAAGATTCTCCGCGATTGAGTCCGGATCAAATGTTACCGCCGTATAGAAGTACGTGAACAAAACGACAAGAATAAAATACGTGACTGCGTAAAAAATTTGATTGGCAAGAAGTCCTGTCAAAAATGTAGCAATCGCCTGTATCGTAGCGTGATCAATATTTTTTAGAAACTGCAAGATCATTTGCGGAAACAATAGAATGGAAAGTGCAAAGATAATCGGGATCACTCCCGCTTGGTTAAGACGCAGAGGCAGATACGTCGAAACACCGCCAAACACTTTGGAGCCACGCACACTTTTCGCATAGGTAATCGGCACCGGGCGTTCCGCTTCCGTCACCGCCACCACTCCTGCAATCACAACACACGCAGCGACAAGAAAACCGAGGTACAGCGGGAGATCCGAAGAGCTAAAGGAAAAGAGCAACTGGCTAGCTGTTTGAGGTAAACGGGAAACAATACCCGCAAAAATAATGAGTGAGGAACCAGACCCAATACCAAATTCGCTCATAAGTTCTCCAAGCCATGTGAGAAAAACCGAACCCGCCGCAATTACCGCAATGTTTGCAATCATAGAGAGAAGTGGCAAATCAACGATAATGCCCTGGCGCTGAAGAATGATGATGAAACTCAACCCCTGGATAATCGCGAGCGGTACCATAAGAATTCGCGAATATTGAGCAAATTTTTTACGCCCTGCATCACCTTCTTCATGGTACATCTCCTTCAGCTTCGGAAACATCATTGTCAAAAGCTGCATGATAATCGAGGCCGTAATATAGGGACCAACGCCGAGCATCACGATAGAGAGATTGGAAAGGCCGCCCCCGGAGAAAATATTCAAAAGCCCAAGAAACTGGTTGCTCGAAAAAAACTGCTCAAGCGCAACTTTGTCAACGCCCGGAATAGGAATGTTTGCGAGAAGACGGAATACAGCGAGTGCGGCAACAATAAAAAGAATCCGTTTTCGCAAAGAGCCGTCCTTGAGCACCATTGTACATTTAAGAAGGAGATTCTTCATACAAACTTATGCGAGTACTGTACCGCCCGCCTTTTCAACGAGATTCCGAACCGACTTTGAAACATTGCAGCCCTTGATCGTCACTGCCTTTGAAAGCCCACCGCGCTGAAGAATTTTTATGGATGGAATCTTACCCTTTCTCATTTTAACAAGGCCTGCTTTAACAAGAGATGCAGGCGTTATTTCAGTTCCTTTCTCCATATATTTCTCCAACATTCCGGTCATCACAATAGCCGGTTTCAGAACAATACTCTTAAACTGATATCCGCGCAGCTTTGGCAGCTTCTTGATGATATCACGCATTTCGGGGCGGAATTTCCCGCCAGCACGGGCTTTCTGGCCCTTGGTACCGCGGCCGGAAGTTTTCCCGCGTTTGCCACCACGGCCAACGCGCTTCTTTGTTTTCTGTGGATGCTCTCGTATAACATTGTGTATTTGCATGGTCGTCGTTTTTATTTCACAGAAGCCACGTCTGCTATGGGCTCTTCAGTTTCAGATGATACAACAATCGCGGCAATAGGCGCTGCAAGCGCAACCCGCTTGAGTTTCTTTAATGCTTCAATGGTTACCCGAGCGTTATTGAGACGATTTCGGCTGCGAGAATGGATTTTTGACATCACGTCGGTTATACCGGCAAGCTGAAGCACATTGCGCACCGAGCTTCCCGCAACAAGACCGCCTCCCGGGGCAGGCGAAATCATCACCGTTGAGGCAGAATACTTTGCGCTCACGGGATGCGAAATGGACATCGTCTTTGTCAACGGCACTTTGATCATGTTCTTCTTTGCGTCTTTCATTGCCTTTTCAATCGCAAGCGCGGTATCACCTGCTTTACCGATGCCAACGCCCACGGTTCCTTTCCGATCCCCAAGGATCATCACGACACTGAAACTAAAACGGCGACCTCCCGCGACAACACGTGTCACACGACGGATATTTACCACCTTCTGTTCAAACTCGGGACGGACACGCTCGCGACGAGGAGAGCCGCCACGACGAGGCCTTCCTGCTCCTCCCTCTTTTGAAGAATCCCGTCCGCCGCGACCGCCGCCGCGAAATGGGGGACGGCTGCCACTGCCACCATCACGCCCCGCAGGAACACGCGCAGCACCTTGTGGATGTGTTCCTGCTGCTGCCATGACACCACCGCCTGGTCGTGGGGTATGAAAATCACGCCGGGGTGCGCTTCGGCCTTGCGCCGGTGCTCCCTTTCCCCCTGTTTCTTGTGTTTTTTTTGGAGTATTTTCCATATATATTAAAATACGAGACCGCCTTCTCGTGCACCGTCAGCAAATGCCTTAATACGTCCCGCATACACAAATCCGCCACGGTCAAATACTACTTGTGTAATCTTTTTCTCCTGCGCGAGCTTCGCGAGATCTTTCCCCGCAAAACCTGCACATTCCGTCTTATTCTTTCCACCTTCTTTTGAAACAAGGCCGAGAATAGTTTTACCCGTCTCATCGTCAATAAGCTGCGCATGAATATATTTATTGGAACGATACACCGAAAGACGTGGTCGATCTTGTGTACCCGTCACCAAAAAACGTACTTTCATGTGACGCCTCTTACGCATACTGGTTTTTGCATTAATTTTAGCCATACATGCTATGCCGTCTTCTTCCCCTGCTTGCGGCGGATTATTTCGTCATGATAACGGATACCCTTGCCTTTGTACGGCTCCGGCTTCTTTAGTGCACGCACATTTGCTGCAAACTGGCCCACCGCTTCCTTATCAATACCCGCAATCGTAATAAGGTTTTTCTCTGCGGTTACTTTGATGCCAGAAGGGATCGAAACAATGACCGGATGTGAAAAACCGAGTGCAAGGGTAAGTTTTTGCCCCGATACTTCAGAACGAAAACCTATCCCCTCAATCATAAGCTTTTTCTCATAGACTCGATTCACCCCTGCAATCATGTTTACAATATGCGCTGCATACGTACCCCAAAGTGCCTTTGTGTCGATCGTCGTATCGCCTGGAATCAATTTCACTTCGTTTCCTTCCACCGCAATCGTAACAACATTCTTAAAATCACGGGTAAGCTCACCGAGCGGCCCCCTCACTGAAACAGACCCGCTTTTCGCGGTGACCGTCGTCTGTGCTGGTATTTCGATTATTTGTTTGCCAATGCGTGACATACTGTATATAAAATTACCAAACGCGCAGAAGCGCTTCACCTCCTGTTTTTTCTTTCACTGCATCTTTACCCGTAAGTACCCCTTTTGGCGTCGAGAGCACCAACGTTCCGAGCGCACGCTTCTCTCGGACGATATCTGCAACGCTAAAATAACGACGACGAGACAATTTCGAAATACGACGAACACCACGGATACGGGGTGCATCCGCATCATACACAAGATCGATCTCGATAAATTTTTTCAACTTCTTTCCTTTCTTGACAACAGAGCCCACATATTTTTCCCGTTCAAAAAGCATTGCGATCGCATATTTTATATTTGAAAAAGGAACAACCACCGATGCTTTTCCTGCATTGTTGCTATTCTTTATCTGTACAAGCATGTTTGAAATGGTATCCATTGTGTTCCGATCCGAGTTTACCAGGATGATTTCTTTATACCGGGAATCTTGCCGTCATTTGCAAGCTCGCGAAAGCAAATTCTACAGAGATCAAAGTCACGCATATATCCACGCTTTCTCCCGCAGCGGAAACAACGAAACACGGTTCTGCTCGAGAATTTTGGTTTGCGGTGTGATCGCGCGATAACTGATGTTTTTGCCATAAATGATGTGATTGCTTTCGTCTCTCGCGAGGTTATCCTAGCATCCTTCCTTCTATTTACCAACCGTACCTTTAAAAAAAGCGGAGTCTACTCCGCAGCCAGAAAGATACAAAAGAAAAAAGCCCGAAAGCTTATGCTCATAGTACCAAAAATAGAGGTTTTCTGTCAAATGGACACTACTCTCCCTTTGTAAACGGTATGCCAAGGTATGTAAAATATTCGAGCGCCTCGTCTTTATTCTTGCTCCCTGCCTGTCGAACAGATTGGCCTCCTTTCACAAACGTCACCGCAAAACCAAATACATCTTTAAGCTCCTCGTCAGATGTTTCAGGGAAAATGGTATGTTCACGGATCGCGAGCGTCGCATTACCCATGTCATCAACGATAGCTCTTGAAATGCCACGGAAATCTTTTGTACGCGGTAACGCTACATTAAAAAGCTTGTCGAGGAAACGAAACATGCGCATCCCACGAAGCGTCACCTGGTAGCCCACCACATCACCCTGGCGAATCTTGAAAGCCGCAACAGATTGCTTGGCACCTCGCGGTGCCGGCTTCTGGCCGGTAATTTTACTCAAGCGATCCGCAATAAGCGTAACCTTATTTTTATCCTTGACGGAACCAACGCCTGAAGAAACCACCACTTTCAAAAGTCGCGGGGCTTCCATCCGGTTCTTGTAACCAAATTTTGTTTTGAGCACATCAAACGCTTTATTCTGTTTTTCTTTTGTTGATTCCATACTGTTTTACGGCCTTTCTAAAGCTATACCGCTGCACCACTCTTAGCGATACGCTGCTTTTTACCATCCTTCACTTTCACCTTGAGCCGCGTCGGCTTGTTCGTTTTTGGATCGATGATCATCACATTTGAAACATGGATCGGATGTGTTTTTTCGATCATTTGCCCTTTCTGCGCTTTTTTTTGCGGACGTTGGTGTTTTTTGCGGACGTGCACACCTGCAACGATGAGCTGCAGTGTTTTCGGCAAAGCACGCAAGACCTTTCCTGTCTTACCCTTGTCTTTTCCTGCAATCACTTCTACATTGTCTCCTTTTTTGATTTTCATAATCGTCTCACCTTAAACAACTTCTGAAGCGAGGGAAATAATCTTTTGGTATCCACGCTCCGCGAGCTCACGCGGCATAGGGCCGAATACGCGGCCCGCCTTTGGGTCCTGTTTTCCTTTTTCGAGAATCACTACTGCATTATCGTCAAAACGAATATATGATCCATCCTTGCGACGAAATGCTTTCTTTTGGCGTACAACAACTGCCGAAAGCACCTCTTTCTTTTTCACAAGCTTGCGCGGTTCTGCAGTCTGAACTGAAAGGATAACAACATCACCGATCTGTGCGTACCGGCGCTTTGAACCACCCGGCACCTTAAAAACGCGGCCGATCTTTCCGCCTGAGTTATCTGCTATCGTTACTAATGATTGTGGCTGTAACATGATCGTTATAGGATCCTAAAGTTTTTTCTTTTTGATATCGGACGGGTCTCGTGAATCATCACAGCCTCTCCCACCTTGTGTGCATTTCCGGCATCATGCACAAGATATTTCTTGTGTCGTTTCATATACTTGCCGTATTTCACATGCTTGACAAAGCGAGTCACGAGTACCGTTGCAGTATCTTTCATCTTGTCAGAAACAACAACACCCGAAAGTGTCTTGCCTCTTTTTTTGTTCTCTGGTTCTATTGTTTCTGCTTTTTTTGCCATATTTTTTATGATTTTTTACCAAGAGCCCGCATGCACATCTCTGTGAGGATCCGCGCAATATCCTTTTTTGCATTTTTGCCCTCTTTTGTATTTCTCGTCTTACTGCCAGCAACATCAAACCGAAAATCGAGGGCAAGCTTCCGTGCATCACGCAGAAGCTTTGTCAGATCAGCATCATCTTTCTTTTTGATATCCTTTGTTTTCATGGCTTGGTTGATACTACGGAAATCCGGCCTAAAGTCAATTACTGCAGACGCTCAATGATTTTCGTCTTAACCGGCAATTTAGCTCCTGCCTTGCGGAGCGCTTCCCGAGCTATTTCAGGCTTAACGCCGTCCACCTCAAAAAGCATGCGTCCCGGAAGTACCTCAAATACATACCCCTGCAGATCTCCCTTTCCCTTACCCATGCCTACTTCAGCCGCTTTCGCGGTATACGGACGGTCGGGAAAAATGCGAGTCCACATTCTGCCCGTCTTGCTGACAAGGCGTATCATTGTTTTGCGCGCAGCTTCAATCTGATTGGACTTTATACGCGCACCCGTGATTGCCTTGAGTCCCATCGAGCCGTAGGAAAGATCTGTGCCACGTGTTTCCTGTCCTCGACGTTTTGGATTCTTTCGTGCACTCTGCCATTTACGATATTTAACTTTCTTGGGGAATAGCATGGTAATTTTTTATTTCTCAAAAATATCCCCTTTATATATCCAGACTTTAATGCCAAGGTCCCCTTGGGCAATGGTCGCTCGAGCACGGGCAAAATCAATGTCCGCGCGAAGTGTTTGCAGCGGAATGCGCCCTGCCCGAAGCTCTTCACGGCGCGCCATATCTGCACCGCCAAGACGGCCTGTCACCCGAATGCGCACACCTTTCACATCACGATTCGCCATTACTTTTTCCACCGTCTGTTTCAAAACACGGCGAAAGGGCATGCGTTTTTCAAGCCCTTCTCCAACCATGATCGCCACAATCGCGGCATTCGATTCCGGCGAGCGGATTTCTTCAATATCAAGCTTCATGTCTCCCGCAATTTCAAGCAGACCCTTCCGACGTAGAAATGTCATAATGTCCTGGCGAAGTTTCACTGAACCCTCACCAGAGCGGCCGATGATCATACCAGGACGAGACGTCTTAATGATCACGCGAAGCTTGTTCGCGCCACGTTCCATTTCGATCGATCCTACGTACTGCCCGCGCAAACGCTTTTCAAGGTATTCACGCAAAAGCACGTCACATTTCAAAAAAGAGTTGTACAGTGCGGGTGTCGCAAACCAACGGGATTTCCAGTCCCGTAAAATGCCAAGTCTATGTGCGTATGGATGGACGACGTGACTCATGGTTGTTTATACATCATTTTTTTGTTCCGCTCTTTTTCGCAACAGGAGCTTTCTCATCTCCCAACTCGATCGTGATATGGCTTGTACGCTTATTGATACGCGACGCATGCCCACGTGCGCGGGGACGAGATCGCTTCAAGGTCTTTCCCATATCCACACGGATCGAAGTGATGCGCAGATTTTCTGCGGGCTGATTCGTTGCAATTTTCGCGTTCGCAAGTGCTGATTGCAAAAGTTTCAGTAGAGGCAACGCTGCGCGCTTGCTCATAAAGCCAAGAACCTTGACAGCGTGCGCTGCGTTTTTTCCCCGTATCGCGGTCGCCACAAGGCGCACTTTGCGGGGAGACTGTCGATATTGTGTAAGTGTCGCTTTCATACGTGTCCGTAAATCAAAAAATATTATTTCGCAGCAGGAGGAGCAACTTTTGCCGCTTTTGCCGCAACAAGTTCTGCTTCTTTCTTCTTCTGTTCAAGTTCTTTCTGCATCTTACCGCCATGGCGGATAAACTTGCGGGTAAGCGCAAATTCACCGAGACGATGACCAACCATGTCTTCCGTTACAAACACCTGAAGGTGCTCACGGCCATTATGGACGCCAAACGTAAAACCGACCATTTCAGGCGAGATTTGGCTGCGGCGCGACCATGTCTTAATCACACCCGTCTCCACCGGGCGCTTGCCAGTTATTTTTTTCAGTAATTTCGGGTCAACATAAGGACCCTTTTTGAGCGACCGTGTCATATTATGTAATGAAAAAAGCCCGTCATTCGGCTCATGACCATACTACTCAAAACAACCACGCCTGTCAACGGAAATATAAAAACCACCTAAGTGGGTGGTTTTTATAGAAAACTCTTCGCCTGTGAAATCAAGCAGTAACCTCTTTCACCTCTCGGTCGATCATCGCATGGCAGTCAGCAACTGCCATAACAGGATCGCCTGGATGCTTCTCATCCATATGCGCCTTGATCCCGGCTTCGTCCATCATATCCTTAAACTGTGCCACTGCTGCTTCGCGATCATCCGCCTCAACAGTCATAACATCGCCACAACTGCAGGTCATTTGAAATGAAGACATTGTATTACAAAATTAATGGATAAACACCACGCAATGATAGCATGTACATCTCTAAAAAGCACTCTGTGGAAAAATACTCGCAGCATTGACATCTAGTATGAACGGTGCTACGCTGCGTCCAGCGTAAAAATAGTATCTCCAACACATTCGAGAGAGAGTTTCCATGGCTAATTCTGTGGCACGGAACACGACACTTTTCGAGCTTTTCACTATTTTGCAAGATATCGTTGCTCGAGAATACGTTGACCTTCCCGAGCGAAAACAAGACGCGCTCGTTGTAGCTACCGCTACGAGCATGATCGCAAAAGCCGATGTTCGCTTTGTCTCTCGCAAAACTATTCTGGTAGTAGTCTGATCGCCATAGAAGGCGCGAATAACCTATGACTCGCGCCTTCTTACATTTTTCCTGTATAGAAAATCCCGCATTTCACAATAGAGTATAGGATATTTCGATTCAAACTAAAATTCAAAACCTGTTACAATAGCTGGGGGTTCTACTACATTGTTCACCCAACAACCAAGGAAAAACTCGTGCGCTTTTTCATCCTTTGCGGTATTTGTGTACTTTTTCTTATCTCTTGTTCCAACGTACATACACAAGTATCAACACTTCCGTCCGAAACAATGCGGACCGTACGCGTGTGCGTTCTTAATGATATTCATTACCCCACAAACGAACAGACCATTGCAACTTCGCTTCGCGTGGTATTTCAGGAATACAGAACATACACCGGCATACAATTCTCGTACGACCGCATTTTCCCGTATGAATACAACCTTACTGCATGGAGTATTGACCAAGGCATGTATCTCCGTCAAACATGCAACCGCGACGCAGAGATAAAACTTGTATTCTCGAGCAAAATTGTGCAAGAACAGGACGCAGCATTTTTCTCTCCTACAGAGAAAAATCGTGAGCTCGGCGAAAGTGCGAACGCTGTATGGGGATATGTTCTCATATACAATACCGATTTTCACTACAATCTTATCTCTTCAGTCGGCGAACCGGCACTTTTCACCGTCTTACGACACGGCATCGCACATCTTTTCCATGTGGAACACAGCAATAAT
>JAHFLU010000022.1 GCA_023264615.1 bacterium | reverse complement strand
ATAATCAGGATAAAAACAATGATGAGCAAAACCCCTTTTTTTCTTTTCATAAATTAAAAATTGTATTACAAAAAGCTACAGACTAGCACGGCTGGCCACCACCACTCGAAAGGCCAGGTGAATATATTGAAAAGTGTGGTGCTCCAATGCCTGGAACGACAACGACATTTCTTACTCCTGCCGCCTGCAGTGTCTGGCAGGCAGCAGTATTGCTGACCTCGTATATCGCGATTAAGCCTTCCCCTGCTGTTGCTGCGGTTGTAATAACGTTATTAATGGCAATGGCAGCCACTGCAGGCACACTTAGGTCCGTGTTGGTAAAATTATAGTCAATACAGGTGCCATTTTGGTGGCAGATATTCTGATGAACGACGGTTGGTGGATACCCCTCGGTCACTTGCATCGTTATTCCCAATTGTGTAAGTGCTGCCTGCGTATTTTGGACCTGGACAGCAAGTTGTGTGTTGAGAATGATGGTACAGCTTGAGCTTGGCGGTCGGCATGCTCGAGGACTGACGGGTACGCCTTGGAGGGTCTCGCATTGAAAACAGCCTACTGTTGTAACTCTGGTACCAGTTGGACCACCGGCGACAAGAGGCCTCGCCGGAATAGTAAGCCGAGGAGGTGGAGTGGGCGGAGGAGGGATTAGATCAATACCATTAAACGGCGTCCCCGTAACCCCCACATTGAGCTTATTCAACTCAAACCGGACCAAGTTTGGATTAATCTGCCAGAGGATGACATACGCAGCAAGCGCAAGTCCTAAACCGAGAAGTGCAGCAGTGATCCTATTCTTTCCATCACTCTTCCCTTGAATCGCATCAGTCGACATATATTGCAGCCCGCCCATGATAATCATGACGACCGCAAGTATTGCTGCAATACCAATAGAGAGATTGAAGACAATAGGAACATAGTCTCCAAAGTTTGATTCAGGCCCTGTGCCAGGCAGGGGGGAGAGGAGGGTGACATCTTGGGCAAAAACAGGCGCCACAATAAAAAAAGAAAAAAAAGCAAAGGTCGCTACAAAAAGGTACGTGCGCGTTGTTTCACTTTTTTTCATGGGGCAGAAGGAAAGGCTATGTTGTTTGTACCACCAAACTCAAGCACAAGCTTACCAAACACGGCTTCAAGAGGATTACGCACATGGTGCACATTGAGGTTTAGTGTAGCGTACCCGCTTTCGCCTGTTTGCCGAAGGGTGACAGCACCATGTTTTGTTTCCTGGGTTTCGATTGCTTTTCCATTGAGGTTCCAACCATAACTAAGCTCGGCCGTTTCTTTATATGGCGTACTAAAAAAGTACGGCACTGCTTCGATGGTCACCTCTTCATTGACGAGTTTATATGTTCCCTTGAGTGCCCGGTTGTATTTGATGCCTTCCAGCGGATCGTGTTCATAGAAAGCGAGGATAGGCATTTCCATAGCAACAATAATAGTTTGAGATGCGGCAAGTGCTGTTGAGGGCGCTTTTACAAGAACCTGCAGCATTTTATCACCCCGGACAATCGAAACATCATCAACACGGAAAGTATTTTTCCCTCGCCCGGATTTATCCCCCTTAACGACGGTGTCTACTGTCCATGTATATATGAGGTCTTGAGGATCAAGCAAAACACCAGATGTGGTAATAAAGCTCGGCATTGCAACGATGAGAGCGCCGCTCTTCTGTGTCAAATATGCCTTACCTCGATAAAATGCAGGTGTGTAGCTGTGGGATTGCCAGATAAGGTCAACTTGTGCCGGCTGCAGTGTAACCGTTACCGGGAGCGAACCGATATTCGTGGATGCGACTGCGGCGCGTACCTCTGTTTTCGAACCAAGGCCACCGACGGTGACATCGAACTCAAGGAGTGCCTTACCACTTTTTACAGGCTTACCATCCACAAACCATTGGACTGTTGCCATGTTGAGATCTGTGGAAAAACTCTCGAGGACAAAATGAACATTCTCGTGTGGTTTGGGATATCCAGGCTCCATTTTAAGAGAGATCTTGGACTGTGCTCCGGTGATTATGCGCTGCTCTGCGGTTGCAGCAGGTGCGAAGCAAAAAAACAAAAGACCAATGAGAATAAAAATTTTTTTAAAAAGAGTTTTCATACGTTACTTTATTTTACAAAGAGTTTTCATACGTTACTTTATTTTACTATGAAAAATATGTTTTAAACACCAACATATGGATTTGTTTGATATTCAAAGCGTTCTTCGTAGGAGGATGGATCCTTTCTCTCTGCCACTTCCCTATTTCTTTGCATAACCATCTCTTGCCGGCGTCTCCGCCGCTCCGCAAATTCAGTACGGGCGATTCGTGCAGCTCCTCGCAACTTACCACTTTTTCCCTCCAAGATTTCTTCAAGTTGCTCAAGAGATTTTGCTGAAACAATATCTTTCTGAATAGCTTCATCCTCAAGACGGACAACAAGAATGATACAGACAGTATTGATAGTAAGCATGGGGAACTCACCAGCTGCAAGCTCAAGAAAGATCGTGACTATTTGTAAGCCGATTTTTTTGGCGATCACTTTCCCAGTTGTTCCTTCAAAAAATCCGACATTACATATCTTGTACCAAATAAAAAAACCGAGCCACGCGACGAGACTTAGGATTCTCGCAAGTATCCAACCAAGAATCGGAAAAAAAGCAAGCATGGCTTGAATAAGATCAATGAAAAATGCCGTACCGATCATGAGCGCAGCGGTTGTGTTGCTTATGCGCGGACTATGTGAAACTTCTTTGGCGGCTGACATAGTAGTGTGATGTTCGTATGGAGTGCGTCTTATTTTGCAGCATTTACATCAGTGCCCCGGGTATTTGCATCGGCGCTCGCGAGCTCCTCTTTTGCCTTTCTTATCGAAAGAAGCTGTGAAGGGTCTGAAGTTATAATTTGGTCTTCGGTATAGGAAGCAATGGTTTTAATAGCGACATGCTTGAGACCGGCAAAGAATATCCCCTCCCCAATGCCGGACTCAAGAAGCAGGAATTTTTCTTCTTCGGTCAGATTGAATGTTTTTTGTACAAGGTCAATGGAAGAGGGAGACTGTTTGAGGAGGAGCTGGATAGATGAGTTGGTAATAATCGGTAGTCCGTAGGGAGATTTAAGGAAATCGCCGACATCTTGGGTGATTGTTGCAAGACCAAGAAAGTATTTTCTGCCGCGCTTGGCAAGGCCGAAAAGGAAAGAGGCAGTGTCTTCAGACTTCATCATCCACCACGCTTCGTCAATAACAAGGAGACGCTTTCGTAAATTTTTCCGCACAGCGTTCCAAATATGGTGCGTAATAATATACATCGCCACAGGCTTGAGCTCGTCTTCCATGTCGCGTACAGAAAATACAACAAACTTTTTGTTGATATCCACGTTTGTTGGCTGATTAATAAATCCTGCCCACGTGCCCCGGGTATATTTTGTGAGGCGGGTTAAGAGCGACTCCCCCCCTTCCATCCCGGCGAGGACAAGCTCAAAGTCGGAAAGGAGCGGCGGTTCAATATCAGCAAAATTGGATTCTGCAGTGATGTCCTTGAGCGCATACGTTTCCGTAATTGCACGGTCGATAACCGAGTCTTCCTCGGGAGTCAGGCCGCCCATCATGATTCTGAAAAGGCCGACAAGGTTGACAATGTGTGATCGCAGTACATCGGAGGCTGCCTCGTCTTCGCGCGCTATGGGTAGATCGAAAGGATTAATATGGTGTTCGGAGGAAAGAGATATATTGAAATAGCGACCCCCTGTGGCTTCTGCCATATACTCGTATTCTCGTTCGGGATCGATAACGATTACTTCTGTATCAAACATGAGCGTACGGAGAATCTCGAGTTTTGTTGCATACGATTTGCCGGCACCCGATGTGGCAAAGGAGATGGAGTTATAGTTTTCAAGAGAAAAACGATCAAAGAGTATAAGGCTCGCATTGTGGCGGTTAATACCATAGAGGATTCCCCGATCAGAAGTAAGATCGAAAGAAACAAAAGGAAAAATACTTGAAAGTGGTGAAGAATTTAATTTTGAATGCACCAAGAGAACATCTGTGCCAATGGGCAGAATACTCATATATCCTTGCTGTTGTTGGAAAAGTGCCGGTTTTACATAGACAAGTTTTGAATCCAAAATAGATTTCATTTGCGACTCGACTTTGTCGACCTCGGCTTCTGAATTTCCATAAAGAGAGATATACAAACCAACATCAAAAATGCGCTCCTGGGCTTGCTGAAGGTTGTCGCGCAGGCTCTCAAGGTCTTGATATGCAGTATCAAGGACAGGATCGCGCACAAGCCCCTTTTCTTCCCGGGTATGAATCTGACTTTGCACCTCAGCAACTTTTTTCTGGAATTGACGGAGAACCCTTGATGTTTCTATTGGATGAATGAAAATTGAAATATCAAAAACTTTACTCAAATTAATAATCGGGGCAAACCAGTTTTCATTGAGAAATCGCGGGTATGAAATAACGAAAAAAGTACGGACGATCTTCTCGCCGAGATTGATCTCACGCGGCGTTACTTTGAGCGCTGACGGCGCGATGACATCATTGAGTTCAAGGACGCCCGTTTCATAGATTTGTTGGGGGAGAATCGGTATGACAGGCATCTCCTCCTTGTTTTTACTCTTTAAACTAAAAAGTCCCATAATGCATCGGCATGATTATTTTTGTTGCAAAACCATCGGTTTATCAAGTTCTCCAGGATTGAATATCTTATAGAAGACCTCAATAAGCTCTTCAGTTCCCAGGCGGACCGTACGGATACCCATGCGGGCAAGGCCCTGTTCAACAACACTCACGCGTTGTGCGAGCTGTGTCTGGTTTTCCTCAAAAACCTCGACTTTTTTCTGGTGTTCATCACTTGTTTGTTTGTTCTTTTTTTGAAAAAGCCTGCTTCCAAGGGTGTTCCCCGATTTTGTACCCATAATGGGAGGCTGATAAGGAATGACAGCAAAAAAGCTTTTGGTCATGATTTCGCTGTTTTCAGTGAAATTTTTAACGAATTCGATATACTCCCGTGTCTGGATTTTAAGAAGATCTTCAAGCTGTTCCCGCAAGCGGTCTTCAAGCAAGGCAATATAGGGGCGTATATCAAGCCTGCGCGACTGAATAAAGATTTGCAACGAAAACTCGAGGGTATTAAGAAAGCTTTGGAATTGTCGCAAGAGCGCCATTTGTTCATCCTCTGATTTCAGTGCGAAGTTAATAGATGATGTCAGAAGAATGGCACGCATCAGGCCACCTTTTAAAATAATGGTACCATCACGGATCTCTTCGAACGGCACAAAGTCCTGGGCTGTTTTGGTTGTTTTTGGCATATACTACAGAGGGTTTCGATCTTGTTTTTCTTGCGTAATATCATGGATATCAAGGCTCCACGCCAGATCCTTCAGCTTACTATCAGAGAGCTTTGGAATATATACAGGCTCTTCTTCCTCGGCCGCTGTTTTCTTTTGTGTCTGCGAGATTGTTTTTTCTTTTTTTTTCCATATATAGAGCTTGGTGCCCATGGTAAAGGTAAAAACTGACTCGACAAGAACAATGAAAGGCTTACCGTTGTACTTATAAAACGAAAGCATGCAGCCAAAGATGACAATGGGTATTCCGATCGTAAAAGCAATGATGTGGGGTAACATGAAGTTAAGAACCGCAACAGCTCCTGCGCTACCTGCAAGATAAATAAACTGCTTGAGCGTCAGTGGCCCAAGTATTTTATCCTCTATTCCAATGAATTGTGGCGTTTGGAATCTCATGGGCAACTTTTATATAGAGATAGGTCACAACGGTTCTCGATAGGGGTCCCCTGACGAAATATTTTGTGGACGACCTCCCTGTTGTTCTACGTGTTCATCGAGCGGATGAATTTCTTCTCTTGGTCGCATCGTGATGTTCTCAAGTTTTTCTGCATGTGGAATGACTGCCGGCTCGATATCGAGTTTTTTTGTGTTTCCTGTATCAAGTGTCGACAGAGCCGAAGCATCAACCGGCATGCCGATATTATGGATTCTCTTGAGAGACTCGCGTATGGGGGCAAAAACTGATTCGTTTACTGCGGCTGCGATACGCTGTGCATTTTCCCGGGAGATACCCATGGCTGTTGTGAGATTTCCAACAAATTGCGACGGGTGCGTCAAGCCAAGCATAACAAAGCCGGTTTCATTGATAAGTATTGTCATGCGATCCTCGAGCAGGCCGTTTTTTGTCCCAATGCCTTTGAGTGCATTTGCTGTTTCCTCTGATGTAAGCGTGTTTTTAATATCATCAGGCAACGCATCAAACTTTTCTTCTATTATTTCTGGTGTGTAGTCCATAGTGTGTCGTATGTTTGACGATATTTATTAAGGCGTTGTTGTGCCACCACCACTATTTTGTCCTTGTTGGCCTCTAAGGATCTGATCGAGCTTGTCTTCCCAAGACTCTGTTTTTGTGTCACCGAGATCCGCTATTTCCTTATGTATCTTTTGTAAACTGACTTCATTGCTTGCAATGCGGGCCTGTCTTCGGTCAACTTCTTCCTGAATATTAGCGGTTGCCCCAAATCGTCCAAGGTGTCTCGAAAGCGTATTCAATTCTTCTTGTACAGGTGCAAGCTCTCCTCGTAGCCTATCCGCCGCGAGGCGATCACCGCGTACATTTATGGCTTCATCAATTTGTCTGCTCAAATCTTGTTGCCGGGTGATCAATACGCTTTGTTTTGCAGGCAAGTCTGCACCAGCTCCATATGCGCTCCTGATTTTTTCAAGATCGGCAACCTGCGCTTTTAGAGCA
Source organism: bacterium (assembly GCA_023264615.1). Classification (GTDB taxonomy): domain Bacteria; phylum Patescibacteriota; class Minisyncoccia; order Phycocordibacterales; family VMGT01; genus VMGT01. Next base: position 9,132 of record JAHFLU010000022.1, on the reverse strand, counting down.
TTGTTTTCGGTTTCCACAGGTGCTTTTTGTGCTTCAAGACCAGTCTTGATCCTATTATTTTTCGCGCGGGCATCGCGTACTTTTTCCTCTAGGCCTCTCTGTTCGTTCGTTCGAATAACCTTTGCTGTTTTCGCCGCATTCCCCTGGGACGTTGCACTGTCATACAAGCGTCCCATGACGCTATCTTTGCCCCCAAAACGATCAGCGAGCACGTCTTGTTTCCGAGCCATGTATTCCCTCCCGGAAATAGTCTTTCTTGCGGCTTCATCAATAGCGAGTTTGGCAGCAAGTATGGCATCGCCGCCTGCGACGAGATTTTTCTTATCAAGTTCTGCACGTTCTTGTTTCTGGAGAGCCGATGTTTGGAGGTTTCGTGCAGCCTGGCGTGCTGGATCCGTTTTTGCTTCCTGCAACATTCTTTCCGCATTTCTTGCCTCCCTTTTAGCATCTTCGATCTCCGCATTTTTTGCATCAATGTCCTTTTCGCGCTGTGCTCGATCTGCCTGGGCTTTTTGGCGATCAGTGTTTGAGAGCATTTGTTCATCATCGACTGCGCTGTGGAACTGGGCTCGAGCTTCCTTCTCGGCGTTTTTATCCTTGAATTCCTTGTCCTTAAGAAGATCACCAACAAGGGCTTTGCGCTCTTGCGTTCGTTTCTGTTGTCCAGCGAAACCGCCACCAGTGCTTCCCCTGCCATACTCACCGCCAAGGTTATGGCGCACATCGTAGCTGCCTTTTGCCATTTTACTTACCCCTGCGAGTGCAGCGCCTCCCACAAGCCCACCAACGATGGGTACATTATTCATGCGGGCAGCTGCTCTCTGGGCATAGCCGGAATTTGCAACACGGCCGGCAGTATTGCGCATGGCATACGCTCCTGCGCCAAAGACTACCCCCGTCGCTGCTTTTGTCGCAAAACTGGTTAATTTTTGAACTGCCGCACCGCCACTGTTTGCATAGCTTTTTGCGATGACGAGAGCACCGATCAGGAAAGCAGTAACAACAATGAAGTTTAATACAATAACGAACGCGGCTTGGGCAATGCCCTCGTCGGCGAATGTTCTTACGTTAAACGCATCAGTAAAAGGCCCGATTGGTCCAAGCATAGACTTAAACTGGGGAGAACTGATAATACTCAAGACGAACCAGATGAGAATAAAGAAAAGAGGAGCAAAAATCGCTTGATTAATGAGGGTACTCCACCATTTTTTTGATATACTTGAGCCGGGCAGGATCATACTCACAAAAGCAATGGGCGAAAGAACAAGAACAAAAACGAGGACGACAAAACGGGTAACAAGGAGTATTGCCATTATAAAAAGCACAAACGCCGTTACAACCAAAAAGCCAGAAGCAAGGACGGTAAAGAGAAAAATAAGCAAGATTTGAGAGAGATCTGTAGTCTGGGGAGCTGCGGTGGTGTGAAGGTCGAGCGAATCTGTAATGGCGGTGGCGAGGCCACAGTCTGTGGTGACATTTGTCGCGGAATTTGTACAGGTAAAGGATGTTGCATAATGCACAGCGACAATATTTGTTGCATCAATAACAATGCCGGCAAAGAAAAAGCTGAAATTAAGGAGGAGGGCAACAATAATAATTTTTGGCAGCAAGCGCTGTGCACCATAGGTGCTTATCTGAAGAATCGTTGCAATAGCGCTGAAAACAAGGACGAAAATAAAAGCCATATTGGCTAAATCGCGAAAGGTGACCCAACCAACCTCAACAGCATCCAGATTCTGTACGGTAGTCGACATATCAACCACCATTTTTTGAATAGAGAGATTGAGTATCCACCCTGAAGCAGAGAGCAGCCACCCCGTCAACGCATAGAGGGCGACTCCAATGACATTGAGCAGACTGCCTACAGCGGTAATTCCAGCGGTTGCAGCACACTCAACGAGCCCGGGTCCACTTCCAAAGAAATTCGAAAACCAACTAGAACAGCCTGATCCAGAACCTGGAGCAGCGGTAGGATTCTGGGCAAACGCAGTTCCTGTATTGAAAACAGCGAATGCTCCAAAGAGAAGCATGAGTATGACGGTACCAAGAACCACTTTTTGAATTGTTTGGAGGTTTGCTTTCATAAAACTCATAACATTATGGTGCGAAGGTTGTCGCTGCGGCTGTATTTCCTGCAGCATCGAAAGCGACAGCTGACACGATATTTCCCATATTTGCTTTCCAAAGGAACTCAAATGGTGAACCGGCAGGCACTGAAGCTCTTAGGACACCGTCTGCAAAGAAGTCGACCTGTGTGACCCCAACATTGTCACTTGTGGTGACAGAGAAGACGGCAGTCGCTGCTCTTGGTGGGCTACCTGCGGTTGCAAGCACGACAGTCGGCAAAAATGAAATGGATGGTTGTACGGTATCGGGTCCGGTTGCTGCTGGAGCACTGCTCGAAACATTAACATTGACCTGAATCGAGGTGTTACTTGGTAGAGGAGAACCGCTGATAACAGCGAGATACGATCCGGTTGGTGCAGTGGGACTAATGGTAAAGTCGACAGTTGATGTGCAGACGAGAGTACACGAGTCTGGACCGAAAGAAACACTCGTTGCAACACTCGGCTGTTGTGGCGCAGTGAGGAGAATCGGCGCGGAAAGAGTGCTTGCTACACCGGCAAACGTTTTTGTTACGACGATAGATGCGACTCCGCCGGGAGCGACAGAAATACTAGGAGCAGCAGAGATAGCATAGCTGAAAGGAACACCAGTGGGACTAGGAGGCGGTGGTGTAAAGATTGGCGTAGGCCCGGGAGCGCCGATAGGACCAATAGGACCAGGAGCACCAGCAGGACCTGTCAGTCCAGGAGCACCATCGGGATTATTGGTAATAATGATGGTGATTTGGGTCGAAACATTACTTGGTTCAGGAGAAGCACTGATCACTGCTTGATATGATCCGAGCGGCGCACCGGGAGTAACGGCAAAAGTGACAAACGAGGTACAAGATGGCCTGCATGGATCGTTGCCAAAAGAGGTATTGCTAACAATACTTGGGAGCTGTAGGACATTAAGCGATACCGCTGGGGGCGTACTGCCGCTCTGAAACAGAAGTGAAACCGGTACGGTTTTTGTTCCGCCAGGAGCAATCAAAACGACAAAAGGAGAAGAGATACTGAATCGTGGACCGCCAACGGCTCCAGGGCCAGTTGTTGGCGGAACTGTAGGAATAGGAAATCCGGCAGGAGGGTTAAAGTCTGGAGTAAACCCTGTAATGACACCACTTACGGGGAAATCAGCAGCATTTACGGGACCGGTACGCTGCGCGAGAATATCTGTACGAAGCTGGCCAAGAAACGTCGGACCGCCACCCCCACCTCCCCCACCTCCCCCGAGCGCGGCGAGGCCACCGGAGATAACCTGATTGAGAAGCTGTGATATCAGCGCACCGACAACCTCATCAAGCTCATCGGCTATTTCAAGCTGGCGTACACCAGAGCCAAGCATACCCTCAAGCTGTGACTCAACCACGGCTCCTGGTGTTTGTGTCTTGCAGTCCTGCATGTTAGGACCACCAAATTCATCGGGAATCGTGGTGCATGTCTCAAAAGAGAGAAAGCCTTTGCCGAAATCAAGCTTCTTTGATGCGTCCCAGCCTGCCCCGCCAAGTTTCATAGCAAGCGACTGGTCTGCCATGAGATATGAACCATACATATTCATGTGCACACTATTCGTCATCTGAACCATCCCGAGGAACCCGCCATTCAGGAACCCGCCATTAACAAGGAATCGGTCCATATTAGCAAGTATGCCGGTGATTCGGCATACATTCTTGTTCTTAAAAAGATTGAGCTGGAGTGCGATTTGGATGTGAAGCTTAAAAGGAGAGCAGAGAAATGCAAGTTGGGTACCCGAAAGAAATTCGCCCAACGCTTTGTCAAGAATGTCAGTGAAGAAACCGTTCAAGTTCTGGACAAACATCGGCGCCCCGTTAAAGCCGCTGTTGATCCACGTAACAAGGTCAGAAGTGATTGCGGAAATGAGCTGTTTCGCGACGATCCACGCGATAGCATCAAGACCAAACTCCTTGACGGTAGCATTAAGGAAGTTTTCCACGCTGTTGGCTACGTGGGTCGCGGCGAGCGGGATCTCACCGACGGGGACAAAAATGAACGCATCCGCTTTGCGGACAGGCATCAAAAGATATGCAGGAGGAAGAAAAATGGCAATGAGCAAAAGAGTTACTATAAGGTTCTTTCCAAGCCTGAATTTATTTTTTGAAAAAATTTCCCACATACGGTCTGTTTAAGTACTCACATGATATTCACGAGCGCGGCACCCTCCTCTTCCGGTGTAAAACGAATGTTGCTGTTCTTATAAAAAATACTGATATTTTGTACAGCAGTCTTCACTGCATTAATACTTTGCCCATGTTGCGTGATGCGAACATATGCAACGAGCGGATCTTCAAAAACGAGCTCGAGACTTCCAAGCGTTGCTTTCATATATACAAATGAATTGAGAAGGGCGAGATGGAGAGCTGCAAGGTCTTTTGGTACCGGCACCGTAAGACCTTCCTCAAGCGAATTCGAAAAACTTTCTCTGATAGGGACTATTTTTTTTATTTCCTCGTGGTCATTGTTTTCCAATGCGCGAGAGAGTATGGCAACTTCTCCTTCAGGGTTCGAAGAAGAGTTTCTCAAAATAATCCGGCCCATCCTGTTTGCATATTCTCTGAAAGCTGTTGCACTGTTGTCTGCAAGTACCTGTATATCGCCGATCGAATAAAGCTTGACCTCTGCATCGGCATTGACTCCAGTGAGCATATTTTCTGTAAACTTTGCCAGCGCAGCCTGGTCGAAAGTCTTTCCCTGCTTTTTATACTCAAGGTACTGGAGAAGCAATTGCCTACCGAGCTTCTCTGTCGATGTGAGGCCCTCCGTGTTGAGCTGTTGAGCGGTTTCTTTGACGTGTGCGGAGATGGTCGTATCCTCAAACTTCTCATCGCCGTCCTTGATGCCATCTCTGTCGCTGTCGGGGTTATTCGGATCTGTCTTGCGCAGCGTTTCTTCCCAGTCTGGAAGACCATCACTATCACTGTCGGCGACAAGTGTTCTGTCAGCTACTGCAAGAAGGGTTGCTGTTTCGTTCGTGCGAGGAGTGTTCATTACCACTTTCGTACTGGTTCCTCTGCGCGCAAAAAAGATGGCTGCCATAATGGCAACGAGAACAACGGCAGCTATAACTACGTTTTTACTTTTCCACCGCAAAAATGTAATATTACGTTCCCCACGTGCAATAGTGAAAGTATAGCAAAGAGTATCGGCACTGCCCCAATATAGGATAAGTTTTTTGTGGATAAGTATACTGTTTGAAAAACAGTTTTATCTAATGCGTACTAAAAACCGCCTCATAGGTGAGTTTTTCGAGTGGCGCCCAATTGTCTGTGAAAATAGATGTACGAGGATTAAAAGACCAGGGAACAAGTTCCTTTTTAAGTTTTTGAGCGACTGTGTATGCTTTTTTATCAAAACGTACTGTTTTTATTGCTTTGTCCAGTACGGAGTAGTCGAGAGGTTTGTGTGTGGCAAGAATAAAATAAGAGCCGAAGGGCATACGTATATAGGATGTTTTGGGGTATACCGAGGCGATAGTGTTTATAAGCGGTCTAAAAATCTTTTGATCCTGGGATGGATCGTAAACGTTCATGACAAGAATGCCTTTATCGGTAAGATTTTTTAGTGTAAGGGCAAAGAACTCTTTCGTTGAGAGGTAGAAAGGGATTTCACCGCCTCCCCAGAAAAGGTCAATTTCTATGAGATCATAACGAAGAGTACTGTGCACAAGGAATGGCCGTGCATCCGCAAGCACTGTTTGGAGATTATGCCGTTCGCTTAAATGAAAGTATTGTTTACCAAGCTCGATGATGTTCGGATCGATTTCAACTCCGGTGATCATAAGGTTAGGGCTGATTTCTTGGTGTATGAGCGGAATGGTTCCTGCACCAAGTCCCAAAAGCAGGCCATTTTGTGCACCATTTATGAGGGGAGGGATAGCAAAAAAGTCGTAAACATAGCCAGGATATTGCCAATACCCCTCTTTTGGATAGAGAGAATAGAGCCCACCATTTCGACGATCAGTACGAAGCCCTATGAATTCTTTGTAATCAACAATCTCGAGATGATTATAGGGAGATTCAACTTGGGCCAAGATAACACTCGGATTTTTTTCTGCCGATACAAGTCCCGTGAGGAGTATAAGTATTCCTAAAGTAGAAACAAAGCCATATTTCCACGGTATGATCCAAAGGAAGGCAAGAGAGAACATAAGCAGCACGTTACTTATAAGGGTGATGTTTACGCCAAAGGCGGGTACGAGGTAAAAGCTTGTTGCAAAGGTTCCAATAAGGCTGCCGAGCGTTCCTGTTGCATAAATTGCGCCCGACGAAGCGCCCACACCCTGTCCCCTTTTGGTCAGTGTTTTGGTGAGATATGGTGAGATACTTGCGAGCATGATCATAGGGAAAGCAAAAAGTATGAGTGAGGAAAGAAGCGCCCCTGTTATTATGTGAAGACGGGAGAGAACCTCAACGATTTTGGCATGATAGAGGGGAATGATGCTTAGATAGAGAGCAGAAATGAATACAAAACTGAAAAAACGGCGCTCCGTGAATTGTTTGTTTTCGCTCCAATAGCCGCCAAGCATGTAGCCCAGAGAGAGCGCAAGAAGGATGACACCGATTAGAGCACCAAAAACATAGAGCGAGTAGCCGAAAAATGGTGCAAGAAGACGAATCCCCAAAAGCTCTAAGCTTAACATGATATACCCGCTCATAAATACTGTGATGTAGGGGAGGTATTTATTCATGTCAAGAAAGTCTTTTAGTAATGATTAATATGTAATAGAAGCGATAATAACACCCCTTCCCCCTTCTTTTTTTGCGAGAATTCGGCCAAAAGGGTCGATAATGCTTGTTATGCCTCCCTTTACCGACCGAATGACATATTTATTGTTCTCAATTGCACGGATTTGAGCAATAGCATGGTTTTGTATACCGACAAGCCTGCTGCTAAAAACACTGTCATTACTTGCATTGATGATGAGATTACTTGATCGATTATACGAGAGGGATGGAAATATGATCTCGGAGCAAATAAGAGGTGTTATGGCGCTACCATGAGCATGGATTATCTGGTCATGTACACCCTCTAAAAAAGGTTTTGTTTTACTGCCCCCAAAGATTTTAGTGTCGTCTTCTGCGAAGGGCATGAGCTTTCTTTTATTGTATATATCAGCAATATCGCCTTTTTCAAGAACAACCATAGAGTTGTGGAGAGCATTGCCTAGAACAGAATGCATGCCGATAATAAAGGAAGTAGAGGGATGTTGTATCGAGCGTTGCCGCAGAGCGTTGAAAAGATCTTTAATATTTGAGGCGGTATTCTCGTATTTAAGCGGTACGCGCGTTTCCTCATTGATAACAAAAAAAGGAAAGGCGTTTTCAGGCAAAACGATAAGGTCCGGGCTGCGTGTGAGCGCCTCATCAATCAACGCAAGATAGGCATTAAATGCTTCTATGCCAACGCTATCTTCTGTTTTAATGTCCATGTGTACGGCAGCGACCTGTAAAACATGTTTATCTCCCTTCGTTTTTTGAAGAGAAATATATCCAAACATGAAGGAGGCTATAATGAGTGCAAAAATGGAGAGAAAAGCAGGTGTAAGAAAACCATGCAGAATACTTTCCCGAATGCCTCGATGTTTATGTGTACAGTAATATGTATAGATAGCGAGAATAGTTTCAAAAATACCTATATTTACAGCCAGAATTAAGAAAGTAACCGAATAGACGAACCCCAACTTTGCGATCTGAACGAGATACAGGCTATTGTGGAGAGCATACCCTAAATGTCCCCACGTGAAGCCAAGAACAAGGGGCTCTCTCGCCCTTTCAAACAGAGTCCATAGTGCGGAGAAGAGCAGGATATTAACAAGAGGTATTTGCCGAAATTTCTTAAAAGCAACAGAAAAAAGGCCTATAACGAGACCTCCGCTATAAGAAGCTACGAATATGAGAAGAAGCGTGAGAACTCCTGTTCGTACATCCCAAAAAATTCCGGCGGGGTTGGTCCACCACCATGCATTGAGGGTTGAAAGTGGGTAAAGCACCTTGACACCGCAGATTGTTCCCGTGAGCATGCCTGCAAAAAAGGCCCTTTTCAGGCTTTTTGTGGCATGGATATAGAGTAAAAGTGGTACAAGTGCAATCCATACAACGAAGCCGGCATCGACAGGAGGAAGAGTCAAGCAGAGCAGAAGTCCCGCGCAAGTCGGCAGAAGCGCTTTATATCTAGATATATGCTGAACCATACTATACACTATACAAGAATATGAAACTGCAAAGTCGTGTTTATAAGAAAATCGGCGGATTTGCTCTGATGCTTGGAGCTCTTTTTTTTGCAGCGGGCACGGAAATGGTTAGGCAGAATATTTCTCCAAACCACACATTGCGTGTTTCAGTAGAAACAATTCCTTACATTCAGGCACATGAACACCCGGAGGGTGACCCAGATGCTCCGCATGCGCATTGGTATAGTTCTCCAAAAGCAGTTTTGGTACCCTTTGACATGTGGGTAACATCGATCCGGGCTGTGGTAGAAAATGCTTCGCCGGGGATTCTGCATCACATCTTGCTCTACGAGGCCGGTGCTCAAAACCCGATCTGTCCTAACACGTTCCGTAAAATTCGCGAACTGTTTGCTGCTTCGAGAAATACAGTACATGACCCTGTTATTTTCGACGAACCGTACAGTATCTATCTCAAAGAAGGAACATCGCTTGTGGTTGATGCCATGGAGCACACAGCTTTCCCGCCAGAGGGACCGGGAGGTATCTATACCAACGTCGAAATTGCGGTTGAACTTGACTACATACCAGCAAAATATGCAAAAGAAAGAACACAAAAGCTCGAATTTTATCGTTTGCGCCTTGATGATAGCCCTTGTTCGTATCCAATACTACACGAAGCCTTTGTTGTTCCTAAAGGAAAAGGCGTATTTGTGAAAAAGCCTGATACCAAAAATGTGTTTGACGGAGGGTGGTATAGATTTGAAAAACCAGGAAACATCATCGGCTTCGGTGCCAATTTTTGGCCGTGGAAGGGAGGAAAGGTCGTGCATGCAGTGC
>JAHFLU010000075.1 GCA_023264615.1 bacterium | reverse complement strand
GATGCATATACCGATGCAGGCGCAACAGCGTCTGATCAGGAAGATGGGAACATTACGAGCAGCATCGTTCGTGGCGGTGCGATAGTGACATCTTCAACACCGAAGGGCAACTACACTATTACGTACGATGTTTCCGATTCTCATGGGCTTGCGGCTACGCAGGTAACTCGTTTGGTAATCGTGCAGCCAAAGCTTGGTGAGGAGTGTAGGCAATGTGGAGGCGGCGGAACTGTTGACGATCCTTTGTATATTACGAACGAGAAGATACAAGTGAACGGTACAAGTGCAGTGCTTACCTGGGACACGACCGTATCAGCGACAAGCCTCGTTGCGTTTGGTACGACATCAGTAAAGACACTTACTCTTGATTCGGACTTCGGTTATGGTACGACAACGCAACTGTATGCTTCTACAACAAAGTCGCACACAGTGGCGATTGAAAATCTGACGCAAAATATTGTCTACTATTTCCGTCCGACATCGAAGCGTGATGCAGGCGCGATTGAGCGTGCGGTGGGTATCGAGCTCTCTACGCTCCCGACGGTAACAACAGCAACAACAATCCCGACTGGAACCCCCACATCTTCGCCTGTTCCGACACCAATGCCGGTAGGAATAGTATCGGGTGAATGTTTTGAATACCTACGGGCGTTCATCAAGTTTGGAGCGAATAATGACCGTGTTGAAGTACTGAAGCTTCAAAGTTTTCTGCGCACGTTTGAAGGAACGGCAAATGTACCCTTGTCGGGAATATACGACACAGCGACACGCGATGCCGTTAATGCTTTCCAGGAAAAGTATCGCGACGATGTTTTGACACCTTGGGGTCTCACATCCCACACCGGCTATGTCTACATTACGACGAAGCGGCAGATCAATACGGTGTATTGCTCCTACAAGAAAGATTTTGCGTTGACGGCGGGACAGAAAACCGAAATTGCAGCGTATCGTGCGGAAATTGAACGCATGAGAAAGAATGGCGTGGATGTTTCGGCGGCGGGTCTTAATAACCTGCCCGATACAGAAGGGGCAACATCGAAGAGCGCATGGGAGGCAAAAAACCAATCTGCGACATCAAGTAAGCACAAGAAAGATGTGACGACAGCCGTCATTGAAGCATTTGAAGGTATGCTTAAAAAGGACACTGCGACATCGACGAGTGCGATGGGAACAAAAAGCGAAAAAGGAAAATTGAGCAAGGTGGCGGCGGCAATAACAGCGAGTATTAATCCATCCAAATGGATGCAGCTTCTTTTGATCGCTATACTCTTTATTGTAGGGTTCCTGCTCTATCGCAGCGGCAGTAAAGAAGAGGATGATCATTATGACGACGATGACGGAATTCCACCTTTCGGAAAGCCGAACATGACATCGGAATCCAAAGAAGGAGCATCTGAAAGGGAAACAAATAAGGAGGTGTCAAAAGAGAACCGAGCAGAGCCGCGTATTACCCTCGAACAACTAAAGGACAATCTTGTGTTGAAACGGGAAGATACAGCGAGTGAAAAAACCGGAGAAGCACACGTGATTCAGCTTTGATTTGATACTCTAGGACACCATAAAGGACAAAAGAAACGGTGTCGCGGAATAGCAAAGTATATAAAGCGAAAGAGTCTGCTGATGGGCGCTGCATCTCAATTCCCGGCTTGCCGTGGGTTGAATTTTCCCCAATGCGGCGTCCATCAGCGGACTTTTTATTTTAGTGCATGATTTTTTTGACAGACAGGACAAATTGTCCTAACAGTGAAATCGGTGCATTACTCCATTGCGGGGGTTTTGCAGGAAAAAGTATAATAAGGAGGATGTGTTTTGGAGCTCATCAGAACGAAAAGCCGCCTGGTATTTCGACACGTAATGTGTGAAATACCAGGCGGCTTTTTGCGTGCAGAATGCGGAAATAGCCGAAATTGAGAGCTCTATTGTAAAGGTCGAACGAAATTACCAGATAAAAATTACAAAAGAAAAATATGAAAAGAATTTTATTAAGTTTGAGTATGATTGCGTTTGTGGGTGCTCTCGCAGTAGGGGCGACGGGTGCATTCTTCTCCGATACAGAAACATCGACAGGAAACACGTTTACTGCCGGAAAGTTGGATTTGAAGATTGATAGCGAATGTCACTACTACCAGAATGGTGTTGATGTCGGATGTGGCCCGATTGGTACAAACGGCGTTGGTGTCGGACAGTGGCGAGAAACCGATCTCGAAGATGGCGTCCATAAATTCTTTGATTTTGGTGACATCAAGCCAGGCGATTGGGGAGAAGATACAATATCACTCCATGTTTACGATAACGATGCATGGGGAAAGATGAAATTAACATTCAACGCTAACAAGGATAACGGCTGCACAGAACCCGAAGAGAGCAGTGATACGACCTGTGATGATAATTTGGCGCCGTGGAGCGGAGAGTTGTACCAAAAAATGCAATTCATGACATGGCTTGATCAGGGAATGATCCCTGGTTTTCAGTGCGGTGGTCTCCATACTCCTGGCATACCGAAATGTCCCGCAGATCCGTATGAAGGGGATAATATCTGGCAGGATGGTCTTGTGCCAGACCCGACGACTCCCATCGATCCAATTAATCCTACGCCCCGACCTGACATTATTGTACACGAACCGATGGTTCCAACGAGAACAGTTGCCATGGACTCAGTGGGTCATCCTGTAGATCCGGGTAATCCGAACTCTGTCACGTCATTCTTTGATATCTTTGTTGACTTTGATGAGGCAATGAAGGGTCAAACTATTGCTCCAGCAAATGGAGTTGCGCCCTGTCCTGCCGATGGTGGACACCATGACTATGGTCTCTGTCACGGAATTGCAGCTGACGGCCGCCTTGTCGGAAGCGTGACGTACTATATCGGCTGGAAGTGGCTGCTTCCTGAAAGTGTCGGAAATGAGGTTCAATCTGACAGCTTGAGTGGAGACATGACCTTTACTGCAGAACAGCATAGGAATAATCCGCTCCCATAAATGTAATTACTATGCATCTCACCTCCCGTCTATGACGGGGGTTGAGGATATATTCGGAAATTTGATTTCAGAATATATCCTCAACCAGATATGCAAAAAATTTTTAACATTCTCTATTTTTTGTTCATTATGGCAGTTATTGCGCTCGTGCTGCTTATCGTGAGTACGAAGATTCATATCCCGGGCAATTTTGGGGTGAAAGTGGTTCTTTCTGGCTCTATGGAGCCTGCGATATCGGTCGGCAGTCTCATCGTCATCAAGCCGGCACAAGCATACAAAATAGGCGATATCATCACATTCGGGGAAGAGAGCAAAGATGCAATTCCGACGACGCACCGCGTGGTCGAAATGCGCGTTGATAACGGTGTGATGGTATATGTGACAAAGGGAGATGCAAATAATGACCGAGATATAAAAGAAGTGCGTGAAGACGAAGTGATTGGCAAGATGCTCTTCGACATTCCCTATCTGGGTTACATCATTGCTCTGGCTAAAAAGCCGATTGGCCTCATTTTTCTTGTGATTGTTCCTGCAGCGATTGTCATTGGTGACGAGATACGGAAAATTATTGCACAGATGCGGCGAATACATGCAAGAAAAATGAGTGAACACAAGCCACCTTTTATGTAGAGGTATGCACTATTTCGATATTATTCCGCCAAAAAAGAAAGAAGATCTAGTAGTGCTTGTCGCGCGCACAGTCCGCAGCAAAGGTCTTTTTTCCGCACCACATGGATGGAAGAAATATGCCGGAAAAACAATCATACTGCTCCTTCTGGTCGGCATGAATTGGGCGGGTTTTTCTGCGGTCGGCACCGTACTTGCCTACTATTTAGATATTGAAATGGCAGGCGGAAGCGTGTTTGCTGCAGGAGGACTTGATTTTAGTTTAAGCGATAGCGGCTGGATGCCTGTGGAGGATGCGGATGATCTCGGCGCGGGCGCGCATATTTCCCGTAATGTAACGATCCTCGATATGGTGGCATCGAGCAGTATACCGTTCCAGTATATTGTGCGCATAGAACAGACAGGCGGGGATACGCCGTATTGCAGAAAACTGAACCTTGATGCAA
>JAHFLU010000021.1 GCA_023264615.1 bacterium | reverse complement strand
CACCTCTATTCAAAGTCTTTGGAATTCTTATAGACAAGTTATGGATAAACCGATTGAACAGTACTCGGATGTGGAGCTCCTAGCCATCATTCGTCGCGCAGAAAATGCGAATATACCCGGTAGCTTATATCAACGAGCGCAGAACGAAATGCAAATTAGGCAACAGCAGAAAATTTTAGATGCGACAAAGAGAGGTCATGGCGGTGTCTTTTTTGAGGTTGGCGGTAATATGACTAATCATGGCGTGATAGAAACCGACGTAAATTCCACTGTGGACATCGCTGTTGCAGGTAACTATTCAAGCAATGATCGGACAAAAATCATTCAAGGAAACCCGAGCGTAAAAAAGAGGTGGTATGAGAAACCTATTGGAATGATAATTCTTACAGTTATTGCTGCCGTTATCTCAGCCGGGATCGTGTTTAATATTGGCTGGAACTAGTTGTTTTTGTCGAGGAAATTGTGGATAAAAAATATAAAAAGGAACTTGCATTGAGAATGCTCGCGCGTGCTTCGTCGAGTCTTGATTTTGTTTGTGATTACGCTGAGGAGCATAGTGGCCCAATGGACGGTGCACACATCCGGTCCCTATCTATTTTATTGTCATACTGTATTGAACTTTTACTAAAAGCCGAATTCGTATTAGTCAACGAATTTAAAGATAAGGATGTTCTTGAGCGTTCATTAAAAAGGTTAAATCACGATCTTGTGGCAGTCGCTCAAAAGTTAGGGCAAGCCAGATTAAAGGCCATTGGGATTAAAAGTATTCATACAAAAAGACAGTTATTCTTTGTTGGTTATATTTTAGAAACCCTAGATGGCGAGGTAATTTCTGTCGAAAATTTTATTGATATTCGATATGATTTCATAAAAGATTGGACAAGAACGATTCCAACTACAGAAGAATTCCTCGGATGGGTAATTGGTGCATTAAAGATTAACAATAATATAAAAAAATTACATTTTTAGCCCTGACATTTTCTTAATGGGTTAGTACAGATGCAGCAGCAAAGTGAGGATGTAAGGTGTGAGGAACCTTTTCTGGCTAGCCATATATTGTGCGCCAATACCTGAGCAAATGCCTCTATTAAGCCATTAATAATTTCATTCAAAATCCAGGTTCTAACAGCCTCTACGACCGGCAGCAACTTTGGACGATTTTGTAATTAATGTTGGAGGAAAAGGTTCCTGAAACCTCTGTCACACACCTCTGTCACACTATCGGCGATGGGTCGATAGTGCTCTGTTGCGCTTCAGACTAGAATTAAATATCCCTTTTTTTGCTTTTTTGCCGGGAGGTAATGGCTTCGCCAATAAAAGAAAATGAAAAGATGTGCCGGTCCCCCCGTATTGTCAATATTGACATCGGTAACGGTCAGGTAGAAACTTGCTGGAAGCGAGAATCGGTTATTTTACTATTAGTTAGTAGTTTAGTAGCATAGGAAAAATTATGGACAAGAGAATCTTTAGGTTTGATTTTGTAATTTCGTTTACGTTGCTTGTGGTTTCCCTGTTTATGCTCGGTGGCGTTGGTCTCGTGTCAGCGCAAAGTATTCCGAAATTGGAAATCTGCAACGGAAAAGATGACAACGGTGACGGCGTCGTTGATGAAAATGTTACCTGCGACCATTATCTTTCGTACCTTCTGGATAAATCCATACAGCCGCTGAAGGTAACGCTTCGTGATCAATTTATTGGGCCGACAGACTTCACGCTCAACCTCATTGAACGTCTCCTCAATCCGGTCAGGAAACTCCACGCGGGGCTCGCCTTTAACCCTAAGCGGCCTGACCTGCACTACTTGGCATATCGTCTGCAACCGCCCACTCCCTTTGTCTTTGCGCCACAGACCGTCATTATTGAGAATCAATTTGAAAATCGGAGTATTCTCGTAACCAAGCCAAGATCTCTCCTCGTCCCGACGGGAAAGAGAAAGATCGGTATTCCCATCGAGAACCTCCTCGCTAAACTCTCGCCTGTTCTCGCAAACAAGTTTATTGCCACAATTGTGCCGCCGATCCCCCAAGACGCCAACCATTACCTCTGCTACGATGTAGAACCCTATGATATTGCAGAGGGGGTTACGCTCCGGGATCAGTTCCAGGATCGGTCGTTTCAGGTAATCCGAGCGCTCTACCTCTGCAACCCTGCGGAGAAAACGTACAACGGGAAGGTGAGCGAAATCGTGGACCGAGAGAATCATCTGATGTGCTATGAGGTCGTGCCGCACAACCCGATAAATCAAAAAGTGGTCACCCACGATCAGTTCGGCATACGCTCGCAGACGCCGGTTCGGACGGAGGAACTCTGTCTTCCAACGAAAAAAACACACCCGACTTGTACGCGTCCCAACGAGGATGGCACAGCGGCTGTCTTTGACCACGACTCAAAGTATCAAAATACTGGCGGCCAGTTCATCGTTATACAGCCGTCACTTGCAACGACCGGACTTTCCGCCGACGGTACACTTATGAGCACACCGGAGACGGTTGTCACACGCACCGCCACACCGGCGGCAGGCGAAATGTATACTTTTGAAACCGAGATGCTCTCGCTCTCGCTTGCAGGTGGCGGAGTTAAAAATATCCCAGTGCAGGGGGAAATTCACACACAGCCACGCACTCCGGGGAATCCCGTGCAATCGCTTGACACGGATATGTTTCGTCTGCAGGGCCAGCTTCCGGTGGGAGACCCGGACTTTGATTTACTTCGTATTACCGCCGGGGCAGGATTCGGACTTCCGAGCCCGGGCCATACCACTCTCACACAACTTCCCGACGGAAACTGGAACGTAGACAGCTTTTTTGACATCACCTACCGCATTGACTTCGTCGGTCGACCGGGGGGACCCTACGCGGGAATGAGCGATTCAGTTGTTGGAACAGTGAGGATGCAGGACACCTGTTCAAATCGGCAAAAGTAGATCATAACAACGCGAAACGGGGGTTGTCACCCATATTTTTCGCCGAAAAATTTCAAGGGGATGCACACTGTGCATCCCCTTGAGTCGTCTATTACTACCGGCAGCGAAGAAGGTGGGATGTAAGGTGTCATGGGATGTAAGGTGTGGGATGTAAGGTGTCAGGAACCTTTTCTGACTACCCATATATTGTGCGCCAATATCTGAGCAAATGGCTCTATTAAGGCATTAATAATTTCATTCAAAATGCAGGTTCTAACAGCCTCTATGACTGACAGCAGTTTAGGAATTGTAAAATACATCCGAACAGAAATATTTAAATAGTTTCAAAAGAGAATGTTAGAATTTTTGATAAGCAAAAAGGCTGCCCCGAAGGACAGCCTTTTCCAGCGCTCTGATTCAAAGAACATGATTAACCCTTGACGAGTCTCAACTGTGGTTTTTCTGGTCCAAACGCAGTCACTGTTTGTGGCCTCACTCCGATACGCAGAGAGAGCTCTGCAAGCGACTCAAGACCCGGCCTATCATGTCTGGAAAACTCCTTATGGACAAAGTGAACGAAGGAACTGAATTTATAATCGAGAGCATTGAGGGCGTAACCATACTCCAGTAGACAGATTTGCAGCTTCGCAATGCCTCTCTCATAATCTAGACATCGTCGTTCGAGAACCGAGTAAGGATCATCTCCTTGCGGGTCACACTCTGGCGGATGCTCTTCAAGGAACTTTCTTGCCGGATTTTCTTCACCAGCATACATTGGTTTCTCGAGAACCGTCTCAATTCTCTCGTAGATTTTCCGGTCGGCAAGATTATCCATACTGAAGTTGCCAAGCAGACCTATGTCACGTACGAGAAATGTGTTGACCATAAACCCCCTCCATCGAGCGCTGGAGGGGGTAAACTGCGGTAGGAATATGTAACAATAGTGGGAATATACTACAGCGCACCATCTTCAGGGTTCTAGAGGGTTCTTTCAAAGGGTGGTATACAATACCTGCAAAGGGGGGGATATGAGGTAGGGTTGTCAACGTTCTCTATATAAGTATTTGGATTATATCATAATTATAGCATTGGTCAAGCCGTCCGTAATGGTTCAATAGCTTGGAGGCACTCTGGTTTAGTGAAGAAATGGGGATCCGATAAAATGACAAACGTTGTGTCATAATTTACGATTAACTCAAAATCATGATCACCGACAGCTCCTCAAACGGGCGTACCGTTTGATTTTTAAATGAAGAAATATACACTGAGGTAATGAAAACCCATGCTTTCATAGATGCTTCCAACCTTTTTTATGGTGGTGAGAAAAGTTTGGGGTGGAAAATAGATTATCAAAAATTATTGAGATATTTACAAGATAAATATAGCGTGACCACAGTTTTTTATTTTGGTGGTGTGGAGATACATGACTTTAAATATGATTATCAAAACGATACAACTGTTCCTCTAGATAATGTAGAAAAACACCTTCGTAGCTTATTAGAAAATGGGGGCAAACAACTTAATGAGGCACAAATTTTACTTATCGGACGACATCTTCAAAGGGTGAGATTTTATTTGAAACTTGAGAAATTTGGTTATACGTTATTTCTCAAGCCAGTGAAGCTCTACGAGCAAGATGATGGAACAACAAAGCGGAAGGCGAATTGCGATGTTGAAATGGCATTTTACTTGATGAAAGAGAAGGAAAATTTCGACCGAATTCTACTACTTTCTGGCGATGGCGATTTTCTACCAGTTCTTAAGTATCTTCAAGGTGCTGGAAAGGAAGTTATCGTATTGGCCAGAAGCAAGAGGACTGCGAAAGAAATAAGGCAATTCGCTGGAAGCAATTTCAGAGATTTTGAATACCTCAAATATCGCTTGAAAATGGGGTAAAAAAGACGAAAGGCACCCATGTAGGATGCCTTTCACGTTTAGTGCCTTCTAGTATAGTTAAGTGACTGTTGACTGTCAATGAATCGTGGAGAATAAAGTCCTAGGAAGCTATTTTCACGGTAATCCATATATTGTGCGCCAATATCTGAGCAAATGGCTCTATTAAGGCATTAATAATTTCATTCAAAATGCAGGTTCTAACAGCCTCTACGACTGACAGCAGTTTAGGAATTGTAAAATACATCCGAACAGAAATATTTAAATAGTTTCAAAAGAGAATGTTAGAATTTTTGATAAGCAAAAAGGCTGCCCCGAAGGACAGCCTTTTCCAGCGCTCTGATTCAAAGAACATGATTAACCCTTGACGAGTCTCAACTGTGGTTTCGTTTGCTTCTCCATCATTTCTATCGGGCGAGCGAACCGATGACAGTTTGAGACTTCCAAACGTGTGCAGAACTCCGAGAGCGATTCAACTCCTGGCCTGTCGTACTGAGTATACTCATGCTGCATAATGCCGACGAACATGCTGAACTGATAGTCCAGAGCCAAAAGGGCAAGCCTAAACTCCCGTATATACAACAGACACTGGTTGAATCCTCGCTCGGCATCTAAATATCTTCGCTCAAGCATGGAGTAGGCGTCGTCCCCTTGCGGGTCATTTTCTGGTGGGTGTTCTTCGAGGAATTTCTTTACTGAATCCTCTTTGCCAGCATGGCTTTGGTCTAGAATTTTCTCGATGAGTTCATAGATACGACGATCTTTTTCTCTGTCGAGATTGAAGTTAGAAAGCAGAGGAACGGTATCTTCTTTAAGGAATCTGTTGACCATAAACCCCCTCCATCGAGCGCTGGAGGGGGTAAACTGCGGTAGAAATATGTAACAATAGTGGGAATATACTACAGCGTACCATCTTCAGGGCTCTAGGGTCCTTTTCTTACCTTCTCATGTCGTCTATATTTTTACAGAGTCGTTTTGCTTCGGAATACGGAACATTCACTCTGTCGATTGGTATTTCGAGTGTGTAACTTAAGAATGCAAATACACACTCGAGACGGTCTTTTCCGCCTTTGCCGCCACCACTGAAATCCGTGCAGCCGCCGCAGATATAAATACCGGTATTGCAGCCATACTCAAAAAATACGTAATGCTGTGTACCGGAGCTTTCCGCTTCAGCGAGTATCACACGCAAATAGGGCGTTTCGCAGTACTCATCATGATGGCTGAGGCATAAACGAATTGCGGCAAGCATCGCTTCGACCGAGTTCTTCGTGTCTCCCGGGGAACCTACAAGGCGTATGGGCTCTCTGCCGCTCATCAACAGGGACTCCATATTGAATGGGTGATTCGATAGAAAAGTCAGCTCTTCATACATGTCCATTTCGGACATATTTTTGCCACAGATTTCTCGTAGACCGTGAACGACTTCAGGAGACCATGCTTGACCGGTCATGTTGTTCCCTTTCGGAATACTGGATACGAGCTAACCAACCTCTGGGTGGATAATACTACGAAATACTAGAAATGTCAACTGTACTGTAGCAAGGAAACTTAATCTATGGTATGCCTTTTGGTAGACCTAGGCTTGAAAGGGGCAAGGGATGAAAAAGCGGGGATTATTTCCAGCGATAGAACCATATAATTTTGGTTATTTGCCTGTCGGTGACGGGCACGAGCTGTATTACGAAGAATGCGGAAATCCTAAGGGAATTCCGGTGCTCTATATCCACGGCGGTCCCGGTGCAGGCTGCGATCCTGGTTCGCGACGATTCTTTGATCGGGAGAAATGCCGAATCATTATTTTTGACCAGCGTGGATGCGGGCGCAGTAAACCGTACAAGAGCATTCGTGCGAATACAACCCAGCACCTGGTCTACGATATCCACACACTACTCAAGGAACTTGGGATACGTCTGGTACTGCTATTTGGCGGTTCTTGGGGATCTACACTTGCTCTCGTTTACGCGATAGCGTACCCAGAAACTCTCCTTGGACTGGTTCTTCGGGGTATTTTCCTTGGTAGCAGAGGCGAATGTGCTGACTATCTCTCGGGACAGATGGTGCATACACGTTATCCGGAGATTGGAGAAAGATTCCTCGACCATGTTCCGATCGAGGCACGCAGCAATCCCTCCGATTATTACTTTGAGCAGATGTGCTCGGAAGACCACGAAGTTCGGAGGAAATATTCGTACGAATTTGTCTATTACGAGGCTGCACGGCTTAATCTTGTACAGAAGAGCGAATCAGCACTTCGGAAAGAAATTCTTTCTGAACCGTACGAAGCGCAGGCGATAATGGAGGTGTATTACATCAGAAATAGTTGTTTTCTTGAAGACGGCTATATTCTGAAGCACGCGAAGGAACTCTCACATGTTCCGACTTCCATCATTCATGGGCGCTTTGACGACGTCTGTCCCGTGCAGAGCGCGTTCGCTCTTCATGCGGCTATGCCGTGGGCGCAGCTTCATATTGTGACGGCAGGTCATGCGAGAAGTGACCCGGAGATCCGGACGATGCTCATTACGGAAACAGATCGTATTGTTTCCGAACTATTGCAATAGCCCTCTTTAACGCACTGACTATTTCGGTCAGTGCGTTCTTCATTAGTTTCTGTGTGTTGCTGGTGTGAAGGTATTTTTTGCGTGATAAACTATTCGTATACGAAAAATCTGTTGTTAAAAAATTATGACAAATACAAAGTTACAGTATCTTGAAGATTTCAATCTTCTTACCTCTGACGCAAAAGTTCTCCAAGTGACAGAGGAGAATGCCGAGATGGGTTTCATGTGTTACAAACTTTTTTTGTTGACTAAAAGGAAAAACAGCGTCCGCAGTTGAAACCGCGGACGCTGTTGGAGAGACTTGTTCAAGACTCCACTCTATATGTTGAGGTCTCTGCAAATATACTCGATCATTACTTTATGGTGAGGAAGTGTATCTGCAGGGATCCTGTAGAGTGGGAAGAATTTTTTTACATCGGTTGTCGGGATGAATTCGAAAGGTGCAAGGATGACGAGAAAAAGCCGATGGATTTCCTGCCCGCGTCTGCATTGACCGGGACCATCCCCCTGCATGACATCAGAGGTTTCGATGAACCGAGGGGTATTGTGCGTTGCCTCAACCCCCGCCTCCCTTTTAAGAATCAGGGAGATGGTCTTCTTTGCGTTGCGTCCTGGATAAACGATGCTTCCGGGCATGTGCCAGCCATCGAAGTACGGGTCGTGTCGCTCAATGAGTAGGATCTCTGGCACAGGGGAGCGATAGCGATACTGCAGTATCGCGAGCTCGATCGAGCTCATCACGGTCTTTTCGCACAAGGCGTAAAAAACCTCAAGATCTGTAGGCCATTCGATCATCCTTAGTAAGCGCGCAAGTTCGGCATTTTCTTCCGTTGTCAGTTTCATGAGCAGGGTTCTTTCTTTACTAAGAGCCTGTCTCCGATCTCGCTTTCCAGACGAATTTTTCAAATTTTGAGATAAAAGATGGGCAATTTGATGAGGTGAATCGAGATTCATCGAAGAGAATTGCACATTTTTTAGCCAAAATTTGGAAAATTGTAGAGGGGTAACCTATATATCGACGGCGCTCGGACGAAATGCACGTAGTAACGTTCATTTCGCATCCTCGCTTGTCGATATAGTCGAAATGGAGATCGTAGATAGGTTCTAAGACAGGAAGATACAGAAATGGTAAGCAAAACTACCTTTTTGTATAGGTACGCCGATCATTGCTCTCTGTCAAGGTATTGTACTTAAGGCAACGGGAGAAGAATGTTTTTTTGTTGTGTGCGTACTCTTGGGATGGTGGGGGTATTGGTATGGAAAAAGTGCTAAAATAGGACAATGAAAACGAAGACCCAATATTGGTTCAAACCGGCGAGGTTTTGGAAATGGTTTGCTTGTTATTATCCGGTTTCGGTTTCCGGCTGGATAGCTACGATCGTGCTCACCTTTGCTTTGATTAAAAGTTTTATTCTGGTGGACGCATTTTCACATTCTAGCTCCGATACACTCATTTCTTTTGCCCCGTGGGCTATTGGTATTTTTCTTTTTTTTGATTTTCTTTGTTTTCGCTTTGGCGAGTATCCATCGTGGTGGAGGAGAAAATGAAAACAAAAAGAACAGGTATGGCTCTTTGCGTATGAAAATGAAATATCATGATTTTTTTGCAGAGATTTTACGATTTTTTGTTGGGATTCTAGCGGGACTCCTGTTTCCTCTTTTTGTTGTGCTCGCACAAGAGGGAAGCGTCGTACCTTCACGCGATGTATCATCCGTCGCTCCTTCTGCCGATGTTATGCCGATAGGAGGGAGTGTGGTTTCTCCTCCTCGCGCAATAGAGAGTACGGTTTCTTCACCTATAGCGCCTCTATCAGCGGAGGTCGTGCCACGGCCTACTCCTCCTCTTGCTCCGATTGCTGCCAATGCAACCCCTGTAATCCCCGAGAGTCCTGTACAAAAGGTAAATTTTTCTCAAGAGAGTGAAAGTAACCTCGCCTTATTAGGCATATCCACGCTTATTGCTGCGTTTGCTTTGGTGTGTCTTGTGTGTCGTATGATAAAAACAAAAAAAGCAAAAGAAGATAGAAAAGATAACCCTCATTGCTTCGATCTCAAAAAAGCACTCGACAATAAATTGCAAGAGATTACTGATTTCAAGGGAGCTATTGCAAGCAGTGTGAAAGACGTAGCCAGAGAAAAAATCAAAGAAGCGGTTCAGGGAACATCTGCCGAAACAATACTGGCTTCTCTTGAGAAGGCAGAAAAAGCATACGAGAAGTTAAAAAAACTTTACGAGGAATGTATGGTGGAATTCGGAAAGCAAGTATTCAAAGGGATTATTATCGAAAATAGTCTGAAGGACAAAAGTATTCTTGATAAAGTCAAAATTGAAAAAATGTATCAATCAGGAAGTTGGACACTCTACAATGTTCTGGTGAATGAGGAGCAGATAGTGCAACTCTCACAGTCGATGGTTCCTGGTCCATGGTACATGCATTTTTGGGAACCTGGAGACGATGATTTTAGGGTAGTTTTTAAAGATACAATTTTCACGATGAAGTCGGGAGATACGTCAACATGGACGGATGCTCTCGCGTATGGAAGGTCTATCGGTATTCCGGAAGATCAAATGGATTTCGGAACAAGATAACAAAATACAGTGTAACTTTCGCACAGATGCTGTCGTTGTAAAAAGTACTGGCAAAATAGAAGGGTGTTATTTGACAAAGGAAGAGGTGGTGTATGTTCTCTCCAATGATTGAAGATTTTTTTGCGTTGCGAAAACAACGGATAGTTTCTGGTGCACGCATCCTGTTATTTCTCGATATTGACGGTGTAGTACGTGTGCGCAAAGGACCAGTGCCACAGGAAATTATTGCAGAACTTGATCGGCTTGTACGCAAGCATCACATGCGGGTGATCCTCATTACCGGAGCGCCTGCGTACCAGTTGCCAAAGGAGCTGTTGCGCCCATCATTTCCACTGCATCGTGCATTCGCTGAATCAGGCGCCGTTGAGCGTCTCCATAAGGGGATATTGCGGCCGCACAAAATTCTCATTCAAGAGTTTAAACGGCTTGAATCGTGTATTGGCGTCGACATTGATGACGGACTGGTGCATATACCGGCGCTTGGTACGACGATCATCCGCGAAGGGCGACGTTTAACCAGTTTTACCGCGATTATGGGGCATTTTTATCCGCCTCATCCGCATCTTAAACCATCGGGAACACACACAGAAATACGCACATGGCTCTCCCGCTGTATTACGGATAACGAACTTCCGTTTGTGCTCATGGAAGGCCACGAGCAATCGTATTCGTATATCGATGTGATACATAAGGATGTGGGGAAAGAGTGGCGGGTCAATATGGTGCTGCGTCAAACTCCCTATGATGTTGCATTCTATATCGGCGACGGTTCGGGAGACGAAGCGGCAATGGCATTGCCGAAGATTACTCCCGTCGCACTTGCAAACAGTACTGCAAAAATCAAAGTGGACGCTACCACCCGAGGCTTCAGAGTTGAAAAAAGCGGACCTGATGGTACGTACGAATTTTTGAGTGCGCTACAGGCGTTTCTCGAGTAAATTTCGTGATGTTTTACGAAGGCAAAATACACTTTTGCCTTCGTTGTATTGCAAAATTGTATGCGAAACCCTTGTTTTTGTCAGTTTTTAAAAACCGCAGCCGCGGCTCCAAGAAGCCCCGCATCATGACCAAGCGACGTCATTTTAACCACAGGCTTTTTGAGATACTGATCAACTTTTTTCTGTATTCCGGGCATGAGGAGAGATGCATTACCGAGCATGACCGAGCCCCCAATCGTAATCACTTCCGGATCATAGGCAACGATTACATTAGAAATTGCGCGGGCGTTGATAGTATTCAGTTCATTGAGAAATCGTAATGCAACTTGATTGCCTTGACGTGCACGATCAAAAATATCTTTTGCATTGTTTGGTGCATCGATGTCTCGAACATCCCATTTTTTACACCAAGCATTAAAAAATCTCGGGATATTTCTTCCGGAAGCATATCCTTCCCAGTGTCCGATGCCTTTTCCGCAGGTACAGGGCAAATTGTATGTTGTATCAATGGTGATATGGCCGATTTCTCCGGCATTGCCGCTCCTTCCCAAGAGCAGGTTGTTATCGACAATTGCACCTGCACCGATCCCCGTCGAAATGGTGATATAGAGAATATTTTTTTTATTCTTTCCTGCGCCAAAATTCTGTTCAGCGAGCACCGCTGCATTGCAATCGTTGAACAATAAAACAGGCATAGAAAATTTTTTCTGCAGCGGCACAACAAGCGGTATAAAAGCAAATGGCAAATTAGGCGGCTGTTCCGGACCGCCGCGTAGATAGTCGATAGGCCCAAGCGATGCTATGCCGATACCCGAAACAGATAGCTTTGCGTACATACCCTGCAAGGTTGAGAGCATGACACCCACTGCATTCGTTACAACGTGGCCACTCTTCCCTTGTCGCGGGGTGTTTTGTTCAAGCCTCTGTATGATTTTCCCTTGCTCTGAAACAAGGGCAACGCGGACGTTTGTGGCTCCAAGATCAACGGCAAAAGCATATCGGGTCATATACGTGTCATAACATTCCGTTACAGGCGGTCGTTACAGGCGGCACGTTAGCATTGCCCGTTTCTATGCGGTCGCATGCGAAAAGCTGTCGACTAGCGCTTTTAGCGTATCTATGGTATAGCTTTGTTTATCTGAAAGACAGCATGTTTATCACTAGTATTGTATATTTTATGGCATTTCGAAAAAATGAAGGTTTTGGCGGGGGCAACAGAGGCAATAAAAAAAGTTTTGGCAGTGCGCGTTTTGGTGGCAGGAAGCCGTTTGGCGACCACGGGGGACGCGGGAGAGATGAAAAAGAACTCTTTAGCGCAGTCTGTGCTACATGTGGGAAGGCGTGCGAGGTACCCTTTCGTCCGAGCGGAGATAGGCCGGTGTATTGTCGAGATTGCTTCGGTGGAAAAGAGAATACCCCGCGGGGCGATTTTGACCGTCGTGATGATAACGTCCGCAACTTTGAGAGACGTGGCCCGTCGCGTGAATTTACTCCTCATGCTCCACAAACGCAGAACAACGATAAAAATATTGTTGAACTGAAGCGCCAGATTGATGCCGTGCACAATAAGCTCGATATTGTTGTAAAGATGATCGAGAGTCTCACTCCTCGAAAGGATGAGTCTATTGAAACTGCAGATGAACCCGTGCAACGAGTGAAGAAAGCGAGTCTCTCTGGCAAGCAGGCATCGAAGAAAAAGACTGCAAAGTCGGAATAGTCGGGAGCTGTGGAGAGAGGTACTAAAATGTGACCATTGGTCGTATATACTGAATACACCGTGTTCTTTTATTGCGTCGAGCGAGGCTGACACATGAAAGGTACTCCTTTCATGTGTGCCGAGCGACGACGCAATATAGGTGAATACCGCGTGGCTTGCCACGCACGTGACGAGCAAAATGAGTACCGCTCTTACCCTGCGGTCTTGCCGTAGGGTCACCTATATTTCCTGCCAGCTTGCCCGGCAGGTTTCAACGATGCTTCACCTTTTCCATACAATTCGAAAATATATACTGATCGTCTGGTTTTTATGCATGGCGATTATATTGTGTATTTTCCTTTTTAAACCAGATATTTTTCATACTCTGCTTGCGCATGCACTGCATATATCACCCGTGTGGGCGTATGCACTATTTTTGATACTCGGGTGTTTGAGAGGATTTACCTTGATCCCGTCAACAAATCTGATCATTCTCGGGTTCTTGTTTTTTCCCGTAACACCCCTTTTTATCTTGATCGTGACGGGAATTCTGATATCGTCTGCATCGGTATATTACTTTTCAGAATTCCTACAGCTCCATGAGTTTTTCGAGCGGAAATACCCAAAACGCGTTGCCGAAGTCAAATCTATTCTGGAGAAGCACGAGCTGCCTGTGATTATGGTGTGGAGTTTTCTTCCTTTTGCCCCCACGGACCTTATATGTTATGTGTGCGGAGCGCTCAAAATTAATTTTAAAAAATTTCTGTTTGGAATTTTTGTTGGTGAAAGTATAATGTGTGGTATCTATATATTCGGCGGGCACTATTTGCTACGATTTTTACATATACTATGATCTAACAACTATGGAAGGTATCCGTAAACGCATAGATTTTCTCAAAACAGCAATTCGGGATCCGCAGGTGGGGGGAATAACCATGAGCTCGCGCTATGTAATCGAGCATGTAGTGAAGCGTCTCCCGAAAAAGCTTGATACCGTTATAGAATGTGGACCGGGCGAGGGGGTTTTAACCAAAAGGCTGTTGAAACACCTTTCTTTTTCTGGGAAACTCATAACGATTGAACCTAATCGTTCTTTTGTCGAGAGATTGCGTACGATCAACGATCGTCGTCTCGAAGTTGTAAAAGGAACGGTTCAAAGTGTGCTGCCCGATCTCGCAGGACGACTGGGTGCGGTTGATCTTGTCATTGCAAGCATACCGTTTTCGTTTCTTGCGCGAGATGAACGATTGAAGATCGTGGGTGAGGTATACGATATCCTCAAACCGGGAGGCACGTTTATTATTTTCAACCAATATCGGCAGGTGATGCATGCTCCTGTGAAAAAAATTTTTGATAAAGTTTCCGTGTCATTTGAGGTACGGAATATTTTGCCGTGTTTTATTATTGATGCACAGAAAACGCAATACTTGAAAAATTTATGAACCACAAATAGAAAATCCCCCGCATCAATGAAGATGCAGGGGATGTGTTATATTTGTGTGAACGTAAGTGCACGTAGCCATTTGGTTGACGTAGGTAGATACGCGCGCTCTCGTAGCAGTTGGTCCATGTGTTCGATATGGCCGTTGCCAAATTGTATCCCGATACGCGAGGGTTTTCGTATTTCGACAGTCTGATCAAAAACATGAAATGTCACATTGTCACGAGGATCCACAATGGTTTGTTGATGTACGAGTTTCTGGATCGCTTCTTCGTGATGATTTCGACATTCAACATAATCTCGCATAGAAGCTATCCCAGCATTCACTTGTACCAAGAATGCTTTTACTGAATTGATCTTCTCTATTTTTAACGCTGTATCCACGGATTTTATTCGTTGTCGAATATGCCCCCACGCTTCTTCAGGTAACGTAGCGTCTTTTTCTACTCCCCATGTACCATCGCCAGAAACCCAATGGGGTTGGTTATAGTCAAAACTGTGTGCGCCCTGACGAAGACCGTGATCCTGAATGAATTTTTGTGGCGGCATAGGCAGATGGATTGCGGCCAAGAATGCCTCGTCGACATTTTCATCAAAGAGTACGCTTGCCCACTCTCTATCGAGCTCCTCCATGATAGTGTCGTCTCTCGGAAACGGCTCTTCGTAGATTACGGCGTCGCACTTCTCTAAGATACATCGGATCTGTTCATAGCAGTTTTTTTCTGCTACATGAAGCATCCCGACCAATACGACTTTTCCGCAGTGTGCATGATGATAGTAACGAACAGGTACATATACTCCATCTGTCCGAAGGTCATATATTTTCACAAACTGTCCTTTTTTATGGATAGAGGAATGCGTGTGTGAAATGTCACATATGCTCAACAAGGTTCAAATGTTTGGCAATATATGGCGTGAGAGGTGGCTGGATGATGAGCGTTAGCAGAATTACCCACATGCCAATCGGAAGGAGCGCCTCTGTATGAGCTAGCCCAAGGCTTACAACGGTGACCAAAAGAACTGCCGGTATTGCACCGGTTTCCCGTACCCATGAAATGAAAAGCAGCTGGCGAACATTCATGCGGTTTTTGCCAAATAGAACAAAGGGCAGAAGCATGAGGAATACCGTGAGGGGCCGCACGATCAGAATAAACACGAATGCAGAGAGAATTCCCACGGGTGCATACGCAATCAAGCTTTTGAGGTCGACGAGTGCGCCGAGTAAGAGGAAAATGATAGGCTTTGCGAAACCATCAATTGTATGGTTAAAAAAGTGTTCGGTTACGTGGAGATGATCAACCATACTAAAGACAAGTCCCGCTATAAATGCCGCCAGATATCCGCTTCCACCAAATACAAACGCACCGACGAACGCGATGATAGGTACGAAAATAAAAAATGCGGCATCGGCGCCATGTTCAAAATCATTTTTTTTCTTATGCTTGCTGAAATAAGCAAGCAAATAATAGCCACCAACGCCGGCAATGACGCCGAATATCATTTGTTGGAAGAGAACGAGAAGACTTCCGCTCGTAAAGAGCCGTGAAAATCCATCGAGAATTCCAATGAAAGGATCGGATTTGGCAAACCCTATCAAAACAAGGGTCAAGAGTGCACCGACGACATCATTCATGGCACTTTCAGAAACCACAATATCTTTCGTCGACCTATCCTTAAAGCGCAATCCTTGCAGCAAAGGAATAATTGCCGCAGGATCCGTGGAAGCAAGTATGGCGCCGAGCATAACGGCAACCGTAGCAGGTATGAGGATACCGACGAGCGTTCCTGCCATAGTAGTAGCAAATGAAAACAAGATCGCTGTGAGGAGGACACCAGGAAATGCAAGCAATGCGATTTTCAGAAATAATTTTCTGAAATCATGCCATGCTGTCTCTATCCCTCCTTGGAAGAGAATCAGCGTCGCGCAAATACTCACCATCGCACCTAAAACGATTTCATGATGAATAATGGGATCGAGTAGAGGTTTTGCCGCAATACCAAAGAACAACGCCATGACAAACGAAGGAAGTGGCTTGTCGCGTGATAGATAAAAGCTGACGAAGCTCAAAATACAGATCATCGCCATTTCGAAGAATACGATACTCAACGCGCTTTCAGCACTTTGTTCTATAAGGCTGAAAATCCACGCGGATGCACCGTGGACGACAAAGGCGACGGCAACTATGCACATGGTACTCGAGATAACCCAAGAATATTTTTTGAACGTTTGCATACAGCGATTTATTTCAACAGGCCTACGGTGCTTCACGAATTTTTCTCCGTTTTGATAATTACTATGAATTTCTTGTGAACTTGACGAAGTAGAGACAGTCTGTATAACAAGTATAGATGCCTCCTACCCGAAGAGTCTAGTCAAGAGTCTAATCCGAGCTCGCGAAAAATTCAATAGTAAGGTACATAGGTCTTAGGGAGATACGAATGAAAATAGCGATACTGGTGTATATATGCATCCTGGGAGTCATAGGGGCGGGGTTCCTATGGAGGTATTTTCCTCGAGGCTTTGCGGGACTTGTGTGCAGTATTGTGCTTGACATACTCCTTTGGTTTTATTGTGAAACAAAATTTATTGTTACAAGTTTTGTAATAGCGCTCGTGTTTTTAGAGATATGGGGAACAGCACTTCTTTTTTATTGGGATGAACG
>JAHFLU010000074.1 GCA_023264615.1 bacterium | reverse complement strand
AAAAACCGAAGCGCTTACACGAGGTCTCGTCGGCCACTGGAGCTTTGATGGTGCGGATATGGCGGGGGTGGTTGCCTACGACAGAAGCGGTAACAACGATCGCGGTATTCTCACAAGTAGTCCTGTGCGTGTTGAGGGCAAGATCGGCCAGGCACTCTCGTTTGATGGAACGAATGCAAATGTACAAATTGCAGATCCGGCGAGCGGAGTACTTGATTTCGCATCGACAAGCGATTTCAGCGTGTCGGGGTGGTTTAAGCGTGCGGCACCGAGTACGCAGCGATCGCTGGTAAGCAAGAAAGCCTCGGGAAGTACAGGATATGACGTAAGTAGCGCAGGATCAGCGGGGAGCAATAAAGTAATTGCGGCGGTGTCTGATGGCACGAACACCGCAACTCTTACGGGGTCAACGAATTTAAGCACCTTGAATGTATGGAACCATTTTGTGTTTGTGTGGGCAAAAAACTCCTCGGGCCAAGCAATCCTCTATGTTAATGGTGTTGATGACAATGCGGCATTGACCGGTGCTGCAGTTGCAAGCGTCGGAGATGTTTCAAATGCGCAGATATTGCGGATTGGGGATACATCGACGGGCTCTTCTTCAAAATTCCTCGGTTTACTCGATGATATCCGCATCTATAACCGTGCGCTCTCGGCAGATGAAGTCAAACGCCTCTACAAAATGGGCGGGACGCTGACGATTAATAAAACGGTTACGAACAGCTCCCTTATAAACGGTCTCGTTGGCCACTGGACGTTTGATGGCGCTGATATGGCGAGAACGGCCGCATTCGACAAGAGTGGGAACGGCAACCGTGGCATTTTAGCAAATGGCCCGGTACTAATCGAAGGCAAAATCGGGCAGGGGCTGAGGTTCAATGGGGATGATTCCATTGCGCCATCTTCTGTCGATGCGGGAAACGCCTCGATTCTGAATAATCTATCTTCTTTTAGTATTTCTGCATGGTTATATGCTCCAACAGGAATAAAGGGCCGAATTTTGGATAAAAATCAGACTAGTGGAAACATAGATCCAATATCTGGCTGGTATTTTAGCATCGATTCTAATTCTGCAATTCGATTTGCCGTTGAATTTGGTCTCCAAGTACTTAAGCGGATATCAAGCACCAATATTCTTAATCTAAATACATGGAACAATGTTTTACTTACTTGGGATGGCTCCTCAAGTGCTACAAACGTACACATCTTTGTAAATGGTATTGAAGCCTCCTATACTACTACGCAAGATGCGTCAGGAAGTCGGACAAGTGACAGTGCAAGCAATTTAGCGATCGGTGCTAACATCCCTGATCAAAGTAGCGGTTTCAACGGCTCCCTCGATGACGTCCGCATATACAACCGTGTGCTTTCTCCTGAAGAAATCAAACGACTCTATACTATGGGTAAATAATGTGTGCGTACGTTGATTTTGTGTATAATCCATAGGGATGTTTTTTTATTATGTTTCAGGAAGATGTACCGAAGGGGAGGCAGTGTGATTCAAGCAGACATTATCGTTGATTTACAGTACGGGGATTGTGCGAAAGGAAAAGTTGCCCATCATTTGTGTAAAAAGGAACAGTATACCCATGTGCTCCGGTATAATGGCGGATGTAATGCGGGGCACACGATTTATCATGAAGGCGTAAAGTTTGTCACACACCACATTCCAGCCGGAATTTTTTTTGGGATTCCGTCGATTATCGGCCTCGGGTGTGTTGTTGATCCTGAAAAATTCTTGCTTGAGATAGAGATGCTTGAGCAAGGGGGTATTAGAACAGCGGGGAAGATCTTTATTGCACGGAATACACATGTGATATTGCCCTCACATAAAGGTGAGGATGACCCTGAAGACATCATTGGGACGACAAAAAGCGGAAACGGTCCTGCATATCGGGACAAATATGCACGCATTGGCAAACGGGCATTTGAAGTGCCGGAGCTCTCTCCGTATGTTGTCGACCTGTATGAAATGTTTCATAGCGGAGGGGACATGTATGTGCTTTGCGAAGGAGCGCAAGGGTTTGGTCTTGACATTGACTGGGGGGACTATCCGTATGTGACATCGAGCCATTGTACCAGTGCTTCTGCGCTCCTTAACGGTATTCCGTGGAAGAGTGTGCGCAAGGTGTGGGGAGTAGCAAAAATTTATGAGACGTACGTCGGTCACAAAAAATTTGAGCCAGATGACCCGGTTTTTGTGAAGATCCGGGAAGTCGGAGAAGAATTCGGCTCGACGACCGGCCGATCTCGACAATGCAATTGGCTCAACATGGATTTTCTCTGCCGGGCGATCGCGGTGAATGGCGTGACGCATGTTGTCCTCTCCAAAATGGACGTGCTGCGCGAAGTGGGCAGATGGGAGCTTTATGACGGCGGTGTCGCGCGCGTGTTTTTGACCGAGACAAGCATGAAAAAATATATCAGAGAGCGACTCCATATTTCTCCCCGGAAGATTTTCTTTTCAGAACATAAGGACAGTATTTGACGGAACATCCCCCACGGAGGTGGGGGATGTTTTTAGAGCCCGTCTACCATTTTTTCCTGTTCGGCCGCATGGATGCGTCTACGTAGCTCCGATGTGGAATATCCGTGGTCGCGCTTATTAAAATGCATCGGGATTGGCAAGTCCCAGCCAGTGTACTTTTTTCCATGCCAGTCATTGCCGATGATGCGGACATCAATGGGCAATTTTTGAAGCAACGCATAGAGATCAGCCTCTGTGTCGTAGAGTACGATATCGTCAATGTGGCGTATGGCGCGAAGAATGCCCTCCCGTTCCGTGATTGTTTGCACAGGCTTGTTTTTATACGCGCGGTCGAGCGAAGGATCAGACTGAAGGGCAACGATGAGATAGTCACAGACTGATTTACATTCCTCGAATACGAGAATATGTCCATAGTGACACAGATCAAAAGCACCACAGGTAATGCCAACCCGTCCTTGTCCTTGAGATTTGCGGCCGGCATGCTCTAAAAGTTGTATGTTGAGCATGATAAAAGAGAAAATAGTATATGTATATTGTAACATGATATATTTCTCTGTAGTTACTATACGCATATGAAGAAACTTATTATCTTCGATCTTGATGGTACGCTCGCCGAGAGTAAAGGAGTCATGGATGCGGAAATGACAGGACTTCTCGGTGGGCTCCTTGCTGTAAAAAAGGTGGCGGTCATATCAGGGGGCAGGTTTGAACAGTTTCAGATTGAGTTTCTTGATGCCCTTACATCTGCCCGCTTCGACTTGAGCTCACTTTTTCTTTTTCCGACGTGCGCAACGAGTTTTTACCGGTTTGAAAAGGGTGTGTGGAGGAATGTGTATCAGGAGCGATTTTTGGGAGAGGAAAAGAGAAAAATTCTGCAGGCATTTGCATCTGTCATGGAGCATGGGGAGGTTGTGCAGCCGATGCGGATTTATGGCGATGTGCTCGAAGATAGAGAAAGCCAGATTACCTATTCAGCAGCAGGACAAAAGGCACCGGTCGAGGTGAAGCGCATGTGGGACCCGGATGCGAGCAAGCGCTTGGCAATGAAACAGGACCTCGAGAAAAAGATTCCCGAGTTTGAAATTCGTCTTGGTGGCATGACCTCGATTGATGTGACGAGAAAGGGTATTGATAAGGCCTATGGCATTCGCAAGATTGAAGAAATACTCGGTATTTCAAAGCCAGAAATGCTTTTTGTTGGAGATGCCCTATTTCCGGGAGGGAATGACTATCCTGTGAAAGAAGCCGGTGTTGATTGTATTGCGACGAGCGGACCGGAAGAAACAAAAAAGATTATTGCGCAACTGCTCTCGGTGGAAGGGGTGCAAAAACAGACTGTTTTTGCATAAGAGAGATGCTACACTATTTTTATGGCGAAATTTGTCGTTATCCTTGTGATTATTGCGACGCTTCTCGGTGCTTATTACTATCTAAACGAGAATCGAACCCCGACGCTGTATGAGGGGGATACGCGTCCAGCACGCTGCATACGGCATACCGATGAATTTGGCGTGGAATACTACAGTGATTCGTACTTGGATCGTTTGAAGAACGTGTTTCGGAGATGCCCGAAAGCGGAAGGTGCTCCGAAAGGGGAGATACTTCCTGAAACACAAAGGTAGTTGATGGTGGAATGCGGGTGCTATTGGACAGCACTTGAGATTCTGGTATACACTCACGAAAGGAG
>JAHFLU010000020.1 GCA_023264615.1 bacterium | reverse complement strand
CGCGGCAATGCGCTTGCAAAGAAACGCCAAGAAAAGTGGCACGCGGCTGCGCTCAAGGCATGGCAGGCAGAAAAAGAGATGCTTGCATCCGGGATCAACATTGCTTGGAATACGGAACTTCTGCAAGGTGACGATGCGGCAGTGCTCTATCTGACCGATCCGAATCACGAACGCTCTTATCGTTGTGTACTCCCCGGTTGGGGAATGTGGAATTCGAGGATACACATTGGTGATGTGCGGGCGACCGTGCCGAATAGTGCGAAGTTCCAAGCAACGGACATTGTTCGTCCGGAGTTGCCCTCTATCCCAAGGCTTTTGTTGCATCCAGATGACAAAGAATTATGGCTTGCGCGTGCGGAGGAATACGGCCGAGCGAGGATTGCACAGATATTTTTGGAAACAAGAGAAATCATGGAGTGTCTGGTGCGAGAGCATCCTGAACGATATGTGAAAGGAGCTTTTCGCAAAGGGGTGCATCCTCGCAATGGAAACGCCGAATGGCATTTGCGCGTCGGGAGCGAGAAGTTTATTCTCCAGACAGGAGATGTATATCGTGAAGATGAAGGAGAGATTTACATCCGAATCACGAAGGTGATTGTTCCAGATGCGGTATATATCGTTGCACGCATGAACTTGAGTACAGAGGACGACAGGTTGGGATGGTTCTACAACACCTATTACACAGGAGTTATTTGGGGAGGAAGAGAGGTACGTTTTGTACGTAACTTTCCTACACGGCACACCGTTGTGATGAGGGACAAGGAGTAATGTCCTTTTTAGAGCCTTGTAGAGTCTAGAAAAAACGCCTCCGGCTATACTGTCGGCGGCGTTTTACTTTTTTGTTTTCTTTAGAGCCTGTCTGCGATCTCGCTTTCCAGACGAATTTTTCAAATTTTGAGATAAAAAATGAGCAATTTGATGAGGTGAATCGAGATTCATCAAAAAGAATTGCACATTTTTTAGCAAAAATTTGGAAAATTGTAGTCGAAATGGAGATCGTAGACAGGCTCTTAGACGTTTACCGACTTCGTTTGGTGAATAAACATTCAGCTACGTGCGCGAGAGATAGATATAGATATCTTCAAGTGCGCGTACCGCATCGCCGACAGCGATATTGTTTTGATGATAGAGAACATCGGTGCAGTCTCCCGCAGCCCAGATACCTTCGACGTTTGTGCGCTGCGTTCTTGGATCAGCGACTACCTGCTTGCGTTCATTGAGGTTGACGACACCTTCGAGAAAGGATGTCGTTGGGACCAGGCCGATTTCGACAAAAATACCGCCTGTCGGAATTGTATTGAGTGCGCTCGTCACCGTGTCTTTGTATGTGAGTGATGTGGCGAATTTGTCTCCCTCGATTTTCTCGATTTGCGCATTTAAAACCCCTTTCATTTTTGGATTCGCAAGTACTTTTTCAACAGTGATTGGGTCAGCGCGGAATTTATCGGTGCTATCGAGCAGCGTGACGCTTTTTGTATATGCCAGAAGCTGTGCCGCTGTTTCAAAGCCTGCATTGCCGCCGCCGACAACAATGACATCGCGGTCAGCAAACAAAGGGCCATCGCAGCTTGCGCAATAGGTAATTCCTTTATGCTCGAACATATCTGCGCCAGGGGCAGTGAGTTTCCTGCGATGACTTCCTGTTGTGACGAGGACTGATCTTGACTCATACGAAGCCTTGTCGGTCGTTACCGTAAAAATCCGATCGATTTTAGAGATTGCGGTTGCTTTTTCTCCGACGCGAATATCAATGACATCAGTTGCATATGCCCGCAAGTGGTCTTCAAGCATTTTGGCAAGATTAACGCCCGAAACCGAAACTGTCCCGATCCAGTTTTGAATGTCTTCGGAGACAACACTCTGTCCGCCGAAATCGCGGCTGCCGCTGTCAGCTGCGGAAGTAAGAAAAAGTGTCTTTAATTTCTTACGTGCCGCATACACTCCGGCACCTACTCCTGCAGGTCCTCCGCCGATGATTGTTAAATCGTACATATGTGAATATGATTTGTATAAAGTTCTCTCATTTTAACATATCTATCAACGAAAAAAGAACCACAGGAGTTCTTTTTAGGGCAGAAAGCTATTTAAGTTTTGAGCGGCGGAGAAATGCAGGAACGGCACTCCAGTCGTCCTCCTCATCAGACGTTTCAGGAGCAGGAGTTGGTTCAAGTTTTTGTTGCTGGATGATATCACTTTTTTTCTCCATCGTTGGCGGTGACACTCTTGGGGCGGTCGGCGGCGGTGTCGGCATTGAATTAAATATCTTGCCAGCAATGTCGTCTTTTGTCATGAACTGGATCTTTTCAGGAACATTTTTGCCGACGGTTTTAAAAGATGCAGCCTGCGTTTGATCAGGAATATTGAGTTCAGGGAAACCAGAGGCGATAACAGTAACTTTGATCTCGTTTTTCTTGAGTTTTTCATCCTTGATTGCACCGAAGATAACTTTAGCATTGGGATCGATGGATTCAGTAATGACGCTTGCGGCTTCCTGTACTTCCATCATTGTCAGATCGTCGCCACCGGCGATGGCAAAGAGAACGCCCTTTGCGCCGTTGATCGAAAGGTCAAGCAGCGGTGAATTAATGGCATCACGCGCAGCTTCGGAAGCCCGTTTCTCGCCATTTGCAAGACCAACGCCCATAAGAGCGGATCCCGCGTTTTCCATAATTGAACGGATGTCAGCAAAATCAACATTAATAACGCCGGGAACGGTAATGAGATCTGAAATGCCCTCCACGGCCTGTTTAAGGATCTCGTCACACATAGCAAATGCATTTTTGAACGTTGTTTCTTTTTGGACAATCGAGAGAAGCCTATCATTCGGGATGACAATCATGGCATCTACTTCTGCGCGAAGATTTGCAAGACCGTCATTCGCAAGGCGCAGCCGCTGTGCGCCTTCAAAACTGAAGGGTTTCGTAGTGACGGCGACCGTGAGTGCACCCATTTCTTTCGCAATGGCCGCAACGACCGGGCCTGCTCCCGTACCGGTACCGCCGCCCATGCCACAGGCGATAAAAACCATATCTGCACCCTTCAGTGCTTCTTGGATTTCTTCCTTAGTTTCTTCAGCGGCACGGCGTCCCATATCGGGATTCATGCCTGTTCCGAGACCCTTTGTAAGATTTTTTCCGATATGTATTTTCTTTTTAGCGAGAGAGTTGTGGAGGTCTTGTGCATCCGTGTTCACAACCATGAATTCAACCCCCTTGACTTTGGAGTTGATCATATGGTTGACCGCATTGCGTCCAGAGCCGCCGACGCCAACGACGCGGATGCGGGCGAATGCTTCTACTTCTGGTATGACTTTAGGCATAGAAAACGGACACGGATTTGTTCGTGTCCAAAGTGTATCACAGGAGTGTGGATAATCAACTCTTGACAGATTTGATTATCCTTGCATCCAATACAAAAAAATACCCCTTTGTTTCGGGGTTTTCTAAGGCAAACCCAGTTTAAGGTAAAAATTTTTTCAGGTATTCAAGTATTTTGTTTTTTGTTTGTTTGGCGATACGGATACCCATGGATTGTTCATCATTAGTACTAAAGCCAAAAAGGCATAGTCCATAGGCAACAGGCCAAATGATATCGGAGAAATCTCCGTCATTATTTTGCGCGAGGCTGGGGATCGCAGTGCGGACGGGTAGTTTGAGTGTGGTTTTTGCTCTATCTTCGATTAAGGGAAGAGAAGAGCCGCCGCCGGTGAAGACAATACCCGCCGGAAGAAGGCCGTTTTTTCCGATTTTCTTCAAGTGCGCTTCGATGAGCTCGAGGATATCCGAAACACGTGCAGCAACAATCTCTTCAAAATGTTTGCGTGCGTTTTGTGCAGGGCCTGTTCCGGTTTTGAGCGTCTCGGCGTCGGCAAGTGATATTTTAAAGCCGAGAGCGATGTCATTCGTGATATCGGTAGAGCCAAACGGAAACACTTGAAGTGACACGGGAATATTGTTTTCAAAAATGACAATAGAGACAGTTTCTGCGCCGATATTTGCGAGGACGACACCAGCAATCTTTTGCGGTTGCAAGAGCGTGACGAGTGATGCGGCAATCGGTGCGGCCATGACATCGAGTACCTCAACCCCTGCTTCTTCGATTGCCTGGATCATGTCGTTGACATGCTGTTCAAGCGCTGTGATAAAGAGGGTTCGCGCCTCAAGACGAACTCCTTTCATGCCGACCGGCCGTCCGAAAACCGTTTTTCCATCTATTTTATACTGGAGTGGGATTGCATGAATGACTTTGCGGTTGATAGAGGTGTGTTGTGGAATTGCTTGTTCACAATTTTGGATTGCTTGTTCGGCATCTGCCTCGGTAATTTCGGAATCCCCGCGCGAAATAATTGTGCTGCCGGTTGCTATTGCTGACTCGAGACTGATCCCGCCAATCGATATATATGCTCGCTTGACTTGTACTTCAGCTTTGCGCTCGGCGGCAGAAATCGCCGCGCGTATACTGCGTACGGCCTCATGCGTATTCGTAATATATCCGTGGCGTAAACCTTTTGTTTCTGCAAGCCCTCTGCCAATGATATGCGGAATACCACGGTTTTTTTCGAGAGATCGTTCAGCGATGACGACCTTAACGCGGTGGGTGCCTATATCAATTCCAGTGACAATGTTTCTTGGCATGAGGGAGTGTACAAAGAGGGGATTACACCATAAACGACGCTCGTATGGAGAGCGATACTATCGCTCTCCATACGAAGAAAAAAGGAAAATGAATTATTCCAGATTAAATTTCCTCCGCACGCTTGCTTCGTGTCTTTTCATTCTACTCCCGTGCGCGTCTCCTTTCAAATGAAAAAGACCGTGGATAAAAAGATCAGCGAGAAATTCTTTATAGGTACGTCCAAACTTAGGTGCATCCTTTTTTGCTTCGGAAGGCGTGATAAAGATTTCACCGAGGGAATCATCAAGCGGAAAGGTAAGGATGTTTGCCGGAGCATCTTTACGACGGTAGGTTTTGTTGAGCGTACGTCCGCGACTTGCAGTAACGAAAACAAGGCTTAACTCATAGCTTGCACCGACAATATCTTTTTTTATGCGCTCAAAAGGCAAGCTGGGAAGCTTGCCTTTTGTTGTATTCTTTATGAGGCATGTCGATTCACGTTGTTTCATTGGTACTCGGTTTTTGCCATTTATGGGCTGCATCTCGCGGGTTTGCTGGCATTTTGCCAAGCTTTACGAGCTCTTCAATAACGGCGCGTCGGGCAATTGATTTGAGAACAAATTTCTTTTTTGTATATGCTGATGGTTCGCGCTTCTTGTAGCGGATACGCCGTACACGGGTGAGGATGCCTGCACCCTGGACGCGTTTGGTAAAACGCCTGATGACACTTGCGTTGCTTTCATTCGCAGTCTTGTCTACCTCTACGTTAATCATGGTGCGAACATCGTAGCATGTATGAGAGCAGTTGACAAGTTTACGGTTTAATTCGCATCTTTGATACGACCTTGAGTTGATTTTATGAGGCTATGCATATACATTGTACTGGGAAAAACATCGTAAGTTTTAAGGAGATAGTATGACCCCGTATGTTGTTAGGCTCATTCCACAGTCTGATATTACTCTTTTTGAGAATATTAGAGATGCAGTACATCGACTTCCTGATATTGATCTTGGCACAGACGAGGCTGGGAAAAAAGTAGAGCTTTCATGCCATATGCTTGCACGAGCGGTTGGAAAAGTTTTTCCTGTCTCATGTATCGATGGGTATTTTTACCCGCACTATCAACATTCTTGGATTAGAACTGTAAACTGGAATATCATAGACGTTTACCCTGTGGGCATTCTCGGCGGTCCGATTCTTGTGGATGGTAACATCATATATGCTCCAGGAAAATTTCTCTATTTACGAAAGAATACAACGCAGATATCTCAAGGTAGGTTTTCAAAAGCCTCATTTCGAAGGGCTGTACGAGAAATTATGAGAATTCTTGCCGATGTGGCGCGAAAAGAGTAACTTGTGCAAAATATAAAGTAGTCAGCCTATAGGCTGACTACTTTATTGTCTCAAATGAAATATAGGTCTTGCAGTATCAGTCAAACAAAACAAATTAACTCCTAACTTCCCCGACCAGATGTATAGTTTACCAGGTAAGCCTCTCGAGATGTGCTGACAGTTCTGTAATAGGTATCGTTTCCTGTTTGCGGGAAGCAGTGTTGCGCATGATGACTGTGCCGTCAACGGCTTCGCGTTGCCCCATAATCATGGTGTAGGGAATCGCAAGCTTCTCGGCAATGCTTAGTTGTCCCATAAGCTGATTTGCACCATGGGACTGTAGAAGTGGGATGCTTGTTTTGCGAAGGATTTCGAGGACGGGGAAACTTTTACGCATTGCATCATAGCCAAGCTGTATGAAATATACACGCGGCTTCTTTTTGCTGCGATGGAGAGATTTTTCCGGGTTCGATGCTGCTTCAAGTGAAATGGAAATGCCGACAGCGGGGATGTCTTTCTTGCCGCCGATTCGCCGCGCAAGGTAATTGTATCGCCCTCCGTGCGCGAGGACTTCCGATATGGGGGTGTCTGCTTTATCAACAAAGGGAATAATATGACGGATTTCAAAGATTGTTTCGCAAAATTTATCGGTATCGCGCATGAGGTTATTGTCAATCTCATAGGGGGCCTGCATGACTTCAAGGAATTCAAGGACTTCTCTGAAATGTTGTCGGCTTGCTTCGCTCAAGTAACCAATTGACTGTGGAGCTTCTTCGCGGATAGAAACACATCGATCATTTCGGCAGGAAAACATTTTCCAAAAGCTTTTCTTAAGGTTTTCTCTGCATTGGGCATGAAGTTCAAGTCCCCGACGCTTGTAATATGAGGAATATTCACGGGAAAATCGTGCAAGCGATTCACGGTCGCCGATACTGTTGATGGCAACGGACGTGTTTGTATGGCCGACTTCTTCAAGAATAGAAAGACATACACGTATAATCATGGCTTCGCCGATACTCTTGTTTAATCCAAATATCTCCAGATTAAACCGGCCGGAAGCACTACTCTCTTTTTCCTTGGTTCGCTGTTGCGTGTAAAAGTAGAGGAGTTTTGGATCTTCACGCCGGATTCCCTCGTTTCGTAGATAGGTCTCCATAACAGAACCTTGCTTTTTTCCGGTGTCGATGTAGCGTACTTTATCGACAGGTATACAGACAGGACGTGCGTTTGTCACGACCTTTAATGGTTCAAGGATTTCTGTGTAGGGCCGGAACCCATAAAACGTTGCTACGTCGACCGCTTTTTCAAGAATACGGCTAGGATCAAGTCTTTTGCCTCGGTTTTTAAGCATATCTCACGAACGAGAGCAGATTAGTTGTAAAGAACTTTTTCCTATTCGGCGATCTTGCCGGGGAATAGGGCAAGTTTGTGAACGGGAAAAAGTCGAACAAAAGCTCTACCGACGACGAGGCCTCGATCAAGAGGTCCCCAGTCGCGCGAGTCAAAACTGGCGGCACGATTGTCGCCCATGACAAAATACTCACTATCACGCAGGGTTATTTTGAGCGTATTATTGCGCAAATTGTTTTCGTTTACATACGGCTCAGGGAGCGTCGTACCCTCGGGGTTTTCCTTATTGATGATCGTGACAGCGGTCCCTGTAATGGCCACTGTTTCACCAGGGAGTCCAATAATTCTCTTAATAAAATACTTTTGTGGGTCCCGCGGAAATTTGAAGACAATAACATCGAGCCGCTCTGGTTCGTTCATATGGTAGGTGAGTTCGTCGATGATGAGATACTGCCCTGTTGCAAATGTCGGATCCATCGACGAACCGTTCACGATGAACGGTTGTGCGATATAGAGGCGAATTGGGATGACAACAAGGACGGCAATGAGAGCAAACTTGATAATCTCAAGGAAAAACGCTCCGAGACTTTGCTTTTCTTCTTTCTGTTCATCCGGCGTGTTCTGTTCTGTCATGTTTTGAAAAGTGCGTGTGTGGTTTGTTGTACACGACACACGCGTAGTGCACACATTGTACTCCTGCGATTTTCAGCAAGCAAGTTTCTCAATATTTTTGTTTTCGAAAGTAAAAATTCGATGTACAATTGCGCTGTATGGGGCATACATTCATTGGGTTGGGCAATCCGGGAGATACATATAGAGAGACACGACATAATATCGGAGCGAGGATGCTTGAGGCGTTTCGTGTTGCGCACGGTTTTTCTGAATGGAAGAATGATAAGACAAAACATGCGCTCATGAGTAAAGGAGACATAAACGGTGAGACCGTGGTACTTGTCTTTCCGCAGACATTTATGAATCAATCAGGCCTCTGTGCTCCTCTCGTTGCAAAAACGAAAAAAGCAATTGAGCATGTTATTGTCATCTATGACGATCTCGATTTGCCGCGCGGGTATGCAAAAATATCATTTGGGAGGAGTTCGGGAGGACATAATGGCCTTGAATCAGTCATTAATGGCCTGAAAACAAAGGATTTTATTCGTGTACGTGTTGGTGTGAGTCCAATAACCTCTACGGGGAAGATTCGCAAGCCGAAAGGGGAGAAGAAAGTCCTCGACTTTCTTCTTGGTACGATTGGTGGGAGTGAAGAGGCGGAGTACAAAAAAATCGCAAAGCATGTTGATACATTATTGCTCGGTATCATTGAGCATGGCTGGATGAAAGCGGCAAGTATGCAGCATTAAGCATAAACACAAAAATACTCCCCATGGGGAGTATTTTTGTGTTTATTTTGCCCTTGTTCGCACGGGCGTCTCCGGAGCTTTTTCCTGGGCGCTCTGATAGGAGAGTGCCATACGCTGCTCATCTGCATCAAAGAGTGTGATAATGAAAGGATAGCTCTTGCCGAGTTCAAGTGTTTGCTTGAGCTTCTCTTCACTTGCAAATTCAGAGATGTGAATGAGGCCGGCAACGCCTTCTTCGATACTCGCAAGTGCACCGTGTTTGTTGTACTTGATGATGACGCCGCTCACGCGATCTCCTTTTTTATATTTTTTTGAAGCATCTGTCCACGGATTTTCTTTGAGTGCCTTGATCGAAAGAGATATTTTACCGTCTTTGATTTCAATGATTTTGACACGTATCTTCTCTGCGACCGAGAAAAGTTTGCGCGGGTCTTCGACAAGCGACCAGTCAATTTCAGAGATGTGTACGAGGCCCTCAAGACCCTCTTCAAGCTTCACAAAGACGCCGAAGTCAACGATTCCCGTAACTTCCCCTTCAATTTCATCGCCGATCTGATATTTATCGATAATTTCCTGCTTTTCGACATGGTCACCACTCTTTTCAGAGAAAATAAGTTTGCCTTCCTGTGGAAGGATCGAGAGAATTGATACAGAAATTTTTTCTCCAATGAGTTTTTTAAGTTCTTCAAGGATCTTATCCTTATCCCCATCTTTGACACGCGGATAGTGTTCTGCCTTGAGCTGTGAGGCGGGGAGGAACCCTTGTATACCTTGCCACTCGAGTATGAGACCTCCCTTGTTTGCTTCTTTGATCGGTAATTCAATGACTTTCTTGTCGCGGATAAGTGTCTCGGCTTCGCTCCAAATGAGCGCTTGGCGCGCTTCTTTGAGGGAGAGCTCAACATAGCCGTCCTTATTTTCTTCCTCAACAATTTTTGCAGCGATCATATCGCCGACGTGTACTTTTCGGATAACGTCACGAGCGTTAATGAACTCGCGGCCGTAGATAACGCCGGTACGGTAAGGCGGCAGATCTATGTACAGTGCAGCTTTGTCTATCGCGATTACCGGTCCTTCGACGAGCTCTCCAATTGCAATGGTGTATGAGGTATTTGCAAGCAGTTTACCCATGAGACCCTCTACTTTCTTTTTCTTGAGAACGCCCTTTTTACCTTCTTCATCTTTGGCTGATTCGTCACTCGAGTCACTTTCTTTTTCGTCGCGTTCCTGTGCTGTTTCGACGATGTTTCCTGCGGGAATAGTTTTTTCTTCTTTCATAAACTAAATACAGAAGTGTTGCCCGTGTCGTTTGAGGTCATGAAACGTTGCAGTGTTAGCTTCTGTAGAGCTGATAACTAAAAAAACAACAGCAGGGAGAGTCTCCTTGTTGTGTTCACCAAGCGATTGTATCTGGGATCAACGCTCTTTGCAAGCAGCTGACGGTCCTCGATATGTTTTTGGTATGCCGCGTATAGATACTTGAATATAAATGTGTTATATTTGTCAGATGGTCATAACGTATTACGGACACGAGTTTTTCAAGCTGCAATTTGGCGACACGGTGATTGCTGTAAACCCGATCTCAAAACAGTCTGCTCTGAAACAGACGCGTTTTGGTGCCGATATTGTGCTTGTCGGCGCAGAGAACGACAAGGACAAAAATGGTGTTGAAATGGTCACGCATGGGGATAAGAAACCTTTTGTTATTTCGGGCCCCGGTGAGTATGAGGTTGGAGGCATTTTTGTGAAAGGTACAGGGCTTAAAGGCGAGGGAAATGAAAAACAGCCCTACATGACGGCGTACTGGCTCTTGCTTGAAGGAATTCGTCTCTGTTTTTTGTCCGGTCTCGCGAGCAAACAGATCTCAAAAGAGATGCGTGAGATGATTGGTGAAGTTGATGTGCT
Organism: bacterium; assembly: GCA_023264615.1. Classification (GTDB taxonomy): domain Bacteria; phylum Patescibacteriota; class Minisyncoccia; order Phycocordibacterales; family VMGT01; genus VMGT01. The sequence continues at coordinate 6,179 of JAHFLU010000020.1, read as the reverse complement.
TTTTGTGCCCATTGGCGGAGGTGATGTACTCAATGCTTCGGATGGACACGAGGTTGCGGTTTCGCTCGAACCAAAGATTATTATCCCCATGCATTTTGGGGGAATTGATGAGAAAGATCAGGTCTTACGGCAGTTTCTTAAAGAAGGAGGTGCCGAGGATATAAAGCCCGTTGACAAACTGACCCTAAAAAAGAAGGATGTTCTTGAGGCGTCAAGCTCTATTGTCGTACTTTCTGCTTGAACTTCTCAAACTATGTCAAATGTGGATGGAATATTCACTAAGCTTGAAATCTAGTATATAATTTTCTTACCATGATACACTTTATTGAAAATTTGCAGCAGGCATCGGTGGCAAAGCGGACGAGCATTGCCTTTTCGGTTTCCACGCTTGTGACGCTGGTCATTTTTGGGGTCTGGATGATGACGTTTACACGAACAGATACGTCAAAGGTTGCAACGAGTCAAACACTGGAGAGCCGCGACCAAAGTGCATCTCCCCTGCAAGCAGTAGAGCATGCTGTGGGGAGTATTTTTGACGGAACAAAATCTGTCTATGAGCGAGAATAATATTTCTAGGACGTACGCACTTGGCGCATTTCTTTGTCAAAACGTGCGATGCTCGCGTCGCCGTATAAGGAATACGGCTTGCTCCGCTTCTCGTTTTTCCTCGAACTGCATCCAAGTGCGTACGTCCTAATTTATTCTGGACAGAAAGTCAACAAAAAAAACGCTCTAAGGAGCGCTTTTTTTGTTCAGCAATTTGCCAAAAAAATTTCATGTGTCAGAAAAAATTATCCACAGGTTTATAAAAAAAATGGGGGTGTATAATTTACCTATTGTTGCGGTTGCGATACGAGAGAGGCGCAGTTCCATCATATTTTGTAGAGATTTGCACACGATATTTTTCCATTATGCCGCAGTGTATTTTGATATTTTGAGGCTATGGCTTGTATCAGGTGCTGGTCGTCTTAGGCCACTACCTTTCGAGGTAGTTTTTTTGACGGAGTTTGGCGAATCGTGGTTGGCAGCGATTGTTTCTATTATTTTATTTACAAAAAAGTTTCGACATGTTGCATACAATAAAAAAGCGTAACGGGAATTCTGTTGCATTTGATTCACGTAAGATTATGCACGCAATGGGTCAGGCGTTTGTTTCCGAACAGACGCCTATTACAACGGAACGCTTGCAGGAGATGACCGATCTTGTTGTGCGTACACTTGAAGAAGCGCTTGCGCCGGGTGCAGAGGCAACAGTCGAGGGTGTGCAGGATATTGTGGAGCGTACGATCATGGAGGGCGGTTTTTTCAAGGTGGCGAAACACTATATTCTCTATCGGTACCAGCATAAAAAAGAGCGGGAGCAGGCAACAATCGAGCGCATCGAGGAGAAGCAGCTTATGGTGATTAAGCGTGATAGCAGAAAAGAGTCGTTTTCACTGGAAAAGTTGCGCGGGACGCTTGTGCACCATGTGAGAAAGATGGGCATTGCTCTTGATATTGAGCCAATTGTGCTGCAGTGCCAGAACGAAGTGTATGATGGTATCACAAGCAAGGAGGTGACGCGTATTCTGATTATGGTTGTGCGTTCGATGATCGAGCGTGACCCGGTGTTTTCGAAATTGGCGGTACGTCTTCTTCTCGATGAAATCAATAAGGAGGTGATGGGAAAGGATTATGTGCAACAGGGTAATTTCGAAGAGGCATACCGCAAAGCTTTTGTTGAGAATATAAAAAAAGCTGTTGCGCTTCAGCGTCTCGACGAACGCCTGCTCTCATTTAACCTTGAGAAGATTGCAAAGGATCTTGTGATTGAGAGGGACTATCTCTTTGAATATTTGGGTTTACAAACGCTTGCTGACCGTTATTTTCTCCGTAACGATGATACGAAAGAGCTTCTTGAGACGCCACAAATGTTTTGGATGCGCGTCGCTATGGGTTCTGCTTTGCTTGAGTCGCGAGAGTCACAAGAGTCTTGGGTGCGTTCTTTTTATGACATCATGTCGGAATTTTATTACACGCCCTCAACACCGACACTTTTTCACGCTGGTACAACGAAACCACAGTTGTCATCCTGTTATCTCAACACTGTCCCTGATTCGCTTGAGGCCATTTTTAAATCATATTCCGACAATGCACAGCTCTCGAAGTGGTCGGGAGGTATCGGTACCGATTGGACGAATATTCGGGGCACAGGGTCTTTTATTCGGGGTACGGGCGTAGAAAGCCAGGGTGTTATTCCTTTCCTTAAGATTGCAAACGATGTGACTATTGCGATTAATCGTAGCGGAAGACGGCGCGGCGCGGCATGTGTATACCTTGAAGTTTGGCATTACGATATATTTGATTTTCTCGAATTGCGCAAAAATACGGGCGATGAGCGTCGTAGAACACACGACATGGACACAGCAGCATGGATTCCTGATCTTTTTATGAAGCGCGTACGAGAGAATGGCCAGTGGACGCTTTTTTCGTCGGATGAGGTTGCGGATTTACATGAGATTTATGGGAAAGAGTTTGAGGAGCGCTATTTGGCGTATGAAAAGCGTGCCGACCGGGGGGAAATGAAGCTCTGGAACAGAGTACCGGCTGTTGAAGTTTGGAAGAGGATTCTTGCAATGCTGTTTGAAACAGGGCATCCCTGGGTGACATTCAAAGACCCTTGCAATATTCGTTCTCCGCAGGATCACGTTGGCGTTGTCCATGCCTCAAATCTGTGCACAGAGATTACGCTCAATACGTCGGCAAATGAAACTGCAGTATGCAATCTTGGCTCGCTCAACTTTGCAAAATTTATCGTGAATGGCATTTTTGACGAAGCACTGGTTTCGCGTGTGACCCGTATTGCGATGCGTATGCTCGATAATGTTATTGATATCAATTATTATCCTACAGCGGATGCACGACGCTCCAATTTACGACATCGTCCCGTTGGTCTCGGTATTCGCGGTTTCCAGGATGCGTTGTATATGCTCGGCATACACTTCGATTCGGATGAAGCGGTTGCATTTGCTGACACGAGCATGGAAATCGTCTCGTACTATGCAATCCTTGGTTCTTCCGAATTGGCGAAAGAGCGTGGTCCCTACGGTACCTATAAAGGATCGAAATGGGATAGAGGGCTTCTTCCTCAAGATACGATTGCACTCCTTGAAGAGGAGCGTGGCGTATCAATTCCGGTGCCGAAAATAGAGCGGCTCAACTGGGGGATTGTGCGCGAGCATATCAGGCGCTTTGGGATGCGGAATAGCAACTGCATGGCGATTGCGCCGACGGCGACGACGGCGAATATTGTGGGCTGTGTTCCGACGATTGAACCAATCTATAAAAATATCTATGTAAAATCGAATCAGGCGGGGGATTTTACGGTAGTCAATAAGTATCTTATTCAAGATTTGCATGCGCTTAACCTTTGGAACGAGGATATGCTGACGCTTCTTAAATATCACGATGGAAGCATTCAGAATATTCCGACTATCCCTAGTAATCTTAAGCGCAAGTATAAAGAAGTCTTTGAAGTCGAGCCAAAATGGCTCATCAAAACAGCGGCATATCGTGGGAGATGGATCGATCAAAGCCAATCGCTGAATATTTTCTTTCGCAGTACGTCCGGCAAGGCGTTGAGCGATGTCTATTTCATGGCTTGGGAGATGGGACTTAAAACAACGTACTATCTGCGTACACTCGCGATCTCACAAGCGGAGAAATCAACAGTGAGTACCTCTTATGGCGCAACACACCTTCGCGAGAAACATACCGAATCTACGGGAGAGGAGAAGCCCATCGTTGTCCAAACACCCACTCCTATCATGGTAGAAGATTCTGTTGCCGTACATGCTAGTGCGACAACGATGCGTGCTCATGGCGCAGAGCCACAGCAATACACGATACATCATGCGGAAGATGCTCTCTGTGAATCCTGTGAAGGGTGATTTTAGCCCTTAGTTGATGGATAGGTTTTAAAAATTACGTGACATGTTTATAAAATATAGAACGTACGCACTTGGCGCATTTCTTTGTCAAAACGTGCGATGCTCGCGTCGCCGTATGAGGAATACGGCTTGCTCCGCTTCTCGTTTTTCCTCGAACTGCATCCAAGTGCGTACGTTCTAAAATAGTAAAAAAACAAATGCCCATTACTAAAAGCGAAAAACCAGTAGATATTAATCAGCGACGCGTGATCAATGGTATAGATGCGGATGTGATCCAGCTGTATCCAATGCGGCACACATTTGCATGGGATGCGTATAATACCGGCAATGCAAATCACTGGCTGCCGACAGAGATCGGTATGCAAAAGGATATTGAACAGTGGCGCTCACCGACTGCGCTTTCACTGGAAGAGCGCCAGGCATTTGAGACGGTACTTGGATTTTTTACGACAGCGGACTCCATCGCAGCAAACAATATCGTACTTGCTCTGTATAAGCATGTCACATCGCCCGAATGTCGCATGTATTTGCTCCGGCAGGGATATGAAGAAGCGATTCACACACATGCGTATCAATACATTGTGGAGAGCCTTGGTATGGACGAAGGGCGAATCTTCAATATGTATCGCACCGTGAATGCTATCTACAATAAAGACAATTTAATACTTTCCCTCAATGAAGGTATTTTTGATCCACATTTTAAAACAGGAACATTTGAGAATGACCAGAAGTTTCTGGAAAATATTATTGTTTTTTCGGTGATTCTCGAAGGCATTTTCTTCTACAGCTCATTTGCAGTGATGTTTGGTTTTCAGCGGCAGAATAAGCTTGTTGGCTCTGCGGAGCAGATACAGTACATCATGCGTGATGAGTCGCAGCACCTCAATTTCGGTATCAATATGATTAATACAATCAAAAAGGAGCAGCCGGAACTATGGACAAAGGAATTTCAGGCAAAAATGGTTGATCTCATCCGACGCGGTGTGGTGCTTGAATACACGTATGCAAAAGAAGTGTTTCCGCGGGGCATTTTTGGCATGAATGCGCAAGGATTCAAACAGTATATTGAACATATTGCGGATCGCCGTCTAGAGTGCATCGGTCTACCGAAACAGTATCATGTTGATAACCCATTCCCATGGATGTCTGAAGCAATTGATCTATCAAAAGAGAAAAATTTTTTTGAGACGCGAGTGACAGAATACAAAGTCGGTGGAACGCTTGAGTGGTAGGTAGAGAAATATCTCTCGAATCGCAGCCAAGTTTGTAACCCCCCTATTCTATGAGGAAAATCGAATAGTCGAGGGTATCTGACCAGTTTCGGCATACATTATTAGTGCCACCGCTTGGACAGGTAGGGTTTCCACCACAAGAAGCCTGCGGGAGACCCGCTACTCCGTTTCCCTCAAGGGTGCGAAAGCCGAGTACAGCGAAAGGGCTGGTCCAGGTGCAACCAAAGGTTGAACCGCTCGCATATCTTTGATACGCGAGGAAAAATGTACCATCAGGACGTGGCGATAACATACCCGTAGGCGGCCCCGAGTTGGTCGGGTCCGTAGGGACTACTGCGATATAGGAGTTAAGATACTCCATAAAATTTGCTGCAAAGCTCGGTTCCCACCCTGCATAGAGCGGTCCTGTTGGTGTGGGGAATGTTCCGTTATTGCGATCGTAATAGAGACGGAGTGCGACCTCGAGCTGTTTAATAGCAGCGACTCTTTGTGTATCTCGGGCTGATATCCGAAACCTGTTTACGCTCACGAGAATTGCAGTGGTGAGCAGAGCAACAATGAAAACTACAAAAAGTATTTCAATGAGCGTTACACCCGCTTCGCTTGACTGACGGTCTTCTTTTCTCATAGAGGAATTGTATAACGTGCGAGAGGGGCGATGCAATCATATACTGTGTGGATCGCGAGGGTATCTAAAAGCTTTTCGGTAAAGTATTTTTGTGCTATGATGAAACGATAGAATATGGCTAAGAAAGACGAGAAAAAAGAGGATACAACAAGCATTCCGGAGGATGCAAAGGGTGTGATTGTGCGCAACATCAGTACGGAGATGAAGGACTCATATCTCGACTATGCGATGTCGGTTATTACCTCGCGTGCTCTTCCTGATGTGCGGGACGGTCTCAAACCGGTGCACCGCAGGATTTTATTTGCGATGCAGCAAATGGGACTGACGAGCCAGGCAAAATTCCGAAAATCTGCTGCGGTCGTTGGCGATGTGATGGGGAAATATCATCCG